>DATEDC010000097.1:0-6861 GCA_035286585.1 Anaerolineales bacterium
CTGCGAAGCAGTGGGGGCTCCCCTCTGAACCCTGGGTGTTTGTGGTCAATGGAGAAGGTAAATTGGTGGATAAATTCGAGGGCCTTTTTGGGGAGGAGGAAATCAGACAGGCAATCCAAGAAGCCTACTAATTGCAGGCCATTCCAGCTAAATACCGTAACATCACTGGGCTTTTAAAGTTCATCAACCGCCGAGCAAACTCGCCCCCACACCGACACGCGCTCCTTGCCGGAATTCTGGCAAAGTCAGAACGTGAATTGACTCCCAGGTGAATGTTTGCTATAGTGTTTATACTTCACCCTACGGGGGGGCGCTATGAAAGCGTCACACTCCATCGTCTGGCAACTGCGGTTGCCGCTGATTATACTCATGGCTTACCTGGTTGCAGGCTGTCGTCCGCCCACGCCCCAGCCCCTGCCGCCGGATGAGATCCTCGCTCGCGCCGCCGGGCGGATGAAATCCTTGCAGAGCTTCCACTTCCTCATCGACCGCGCCGGCGCCCTGGCGTATCTCGACGCCGGCCAATCCGTGGCTTTCGCCCGCGCGGAAGGCGATTTCTACGCCCCTGACCAGGCGCGGGCGACCATCCGCGTCATCCTGCCCGGCCTGGTGGCGGAGGTGCAAATGATCGCTTTGGGCGACGAGTACTGGGAAACCGGATTACTTACTAACCGCTGGGAAAAACTTCCCCCAGAGTTGGGATTCAATCCGGCTGCCCTCTTCGATCCACAGTCCGGCTTCCAGGAAATCTTGAGCCAGGATTTAAGCGATTTAAGTTACCAGGGCTTGCAGGAACTGGATGAGATGCCCGGACAATTGTTTTATACGCTGAGTGGCAGGCTGGAGGGCGAGCGCCTGTACGAGTTATCGTATGGGCTGATTGGACCGCAGGCGATGGAGGTGAATTTATGGATTGCAGCGCAGACCTTTGAGGTATATCGTGTCCAGATCGACGAGCCGCTCCCGCCGAGCGAGAGCGACCCGAACGACAGCGCCGTCTCCGGCAGCGCCGTTTCCGGCGAAAGCGTCACCCGCTGGCGGATCGATTTCTGGGAATTCAATGCGCTTGAGCCCATTGCGCCACCGCCAGATGGTTGATTATCCCTGCGAGTACCTCCACCGTGCCAGCGCTCTTCTTCACTGAGAAAAATGCCATAGCGAGCCGGGCGTTCTGTGCCCGGCGTGGCGATACCCCCGGGCAAGCGCGCAACCTCTCTCGCAGAGTCCCCCTGATCCCGAGGAGACTGCCACACTTCTCCTTCACTTCGTTCAGGACATGGTTCGCAGTGACAGAACCTTAAGAACACTTCTCCAATGAGCAGATGAACCAAAGGCAGATGCATTTCTCCCCGGCTGCGATCGTCGGCCTGATCAGCCTGCCCATCTTCATCGGCGCGCTCGACCTGACGGTGGTCTCCGCCGTCCTGCCTCACGTGGTCTACGATTTGGAGATCCCCCTTCAGTCCGGGTTGGACGACGCCGCCTGGGTGGTGAGCGGATACCTGCTGGCGTATACCGTGGCGATGACCTTTATGGGCTCGCTCTCCGACCGGGCCGGCCGCCAGCGCGTCTACCTGCTCGCCCTGGCGATCTTCGCCCTGGGCTCTTACCTGGTGGCGGTGGCGGATGGCTGGCCGACCGATCTGGCACTGCAGATCGCCTACCGCCTGGGGCCTGAGCGCCCTGATCCGGCCTACCTTTCCCTATGGATGCTGGTCCTGGCGCGCATGGTCCAGGCTTTCGGCGGTGGGGCGATGGTGCCGGTGGGGATGGCGATCGCCGGCGACCTGTACCCGCCTGGCAGGCGGGCTCGACCGTTGGGGGTGATCGCCGCAGTAGATACCGCCGGTTGGGTCGTGGGCCACCTGTATGGAGGTATCCTCACCCGCTATTTCGACTGGCGCGTGATCTTCTGGATGAACTTGCCGTTGTGCCTTGCTGCGTTTTTGATGATTTATTTCGCTCTGGCAGATCTGCCCCGGCTGCCGGAAACGGTGGGGCGGATGGACTGGTCCGGCGCGGCGCTCATTTCGCTGGCGCTGGCAGCGCTCAACCTGGGCCTTGGAACCGGCGCCGAGCAGAGCAGCATGTTGAGCCTGGGAGGCGTAAGCGCCCTGCCGCGCTTTGCACCTGGATACCTGGCCCTGGCGACGCTCTTCTTCATCCTGTTCCTGTGGCGGCAGCGAGGCGCTGCCAATCCATTGATGCCGCCCGCCCTGTTCCGGCGCCCGAACTTTTCAGCAGCCGGCCTGAGCAACTTCCTGATCGGCGTCGGCCTGTTCATCGCCATCGCCAACGTGCCCTTATTCATCAACACCCTGGTGGCGGAGACGTTGGAGCAAGGCGCCTGGGATAGCGGCTGGATGCTTTCCGCGCTCACCGTCCCGATGGCGCTCGCCTCTGTCCCCGGCGGCTGGCTGACACATCGCTGGGGCTACCGCCCCCCAGCCCTGGCGGGCTTAATTCTGGCGACCACAGGATTCTTGTTGATGACGAGCTGGCAGCCGGAGACTACCTACCTCGCCATGATCCCGCAGCTAGCGCTTACCGGCGTGGGTTACGGTTTGACCCTGGCGCCCATCGCCGCCGCGGTGATCGACACATCGCCTCCCGGGCAGCGCGGCGCGGCCTCCGGACTGGTGATCATCTTCCGCCTGGTGGGCATGACGGTGGGCGTCTCGGCGCTGGCAACCTATGGGCTGCAGCGGGCGAATTTCCTGGGATGGGAGATGCTGGGACCCAGCGCTGATCTCACCGCCGCAGCCCGGGTCGGGATGCAGATCGCCACCCAGGTGATCAGCGAGACTTTTTTGATTGCGGCAGTCGTCAGCGTTTTTGCAATCCTGCCGTCCAGTGTGCTAAAACCTTTATCTACCGAAAGGGGCAAACCATGAACGAAAATACCACTCCAAACGAAGATGATTTCAAACCGGAGGAATACCAACGCGGAGAACTGGCTGAAGAGCCAGCGCACGAGCTGCCGCCCCTGCCACCGGAACCAGCCCGGCGAAGCCCCTGGCTGTGGGCAGGGCTGGGCGCGCTGGCGCTCGTGGTGGTCGCGGTCATCCTGGCTCTCGCCCTGGGCCTGCCAGCTCGCTTGCTGGGAGGGCTGGACGCGGCCGCCGCCGCCATGCCGGCGGATACCCCGATATACCTGGGCGTCAACCTGCTTCAAGCAACCCCAGACAAACTGGACCGCATTGTCAGGCCTGTCATGGCGGAGGTGCGCGACGCCAGCGCCAATGGAGTTGGCGAGTTCAGAGACACAGCGGGAATGCTGGCCGAGCTCGACAAAAGCCTGGATGAAGCATACGGCTTTACCTTCAGCGGGGATATCCAGCCCTGGCTCGGGCAGTACCTTGGGTTTGGGATCACCGGTGATCTTATGAGCAGCCTCGGCCTCGATCCACAAGAGGCTGGCGTCATCCTGGCCGTCGAGGCGCGCGACAGGAAAGCGGCAGACGCCTTCCTGGGTAAACTGCGCCTCGGCCTGGTCGAAAAAACGGACCAGCAGGTCGCTGAGCAGGATTACCAGGGCGTCACTATCTATACTCACGAAGTGAATCGACTGGCCTTCGCCCGCTCCGGAAGCCTGGTATTGTTCGCCTCCCGGCTGGAAGATGTACAGGCGGCGATCGACGCCCAACGCGGCGACTCCCTGGGAGATCAGGCAGACTTCAAAGCCATCGCTCGCCAATTGCCGCGTGAACGCTTCCTGACCATGTTTGTGGATGGCGAGGGATACCAGCGGATGCTGTCGGAGGCGATGCCCACGGGGATAGGCGTTACCGGGCTGGCGCAATTCTCGACGCAGATGCAGGCGTTCGGTTCCATAGCCGCCAGCCTGGCAGTCGTCGATGAGGGCCTGCAGATGGATGCGCTGGCCCTTTATGACATCGAAAAGATCAGCGACACCCAGCGCGCCGCGCTGCAGAACGCCGGGCAGGCCTCACGGATCGCAGAAGTGATGCCGGCCGATACGCTGCTGCTTTTTGCGGGTCAAGGCTTGAAGGACATTATGCAGATAAACAGAGAAACCTTGGGCAGCCAGATCGGCGCGGATTACGATGAGGCCATGCTGATGCTGTCTGCCGAGATCGGCTTTAACCTGGACACTGACCTGTTAGCCTACCTTGAAGGAGAGTACGGCCTGGCGCTTGTCCCAGAGCCGGATAGCATATTCGCTCAAATGGGGGTGCCGTTGGGCGTGATCTTCGCCTCGCGCATCGGCGACCACGAGGCGCTCGAAAGCACGATCCAGAAATTCAACAGCTATGTCAGCCGGCAGGGCGCGACTGTCGAGCAGTCCGACGTGGGCGAAGACCACGTCTATACCCTGGGCGATCCGTTTGCGGGTGATATGGTCGCCTTTGGCCTGAGTCAGGATCACCTGGCGATTGGCCTGACGAGCGAGCGGATAGAGAACGTTTTCAACCCTGCTGAGACGCTGGCGGACGATTCAGCCTACCGGGAGGCCTGGACGCACTTTTCCAGGGACGCTATCCCCTTCTTTTACCTGAAACTGCCCGACTTGTTAGAGGCTCTGCGCGGAGGCATGGTCGGCCAGGAGTTAGAATCATTCAACCAATCGATCGCCGTCCTGAAGCCGGTCTCGCTTGTCGCCATGGTTACCAGCCCGGTAAAAGACAACCAGGTACACAGTACGCTGATCGTCTTTATCGAAAAAGCGGAATAGCAATGCATTCAGGAGCAGAACAAACAATTGAGCCCAAAATGCAGCCTCGCACGCTGGTAACGCGCGCCGGCCTGCCCGAGCCGGTCGCCGGCGCCCCCATCCTACCCGGGCCAGCCTTCGCCAGCGCCTTCCACGCCCCGGGTGAGCCGCCGGATTCGCCCTACACCTACGGGCGTTATCACAACCCCACCTGGACCTACTACGAACGGGCGTTGACGGAATTGGAGGGCGGGCCGGCCCTGGCTTTCAGCTCTGGCATGGCGGCGGTCAGCGCGGTCTTCGGCGCCGTGCTGCGCCCCGGGGAAACGCTGGTAATGCCCTCCGATTGTTACCACGCCGTGCGCCTGCTGGCGAGCGGCTACCTGGCAGAGATGGGCATCCAGGTGCGCCAGGCGCCCACCGCCGGAAACGCCCAGGCGCAGCAATTAGCAGGGGCGCGCCTGTTGTGGCTGGAAACCCCCAGCAACCCGGAGCTGGAGGTGTGCGATATCGCCCTGTTGGCTGACCTTGCTCACCAGCACGGCGCGCTGGTCGCAGTGGACAACACCACCGCCACACCCCTGGGGCAGCAGCCGCTTGCCTTGGGCGCCGATTTCTCAGTGGCGGCAGATACCAAAGCCCTGGTCGGGCACACCGACCTGCTCTTGGGTCACGTCGCCGTGCGCGACCCCGACTGGCTGGAGAAGTTGGGCGCCTGGCGCACCCAAACCGGCGCGATCCCCGGCCCCATGGAGGTCTGGCTGGCGCACCGCTCCCTGCCAACGCTGGACGTGCGCCTGGAGCGCCAGTGCGCTAACGCGATAGCGATAGCTCGCTTTTTGAATACCCAGGCTGGGGTGAGCCTGGTGCGCTATCCGGGACTCCCGGACGACCCCTCCCACACGCTGGCATCCCGGCAAATGCAGTACTATGGCCCGCTGGTCAGTTTTTCGCTGGCCAACCAGGAGCAGGCTGATAAATTTCTGTCCGCCTGTCGCCTGGTGTACCAGATGACCAGCTACGGCGGGATACACACCACTGCCGAGCGGCGGGCGCGCTGGGGCGGGGACGCCGTACCGCCAGGCTTCATCCGCCTGAGCGCCGGGTTGGAAGATATCGATGACTTGCTGAGCGACCTGGCTCAGGCGCTCGAGAGAATTAAGTAACCGCGGAATCTATAAACGCCGCCAGGTCCGCCTTCAGCCGCTGGAGCGAGGGCAGGTGGACGTACATCATGTGCCCGGCTTCGTACTCCGCCATTGAGATGTTGCCGCGCAGATTCTCGTCCAGCCCCAGGTGGTCAAAGGTGTAATGGGTGGCGAGATAGGGGGTTGCCAGGTCGTAATAGCCATTGGCAACGAACACCTTCAAGGCAGGGTTCACGGAGATCGCCTTGCGCAGCGTCTCGCCCACATTCACATATTGGTTCTGGTAGATATCGTATTTCCACTTCTCGTAAATCGGAGCCAGTATCTCGTAAGGCAGATCGCTCTCGTATTGCAATTCGGCGCGCACGTACTGGTTCAGGGTTGCGGTGTAAACGCCCTGGATGGCGGCGTAACTGGGGTCGAACTCGTAGTATTCGCCGGCGGAATCGCGATCCACGCCGGTGTAGCGGCTGTCCAGGCGCCCAACGGTCAGGCCCTGATCGCGCAGCAGCTCCTTGGTGAAGCGGTGGATCTCGATGCGCAGATCGGCCTGCCGGATGTATTTTTCGGCCAGGCCGGTGTAGCGGGCGAGCTTATTGACGATCTGGAGGCGCTCCTCGTTGGCAAGGGAGGCTCCTTTCATCAGCGCCAGGGTGTATTCATTCAAGGCAAACGACTCTACCTCTGCCAGGGTCTTGCTCAGGTCGGCCTGTAAGTCGCTCTCCAGCTTGTGGTGGTACCAGGCTGTGGAGGTATAGCTGGGCAGAAAGAGGACAAAGGGCAGGTCATTGCCGGGGTCAAAACGGATGGTTTGGAAGCTGAGCACCACGGAGACCAGCATGATCCCATTCAGGTACATGCCGTACTTCTCCTGCAGGTAGCCGGAGAGCGCCGCCCCGCGGGTAGTGCCGTAGCTCTCCCCGATCAGGAACTTGGGCGAGGCCCAGCGCTTGTTGCGCGTGGACCACAGGCGGATGAACTCGCCGACGGCTTCGACGTCTTTCTTTATGTTGTGAAACTCCCCCGCCTTCTCTCCGG
>DATEDC010000098.1:0-2350 GCA_035286585.1 Anaerolineales bacterium
GACCGCCTGGTGTTCAGCGCTGGGATCGGCGTGCTGGCGCTCGTCGCTGCGCTGATCGTTATCTTCTTTCAGGCGAATGAGATCGCCATGCTGCCGCTCTACGCCGTGGGAGTGATGCTCAGCTTCAGCCTCTCGCAAAGCGGGATGTTCCGCCTGATGGGGCGCATCGCTCACTTAAAGCCCGGGGAGACGCTGCAAACCAAGGTGACGGAAATCCATTACGAAAGCAATGCCAAATGGAAGCGTATCCTGAACGCCGTTGGCGCAGTGGTGACTTTCACCGTATTTGTCATCCTGGCGACCACGAAATTCCGCGAAGGCGCCTGGATCGTGGTGGTGATCATTCCGGGGTTGATTTTGATGTTCCATTCGATTCACCAGCACTACGAGCGCGTCTCGAAAGCTTTGAGCACCCGCGAATTGAAGGCCGAGCAAATATCTGAAGTCGCGGACGTGGTGGTGGTGCCGATCGCCGACGTGCACCGCGGCAGCCTGCGCGCCTTGATGTACGCCCGGCGCCTGGCCACAGACGTGCGCGCTCTGTGCGTGACGACCTCCCCCGAAATGAAAGAGCGCCTGCTGCGCCGCTGGGCGCGTTTTCCCAATATTACCCAGGGTATAACCCTGGTGACCATCGATTACGAGTACCGCGATGTACTCACTCCAATTGTCAATTACATCGAAAAGGTCAATAACGAGGAATTTCCCCACCTGCTGACTACGGTCGTGGTGCCGGCTTTTGTCCCCACCTACCAGATCGGAAGCTTTCTGCACAACCAGACCGCCAACCGCCTGCGCTCGGAACTGCGCAAGTATAAAGACATCGTGATCATCGACGTCCCCATTCACATCGACTCGAAGATATAAGCGGGGAGATTTATCGGCGAGACTCCATTTGAACGAACAGAAGGATCATGCCCGCCAGCACGACGAGGACGCTGATCAGGTACCAGTTGACCAGCCCGGTTTTAAAATCCGCGGGGCTGAGCAGCGCGGCAATGACCACCAGCAGTTGCCACAGGGCGATGCTTTGCAGCCCCACCCGCCAGGCGCTCCAGCGCCGATCACGGGAGATGACCAGCCCGCCGACGCCCAGCAGCGCTATCCAACCGCTGAGCACGCGGGCGGTTAGAGGCGTCAACGTCCAGGGCCAGATGGAAACCAGCCAGGCAGGCGAGGCGAACCCCAGCAGGGCAAAGCCGAGCAGGAACGCGCCCAGTAAGCCCAGGCCCCAGCGCGCCAGGGCGGGGACGACCAGGTCATCCGCTTCCTGCGCGCCGGGATCTGTGAGGCGGTTGCGCAGCCACAGCCAGGGCACCAGAAAGGGTGTGATGATATACAGCCCCAGCCACACCTGGAACGGAAAGCGGCCGAGGTCAAAGCGGCTCCAGTGCAGGATGGTGGCCAGCAGCATGGCAGCCGTAAATGCCGTTACCGGCCAAAAGCCAGCCGCAACGCGGTGCCAGCGACGTCCAAAAATGGCATTGGCAAACAGCCAGGCGCCGCCCAAATAGCCCGCCCCCATGAACCTGGCAGTCATAGTGGGTTGAATCTCCCAGGCGAAGCGCCGCCCGGAAAGCTCGGGGGAAAAGTACAGGATAACAAAAGCCAAGACCAGCACAGGCACGACGAGCGCAGCGACCAGGCGCGTGGCAAGGAAAATACGGTCGTCCTTTTGTGTATCCATTCTATTCTCTCCTTATTCAGCCATGTTGCGCGTCATAGCCCAGTACACCAGGAACAAGATGCCGGGTAAACTCACAAAAAAGGCAGGGATCAGCAGCCCACCCATCCAATAACCGCGCAAGATGAGAAAGGCGACGTTATTGCCCAGCACACCCAGTATAGCTATCGCTCCGCCCAAGCCCTCCCAGCGCCAGGCCAGCAATAGCCCCAGGAGAGCCAGGCCGTAAAAGCCCAGCTCGATCCAGTCTTTGAGCGGAAGTGGTTCTACAGCATTCGGTTCGGGCTCGAGGAAGATCAGTAATGCAAAACCCAGCACCAGGAGACTTAAGAGCCTGGCGACCCAGCGCACGAGCTTTGCCGCGCGGGAAGTGGTCTTCGAAGGATCCATCGGTACACCTCCTGGTCGAGCGCAAGCATGTATTGATATTATCCGAAATTGGTCTAGCTCTGCGGGCAACCGTCCCGCAGGCACCTCATCTCAGTTTACTTCCTTGATTACGTCTCAAGTTGCCATTCCATCAGCGCCGCAGCCACCCAGGTCGGCTTGGGCTGGTGATATAGCTCCGAGGCGTCGCTATAGGTCAGGTCCAGGATACGACCCCGCATCGGGCCGCGCAGATAGCGAAAGACCTGCCCGGCGTCACGCGCATCGCTCTTGGCGCTT
>DATEDC010000099.1:0-70292 GCA_035286585.1 Anaerolineales bacterium
CATCCGTGCAACGCAGACTTTACGGTGTGTGATAATCCCATAGAATCCCCCCAAGTCACTGGAATAACCAATATGAATATGTCTTCGTCGGGAGGCTGGCTGGAGGAGAGCGGCGGGGACCGACTTGGCAACACGGTGGTAGCAGTAAAAAACTCATTGGGAAATGTGGTTGGTCTTTACCGGGCCGAAAACAACTCGATTGAAGAGGGTCATAACTACGACTCTGGCGGGTATAAGATAGCTGTACCCCACTGCACCACCTGCAACTACACGATCGAAACCTGGCATGCAAGCAACCCCGGCGTCCCGCTTGGCAATGTGAACGTCATGGGCACCACCTGCTCGGTAAACGATATCCCTGCAGGAACAGTCGTTAACCTGGATTATCCCGTTTGCTCGCAACCAACCGCCATCAGACTGGTTAGCTTTTCCGCTACCGCCTCGAACGGCAAAACTGCTCTGCTCGCTCTTTTCCTACTTGCAAGTATGCTGGTCGTGATATTGCTTCTTCATCAGGTGCGTCTGCGGTCTCGAGCTGATAAAACGGCTGACAAAACGACTGGAGCGCTTGTTTCTTTAGATAAATAGAATTTCTTGAAAATGAACATATTGTTTTTATCCCAAATCGTCCCATATCCTCCGGACTCAGGCCCTAAGGTCAAGACCTGGCACGTTCTTCGTTCTCTTAAAGAACAAGGTCATCGGATCACCCTGGCAACTTTCGTTCGCCCGGAAGAACGGGCTCATTTAGGAACCTTGCGGAGGATCTGTGATGAAGTGTATGCGATTCCTATTCACCGCTCTCGCCTTGCGGATCTTTATTATCTGCTGGTCAGCAATCTGACAGGACGCCCTTTTCTCATTGAGCGAGATGATATGGCCGGGATGCGTAAATTGGTGCTGCACAAGATGCGCTCTGGAAAAATTGATGTTATCCATGCAGATCAGCTTACAATGACCCAGTTTGCTTTACCGGGTCGCTTTGGATTTCCGAGAAAATTACCAATGCGGGAGGATGGCAAAAAGATCGTGCGCGTTTTCGATGCGCACAATGCAGTCTGGACGATTATTCAGCGCATGGGAGAGAACACCCAGGTCGTCTTCAAACCCTTCGTTGCGCTTGAAGCTCGTAGAGTAAAATGTTATGAGGGGAAAATTATTAAGGAGTTCGATCATACCCTGGCGGTAAGCGAACCCGACCGCCAGGCGCTGCTACAGGCGCTTTACACGGTAGACCATCATGTGAATGGGGCGTCTATCAAAGTTATCCCGATTGCGGTGGATACAGATCAGCTCAAACCGGTAAGGCGGTCTTCTGACTCATTGCATATCGTTACCCTGGGTACGCTTCATTACCCACCCAATGCCGATGGCATCCGTTGGTTTACTACTGAAGTGTTTCCAATCATCCGCCAGGCTGTTCCGATGGTTAAGCTGGCGATTATTGGTAAAAACCCGCCATCCGATATCGTGGAGCTGGCAAACCAAAATCCGGGTGTAATTGAGGTAACCGGTTATGTTGATGACCTGACTCCCTACCTGGAAAAATCAGCCCTGATGGTAGTTCCGGTGCGCGCTGGGGGAGGCATGCGCGTCCGTATCCTGGAGGCATTTGCCCGTGGGATGCCGGTGGTGACTACCACCATCGGACTTGAGGGGATTGAAGCTCAACCGGGCGAACACGTGCTGGTCGAAGACGCTCCCGAAGAATTTGCGGATGCGGTGGTTCGCTTGATAAACAATCCCTGTTATCAGGAGCTTTTGGGCGCAAATGGCAGGTGCCTGGCGACGCAGCGCTACGACTGGCGGGTGGTTTTAACCACGTTGGATCAGGTTTATCAACAGATGGGAGAGAAGCGGAGATAGCGCAGTTTTGAAAAGTAATCCGAAGCGAATATTAATTGGTATTCTCGCTATCTCTGTTTTGTTTCGTGTCTTGGCGGCTTTATTCCTGGGAGATACGGTTGAAGATCTCCCGGGCACCAACGATCAGATCTCATATCACGCGCTGGCTTTGCGCCTCCTGGATGGATATGGTTTTACCTTTGGCGAACCGTGGTGGCCCCTGACCGCCGAGAATGCTCCTACTGCCCACTGGAGCTATTTGTACACCTTCTTCCTGACTGGCGTATACGGGCTTTTTGGCATCCATCCAGTGATCCCCCGTTTGATCCAGGCGATTCTGGTTGGCACTTTGCACCCTTACCTGGTTTACCGCCTGGGAAGCCGGGTTTTTAACCCCAGGGTGGGGCAGTTGGCTGCAGCGCTTACAGCGTTCTATGCGTATTTTATCTACTACGCCGGGACCTTGATGACTGAGCCGTTTTATATCACCGCTATCCTGGCAGCGCTCAACCTGGCGATCGACTGGGTTGCTCCGCAAACAGACACGGACCGGCGGATACCCCTACTGCCTCGCTCGCTCGCCTTGGGGTTGGTTTTGGGCACAGCAATATTGCTCCGCCAGCTTTTTCTCTTGATGGTGCCATTCCTGTTTTTATGGATCTGGTGGGCAAAACGAGAACGTGGCGCAGGTTCTGCTATTCCCGGGTTGGTGTTGTCTGTATTGGTGATTGGTGTGATGATCTTGCCATTTACACTTTATAATTACAGTCGTTTCGGCCGCTTTGTCTTGCTGAATACTAACGCTGGATATGCCTTTTATTGGGGCAATCACCCAATCTACGGAAGGCGCTTTATACCCATCCTGCAAGAAGAGATGGGCAGCTATCAATCGCTCGTGCCCGTGGAGCTGCGCGGCCTGGATGAGGCTGCCCTGGACCAGGAACTGCTCCGCCGCGGTCTGGGCTTTGTGACTTCAGACCCATGGCGCTATACTCTGCTATCACTCAGCCGCATCCCTGCCTACTTTATGTTCTGGCCTTCAGAGGAGAGCGGCTTGATCAGCAATCTTTCGAGAGTAGGCAGTTTTGGGTTGCTCCTGCCTTTGATGGCGTATGGTTTGCTACGTTCATTGTACATAAAACCCAGACCATTCAGGTATTACCTGGGTTCACCGCTTTTTTTACTGCACCTTTTTATCCTGGTATATACCGGCATCCATATCTTGAGCTGGGCACTGATACGCTATCGCCTGCCGGTTGACGCCATCCTAGTGATCTTCGCCGGATTTGCTGTTGGATACATCTTTGCACGGAATGTGAGACTAGAACAACCTGGTAGGCTCCAAGCAAGCCTATAAACTGCGAACCGTGAATATCCTCTTCATCGTGCCTTACGTACCCAATCTGATTCGGGTGCGGTCATTCAACCTGATACGCCAGCTAGCCAAGCGCGGCAACAATCTCACCGTTTGCACACTGTGGACAGATGAGCATGAGCGGAGGGACGCCGATGATCTCGCCGAATACCCGGGCGTCGAGGTGGTTGCCCTGTATCAGTCGCGCTGGCAATCACTATGGAATTGTATTATCACGCTGCCTTCGACAACGCCCTTGCAGGCGGTTTACTCCTGGCAGCCTGGGCTGGCTGCCAGGATCAGCGGCCTGTTAGGATCAAGCGACAGACCGCCTTTTGAGGTTGTCCATGTGGAACACCTGCGCGGGGCGCGCTTTGGCGTCTATGTCAAGTCTCTTTTCCCGGAGATTCCGGTTGTCTGGGACAGCGTGGATTGCATCAGTTATCTTTTCGAACAGGCTGCCGGGTTGAGTCGCAGCATATTTGGAAAGATGGTCACACGGCTGGACCTAAATCGGACGCGGCGCTATGAAGGTTGGCTGGCAAGCCGATTTAACCGCGCCATCATCACCTCTACAATGGATAAGCAGGCTTTGCTTGATCTTGTTCCCAATAATGTTCAGCCTGCTCCGATTGATATCCTCCCCAACGGAGTTGATTGGGAGTACTTCGGAGAGAGCGAAGCGATGCCCCGTGATCCGGCCACAGTCGTTTTCAGCGGTAAGATGAGCTATCACGCCAATATCACCATGGTCACCTATCTTGTGAACGAGATCATGCCTTTGGTGTGGGGTGAAAGACCGAATGCAAAGTTGATTATTGTAGGCAAAGACCCCCCAAAGAATATTCTGGCCCTGGCACAAAATCCTGCCATTACAGTAACCGGCACAGTTCCAGACTTGCGCCCATACTTGAGCAAGGCCACCCTGGCGGTGGTCCCTCTGGTTTATGGGGCTGGCTCACAATTAAAGCTCTTGGAAGCGATGGCTTGTGGAACACCTGTGGTTGCTTCACCGCGTGCGATCATGGCTCTGAGAGCAGAACCAGGCAAAGATCTGCTGGTTGCTCACACCCCTGCCGAGTTCGCGGCAAAGATTCTGGAGCTTTTCGATCACCCAGAGATGGCTAACCAGATAGGCCTGAGTGGTAGGCAATATATACGAGATCACCATCGTTGGGCAGCAATCACCGAGCGTCTGGAGAGGGTCTATCAAGCCGCAGCTCAAACCCCGGGCAACGAGAAAAACTAGCCCAACCCTCGAAATCCGCTCCTTTTACGAAGGGGGAAAAACATTGCCTACTCTACAATCATTAGATCCCTTGAAGGTATTTTCAGCCAACAAGTTATGCTCTTGCGGTGTAACGATTGAAGATCGTTAAACGTTATCCTTAATTGGGCGCTTGTGTAGACGTTTTTTATAAAATAATAATTTCGATTATCAACAGCCCGTGGTCTGTGACGTGCTGACCTTATTACCTTAATTCGATGACCACCACGTCAAAATTGCAGTTGCGGATCGAATGGAGGGGATCTATCGTGAAGTCAACCGCGACAAGTTATGGGTATATCGTTCCCGAGAGGGTCGAGAAACCAATCAAACCAGCGGTTATGGGTTTTTTACGCTGGCTGATCTGGTTCGAATATATTGTTGCCTTATTGATCAACGATGCTTTAATGACATTGCTGGCATTTCGGGTCGCTTATTTGATCCGCTTTGAGTGGACCATCCCGGTTTTTCGTCTGGAAGCGATGTCCTCCCAGCCGTATTACAGCAGCCTGTCTATCATTCTCGTGCCGATCTGGCTGATGATATTCGCTGCATTTGGATTGTATCGGCGCCAGAATCTGCTGGGCGGCACGGAGGAGTATGCCCTGGTAGCGCGAGGAACTACCATTGGCATGCTGGTGCTGATCATATTTGGTTTCCTGGAACCGGAATTTCTCATTGCCCGTGCGTGGTTATTGATGGCCTGGGGTCTCTCCTTCATTTTCACTGCCATTGGTCGATTTATACTGCGCCGTGTGATTTACTTGTTGCGCCGACGCGGCTTTTTTGTATCCCTCGCGTTGATCGTCGGAGCGAACGATGAAGGCATCTCGCTGGCCCGGCAACTGCGTAACTGGCGGACTTCAGGTCTGGAGGTGATTGGATTTGTAGATAAAAAACTCAAACCCGGGACGGTGCTCTTTGAGGACATATGCGTACTTGGCAGCACCTCCCATCTTGATGAGATCATCCGAGATTATGGAGTGGAAGAACTGATATTGGCCTCGAGCGCCATCTCGTCTCACGACAAAATGCTGGAGATTTTTCAGCGATACGGCGTGGATAGTAGAGTCAATGTACGTATGTCTTCCGGCCTGTACGAGATTATCACCACTGGGCTGACGGTAAGGGAATTCGCCTACGTCCCGCTGGTGGGGATTAACAAAGTTCGCCTGACCGGGATGAATCGCTTGATAAAGTATCTTTTCGATTATAGTGTGGCATCGCTTGGGATCATTGTGGCATCCCCTTTCATGCTGATGATCGCGATCGCGATCAAGCTGGATTCGCCAGGACCGGTTATCCACCGGCGCAGGGTGATGGGGGTAAATGGGCGTCAATTTGACGCTTTCAAATTCAGGACGATGCATAAGAACGGACGAGATATTCTTGATCAGCACCCAGAGCTGCAAACGGAGCTGGCCGAAAAACATAAGATCAAGCGCGACCCGCGGGTTACACGGGTTGGGCGCGTGCTACGCCGCTTGAGCCTGGACGAACTGCCTCAAGCGTTCAATGTGCTCAAGGGGGATATGTCACTGGTCGGCCCGCGCATGATCTCCCCCGACGAGATCGAGAAATATGAGAAATGGGACATCAACCTGTTAACCGTCAGACCAGGTCTCACTGGTTTGTGGCAGGTGAGCGGGCGCTCGGATATTTCATACAAGGATAGGGTCAGTCTGGATATGCACTACATCCGCAACTATAGCATCTGGTTGGATCTGCAAATATTGTGGCGAACACTACCCGCGGTGATTCAAGGTAGGGGGGCTTATTAGGATGATCATTGTTCAGACCCCCTTACGGGTAAGTTTCTTTGGCGGTGGCACCGACCTTCCCTCCTATTATCTTGAAGAGGGCGGCTGCGCATTAAGCTCGACCATCGATAAATATGTATTTATTACGATCAAACACCGTTTCGATAAACTGCTGCGCGTGGGCTGGACGCGGGCAGAGATGGTAGAGTGCGTCGATCAGATTCAACACGAATTGATTCGGGAGGCCTTCCGGATAACAGGTATACATGAAGGAGTTGAGATCACCACTATGGGAGATATTCCCTCCGCGGGAACTGGCCTGGGGTCATCATCAACGGTCACAGTAGGGTCTTTGCATGCCATGTATACATTATTAGGGGAAATCGTGACGGCTGAGCGCCTGGCGCAAGAGGCTTGCAAGATCGAGATTGACATTCTGGGCAAGCCAATTGGCATACAAGATCAATATATTGTCGCCTATGGCGGTCTTCGGTTTATGGAATTTTACCCGGATGGCAGGGTGAGTTTGCAACGGATTATATTGAATGAAGACTCAAGGCGGAAACTCAACGAAAACCTGCTCCTTTTTTACACCGGTATCAGCCGAAGTTCTGACCGCATACTGGTGGACCAGCAACGCAACATCAAGAGCAGCTTCGCCGTACTGCGGGAAATGAAAAAGCTGGCATATGTCGCCCGCGAGTCTCTGGATTGTTGTGACATCGATATGATCGGTGAATATCTCCATGAAGGCTGGCAGCTCAAAAAGCGCCTATCTGGTTTAATAAGCAATGGCGCCCTGGACGATATATACGCGGCTGCCCGCAAATCGGGAGCGACAGGCGGCAAGATCACCGGTGCAGGCGGCGGAGGATTTTTATTGCTTTATGTGCCACACGAGCGCCAGGCTGCTGTTCGGGAAGCTCTGCAAGGGCTGCAAGAGCTGCCATTCCAGCTTGAACCAGATGGCAGCAAGGTAATTTTCAATTACAAACGCTAAATAGAGGTTGATTTATCCCTGGGGTTATCATGGACCATATTAGTCGTTACGTAAACAGTCTAAAGCATACACTCGATCAGTTGCCGATGACCGAGATAGATAAGGTGATTGCAATATTACACGAGGCGCGTCTTTCCGGCAGGCAAATATTTATCATGGGAAATGGCGGCAGCGCCTCCACGGCCTCGCATTTCGTTTGTGACCTGGCAAAAAATACACGCAGACAGGGCTGGCCTAATTTTAAAGTGATTGGTTTGGCGGATAACATGTCGATATTTTCGGCTTACGCGAATGATGAGGGCTATGCAAGCGTGTTTGCCAATCAACTCGACAGCCTGGCGCATACGGGTGACGTGGTCATTGGCATCTCGACCAGTGGTAATTCACCCAATGTGATCAATGCGATCGAGCTGGCTAACCAGCGCGGGGCTACAACGATCGGCTTCACGGGATTTAATGGCGGTCGCCTGGGGTCAATGGTAGATATTGAAATCAGGGTTGCCAGCCAAAGCATCGAGCAAGTCGAAGACATTCACCTGATATTAGAACATTTGATAACAAAGGCGCTCAGAGAGGAAGTACAGGAGGCGGTCACAGCCAGCGAGCTGGGATTGCTGCTTGGCGTATCGGAGCAGGCCGTTGAATCTTCTGGCGCAACTGAACCCGAGAAAAGCCGCCAGATCTCCGCACAGGTAATTCGCTCGCCTGAGAATCTGGAATTGTTCTCCATGATCAGCCGCGAGCTGGCACTGGAATTAAATTTACGAGATATGCTCCGCCAGGTGCTGCAGATCACGCTATCCAACCTCAAAGCGATCAGCGGCAGCATCGTCGTTTTGGATGAAAATTACCGGGTTGTTGAGGGTGTTTTGGCGTATAATGGAAATGTACAGGTAATACCACCCCAGCAATTTGCTGACATTGTCGAACGGGGCCTGGCTGGCTGGGTGGTAGCTAATCGTGAATCAGCCCTAATTGCGGATACCCGTAATGACCCTCGCTGGCTACCACGAGCATGGGAACAGCAAAATGGCGGATCCCGCTCCGTGATAAGTGTTCCTTTATTCTCTAGTGATCGGGTTGTTGGAGTATTCACATTGGTCAACCCTGCTGATTCAAGATTCACAGATAATGATCTCTCTCTCCTGACCGCGGTGGCTGTGGTCATGTCAATGGTGGATTTTGTGGTTTGATTGAGGTTATAAAAACCGATGGAATTAAAAGTTTACCTACGTCCGGTCTTAAAATGGTGGTGGTTGTTAGCGCTGGCTACATTGCTAGCGGCTTCCGCCAGTTATTTGGTCGCACGCCGACAACCACCTGTGTATCAGTCGCGCACCACTCTTGTCGCGGGAAGCGCAATTTTCGCTTCTAACCCAAACAGTGGAGAGCTCTTTCTAAATCAGCAGTTGGCTTCTTTTTATGCAGAACTGGCTTTGCGCGATCCGGTTCGCAATGCTACCATCGATGCTTTAGGGCTGTCGTTTTTGCCTCCATATACCGCGCGACCGCTGCCTAACAGCCAGTTTATCGAGATTGTAGTGACGGACACCAACCCACAGCGAGCCCAGGCTGTCGCCAGAGAATTAGCCGATCAACTCATCAAGCAAACTCCTGCCAACGATGATGACGATCAGGAACGCCAGTCATTTATTGAAAGCCAACTCAGAACGCTCGAAGCTCGCATCACAGAGATTCAATCCGAGCTGATTGAAAAACAGAAGGAGCTTGCAACCCTCACCAGCGCCAGGGAGATCTCGGTAACAGAAAATGAAATTGCGTCCTTAGAAAGGAGCTTATCTGATTACCGGTCCGATTATTCATCCCTGTTGGATAATTCGACCCGCGGCGCGGTGAACACGCTATCTATTCTGGAATCGGCAAACCTGCCCCGCCAGCCAGTCGGCCCAAGTTCGATGACAATGGTCATCCTTTCCGCCGCGGTCGCCTTCTCTATCGCTGCTGCTGCGGCTTATATCCTGGAATACCTGGATGACACCTTGAAACTGCCAGAGGATATCACACGCCTGGTCGACCTACCCGTCATTGGTTATATCTCGGATGTTGAAAAAGAGGATTACCTTGGAGCCTATGTGACCAAACATCCCCGCTCTGCCGTTGCGGAGGCTTTCCGCGCCTTGCGCACAGATCTTGAATTCTCAGGCGTGGATGAACCGTTGGGGACTCTATTGGTTACCAGTCCGGACATGGCAGCCGGCAAAACCTCCATCGCTATCAACCTGGCGGTTGTCCTTGCCCAGTCAGGGAAACGGGTGGTGCTGATTGATGGTGATTTGCGCAAACCCAGTATACATCGCAGTTTAGGACTCTCAAATCATCGTGGTTTGGCTGATGTCTTCCGCGGTAATTTGGACGTTCACCATGTCATCACGAACTGGAAAGATGGCAACTTGTCGATCCTGACAAGCGGCGGGCAACCGCCTAACCCAACCGAACTGCTTGGCTCGAAGAAAATGGATCAGATCCTGGAATCCGTCAAAGAGCAGGCGGATATTGTTGTCATCGATGGGCCGCCCTTCGTAGTCTCAGATGCCACGATCCTCGCCACCAAAGTTGATGGCGTGTTGCTGGTTTATCGTTACGGGCATACCCGCAGGAATGTAGCCATCAACACAGCCAAGCAATTACGCCGGGTGGGCGCGCGCACCCTCGGTGTGGTGCTAAACCGCATTCCGCGCGCACGTGAGGAACTGTTTGGCATGTACAATTATTACTACCGTGAGTATTACACGCAAGAGGGAGAAGAAATTGCTGCTCCCGTAAATGGGCGTTCCTGGTTGTCCAGGATCATCCGACGCAAACCCGGGCAAATGCCTGAACGTCCCAAAGCAAAAGATGCGGTCGAATGAAGCTAGAGTTGATTTCGATCTCCCTCTGTTTTTAATAGGCCGCCCCTCCCAAGGGGCGGTTATTTTTGCTTTATATCTCTTAACCTGATGTTCTATTGCGCTTAACCCTTCCCTGGTTGTGTGCGGGAACCCGACTGGTATGATATTTGCATTGAATCCAGTTCGAACCTCGTTTTTCGGGAGATATTCGAAACATGGATAATGCGCTGAAGTTCCTCTCTGCGTGGGAGGGGTGGTGATGATAATGCCTGGATTTTCGGGCTTGATACGACAATGGCTGGCTGGCATGTTGGTTGTAATCTTTGTGAGTCCTGGGTTTGGAGCGTCGTTCAACCTGGCTCGAGCTGAAGGATCGGAACAGACTTTTACGAGGGACCAGCCAGCAGCGGATACGTTCACAGTTGCCATACCTCTGGTGTATAAATCTCCACTTTTACCCAGTGCGCCGCGAGTAAATGCGCCATATTTCAATCAAAATATCTTATTTGGGCGTACAGCGGTGTTTTGGTTTGGACAGGTTGGGGTAACACACAATTACGCCGATGTGCGCGTTGGCTACAACTCCAGCGAGCTGTTCATCCATCTGAATGTGTTCGACCGCCTGGTCTGGTTCGATGAGTCTCCCTCGCTGGAAGATTTAACCGCCTGGGATGGAGCGAGCTTGTTTTTGAATATATCTGGAAATACTGGCAACTCACCTGCTGCGAGCTCATACCGCTTCGATGGCCAGGTGCGCTGGTGGCTCGATCCGAGGCTATATCAGTCAAGTTACCAGGGGAATGGTGCGGACTGGCAAGCTGTCAGCGTGCCTCTTACTGTTGAGGGCGGTTGGGTGAGCGAAACATTGCCGAACAACACTACTGACGATGTCGGTTGGTCGCTTGTTTTCCATATACCCTTCACCAGCCTGGGTCTGACAGGGCCACCTGCAAGCGGCTCGATATGGGGACTGGGATTGACGCTGCACGATCGGGACGATGCAGTCGGCTCATCTATCCCAGATCAGCTTTGGCCGACCGGGATGCAACCTCAATCACCAGTTACCTGGGGGCAAATCCATTATGGGCTGCCTGGTTTCAGCCCGCCAGACATATCCCCGGCGGGCACAACCACTGTGCGCCATTTGCTGGATGGGGCCACAGTGAGGGACAGTATGGTAGGTGGAGGGTTCAACTGCGGCGGTTCGCTTAACCGCTGGACGCAATGGGGATTCACGAATTATGCCCATACCACCCAACTGAATGTTCAAAACCAGGCGCAGCTTGGCGATTGGCCGTGTTTCTCGAAAATCTATCTGACCTTTCCGCTGAGTTCAATCCCGCAGGGGAAAACGATCATCTCTGCCACTCTAACCCTGTACCAATTAGGAAATTCCAATCCATCCGAGGCGAACTCCTCATTGATTCAGATGCTCATGATTGCCTCAGACTGGGACGAATCTACTCTGAACTGGAACAACGCCCCCCTGGCCTGGGAGAATGTCAGCCAGGCATGGGTTGAAGCGCTGCCCGGATACCCGGGCTATCCGGGTGTCCCCCGCCAGTGGGATCTCAGCCGGGCGGTTGCTCAGGCATACTCATCCGGAGCGCCGCTGCGCCTGGCGATGTATTCTGCCGATTTTCCGATGCACAGCGGCAAGTATTTTTATTCGTCTGACATGGATGATTACGCTGCCATCACCCGACCCACCCTTACCGTGATCTGGGGCGATTGAGGGCAAAACATCTTATGGCATTGCCTGCAAAACGACAACTTGCGTATTTTTTGATGGGTGGTAACGGTTTCAGGAAGGGAGGTAGAACGAGATACCAGTAAAACATAAAGAGCAGTTGTTTGGTCTAAGGTGTGACGACCAGGGGTTGCATGGCGCTGAAAACGGTGAGTAAATATCCACTTAACGGTTTTTGAGCGCCGACGCCCCACCAAAAATCTCCACTCTGGATGCGCACGCCATCAGACAAAACCCCATCGAACGGTATGGAAGTGAAACTGGTGAACCCGGATACCCAAACGGAGAACTGGCGGTCGCCACGGGTAAGGTTGATCCAATAAAATGTGGCCAGAGGATATTGACGCCACTCGAACCACAGCGGAGAGGTGGTGGATATTGACCCTGCAGAAACAGCAGCATTTGGAGGCGGGCTAACTTGCTCGAAACCTAATGGGGCGATCTCCAGGTCAGGTAAATTTTCAAGCTCGCCATTCGCCATCAGTATCGGCTCCAACCACGCCCAACTGACCACCTGCCCAATCAGGTATTGGGGATTAAGCTCTTGCGAGAATACCAAGGTGTAACTCTGGTCGGAAACTACCACGTTGTTGAATGTAAACCTGCCGCTCTGGTTAGTCGTACTCACCATCAAGGGGTTGTTATATTGATCTTCGAGCAAGATGGCGACACCAGCCTGAACGGGAACCCCGTTGTAAGTCAGTCGCCCGCTTATGCTACCGGTAGTAAGCGTGGCGGAAGGGGTCAGGTTGGATCGGACCCGCACCATCACAGTCAGCAAGTCATCTGCCCTGGCGACGATGTCCACTCTTTGCCCCTGTGGGTTCACGAATGTCCAAACGCCCAAATGGTCTCCAATGATCTCAGGCGCCAGCATGGGAACGTTGAGCTCGACAACTTCGCCGGGAGAAACACTTGCTCCTATTTCGATCCTTACAGGGCTGGCATACACCTCGCCCGAGATCCAGGTTATGGCGTAATTACTCGCCCAGGTGCAGGAGCCGACGTTGCGCAGCCTCCAAAAATGGGCAAATGGTTCGCCAGGCAAGCGAGTGCTTATCTGGGCAGGCAGCAAATCCTGGGCAAGATCGCAAGGAGCAGGCGCGATGGTCGGAGTCGATGTAGCGGTATCCAAGCCCGGGGTGGGAGAAGCAGAAGGCTCAATGGACTGGGAGGGGGTAGAAGCAAGCTGGGTGAATTCGGGAGATGCTTGTGGAGTTGTCCCGACAATATTTGTGGTAGGAAACGCTTGTGGAGCTGCTGTCCGAGCAGTTGGCGAGACGAAGGCTGCCTTGGTTACTGTCGGCGATAATTGTGCCCCGGAGGGTGTTCGCACGGGTTGAATTCGACAGCCGACAATGATCAGACCGCAGATCAGGATGAAAACATGCGCCCATTTAGCGGGCGCTGCCCCGGCTTCCAGCCCGGTTCTTAACCCATGCTTGGAGGTCATAGCCTTCACCTCATACTTGCTACCCTCTAGAGTAACTACAGAGAGTTAAGAAAAACGTTTGGCGTTGCAGGTTGAATTTATTATATAATCAATTTTATCTTGAGTAGTCATTCACAGGTACTAATTTTTATGGGAGGTAAATTGAGCTGTGTCACATTCTAAACATTACCATCCAAAGCGGATGATCTACCTGTTGTTGCTCATCGTTATACCCCTATTGCTCGCAATCACCTGGGTTATTAAGGTAAGACCAGCCATTGGCGCCGATTCGAGACCCTCCGGAGTCGATCCTGAGGGTCCACCTATTGGCAGCCCGCCCGTGCTTGGGACTGTCTCGAGCAATTCACCTGTCAGCGAGAACGACAGCCTGGTTATCAGCGGTAATTTCTCCGACCCAGACACCAGCGACACTTTTACACTGGATGTCAGGTGGGGTAATGGCGATAGGGATATCTACGAGTATACATCTGGGACAACGGGGTTCAGCGAAACTCACCAATACCGGGATGATAACCCTAGCGGAACAAGTTCAGATCAATATACAATCAATATCAGTTTGACGGATAGCTCGGGATTAATCGATACAGATACAATAACCATAACAGTGAATAATGTAGCTCCGACGCTGGCCAGTGTCGTAATCACTCCATCAATTAACGAGAACGGCACTGCAACTTTGAGCGGGGATATTGTTGATCCTAGCAGCGCGGACACTTTCTCCCTCGGGGTGATTTGGGGCGATGGGAATGTCAATACTATCAATTATCCAGCAGGGACTACCTCGTTCTCTCTAAACCACCAATACCGGGACGATAATCCCAGCGGAACTGCTGCAGATGAATATACCATCTCTCTCACTATAACAGATGACGATGGAGGCTCGAGCAACGACTCTACCAGCATCACGGTCAACAATGTGGCGCCAGTTGTCCAGGCTGGAGCGGATCAGCAAGCGTTAATATTCGAGGTACTGTCATTTAACGGCAGCTTTACTGACCCGGGCAGCCTGGACACACACACGATTGAGTGGAATTTTGGAGACGGCACACCGGTCGTGAGCGGCAGCCTTACGCCCTCGCACACATTTACCAGAAAGGGCGTATATACGGTAACTTTGACTGTGCGCGATGATGATAACGGCGTTGGCGTTGACACGCTTGAGGTCACGATAGATGCGTTCATACTCCAATTACCGATGGCATATCGCTGAGCGAAATCCGCGGGATGCGACTTGCCTGCTGCTCCTGTTGAGCGTGTTGGCGGGGTGCACCTCAACCATTCCAGGTATCGATGCGCCTGAGCAAACAGTAACGGATACAGCGATACCGCTCTATTCGACTGCTACCCAGTCCAGCCTGACTCCCACAGAGGAGG
This sequence comes from Anaerolineales bacterium, assembly GCA_035286585.1. GTDB lineage: Bacteria > Chloroflexota > Anaerolineae > Anaerolineales > UBA4823 > DSOS01. The sequence continues at coordinate 14,653 of DATEDC010000099.1, forward strand.
TCGACCCATATTATCAGCGCCGTCTGAAGATGGTTGAAAACACCATTGAAGCGCGCGGTGTCCGCGATGCCCGCGTGCTGGAAGCCATGCGTAGCGTGCCCCGCCACCGCTTCGTCCCCGCTGACTACCTTGAATTCGCCTATGACGACAACCCATTGCCCATCGGTTACGGGCAGACGATATCCCAGCCATATATAGTGGCTTTAATGACCGAACTACTCGATCTGACTCCCGGAGAAAAAGTACTCGAGATTGGAACCGGCTCCGGCTACCAGGCTGCCATCCTGGCGGCATGGGGTGGTCTTGAGGTCTACAGCGTGGAGATCATCCCCGAACTGGCTGAAAGCGCCGCTGCGCGCCTCCGGGAGCTCGCTTACACCGACGTCCAGGTTATGACCGCGGATGGTTACTTTGGCTGGGTAGAACACGCCCCGTTCGACGCTATTGTGGTCACAGCTGCTCCGGACCATCTCCCCGCACCCCTGGTCGAGCAGTTGGTGCCGGGTGGCCGCCTGGTCATTCCCATCGGTCCGCCAGGTGGTTTTCAGACTTTATGGAAATTTGTTTTTGAGAACGGCGAGCTAAAAGCCTATAACCTTGGATCGGTCGCTTTTGTGCCCTTTACCGGGAGCGGGATTGTCGGGGGGACCCCCGGGCCCACAATTTCTCCATAAACCACGCGCCAGCATAACAAGCTGCTCCTAAACGCAGCACCCAGCCGAATCCAAACGAGAGGGCTAATAGAGCGGCTAACACAGCCGAAACTACTGATGCTGCGCCGTTAACCCCCCAACTCCAGGGTACGAGGGCGCGGCGACCTTCGGCTGCCAGGCGAGCAATCCCGGTGGGGAAGGGAAGTCCCATCAGGAAGCCAATCGGGGCGAGGATCAAGGCGGAAAATCCCAGCCTGGCTGCCAGGGATGCCCCCAGGGTGTTCTCGAAGAACTGCTTTCCCAGCAGTGGAAAACCCAATATGAAGACAACCAGCAAGGGCAGGACCAGAGGCGTAGAGATCCCCTGGCTGAAGCGGCTGCCTACTCCGGAGAAGAACAATAGTGAAAACAGCACCGTTGTGACGGCATAGGCTGGCTGTTCCAGGTAGAGGATAAACATCTGGATCAATGGGATTTCCACGAGTAAGAAAGCCAGCCCGACCAACCCAAAATATCCCAGCGGCATGATAGGGCTAACCTCGAAGGCGCTGCTAGCTTTACCGTCGCTGCCCTTCGTTCGGGCGACAGCCGCAGGAAGGAGGATCAACCCGCCTGCCAATACCGCCGCCAGTGCAAGCAGAGCTAATACGACAAAATAGCCTGCCCCCCCGAAAGGCTGCCAGGTCTTGCCAAATTCGGCTAAAACCTGCCTGGACTGTGACCACTTGAAATAGTGGCCGAAGAATGGACGATCATCGCTAGGGGGGCTGACATCGAAGGCGTAATCTCGATAGAATTGCCGGCGGTCATCCGTTGAGATCAAGGCGTTGAAGCTCTGGTAATACTCGTCTTCAGGAAGTATATTGAACTGATTGGCCTCTTGCGCCTGCATCCCTGGGACATACACCAGGTCGAACGCCCGGCTGGCGGCAAACGCTCGCACCAGTTCCAGTTCGCTGGCAGTAAATGCACCATTTTTCAGGTAAAGCGTTCCGGTGTTATAACTGCGGAAGGCAACCACACTCAGAGAAGGGTCAAGCCCGAGACGCTCCAGCGCGGTAACGCCGATAGCAAAAGTACGCAGAAATTCGCTTGGAGGGGTCTGCAGCCAGCGGGTAACTACTAAAATACCGCCTGGGCGCAGGTTTCCAAGCGCATCCTGGAAGGATTCCACCGTATATCGGTATTCTTCAGCCAGGCTGTATGCGCCTGAGCGAACCGGGTGGTAGGCGCTGGTCAGGGAAATCAAGATCAGGTCGTAATCCTGCAGCGATCGCCGCAGAAAGCTGCGCCCGCTGGCAGATACCGCATGCACATTCGGCAGAGTGTAAATGTGCTGGGAGGCGCTGACGATCAATGGGTTGACCTCCACTGCCATGACCTGCCCAGCTCCTTCAGCCAGAGCGATCAGGATATCTAACCCGCCGCGCGGTTCCAGGATGAGCGTCGTCGCCCGGGGGCGGAGCTGGTAAGCCAGAGAAGAGGGCATATAGGCGCTGAATGACAGATTTGCGCCCTCCCAAACAACCGGAGAGAGGTCATCGCCATCCACCAGGACCGCGTCTTGGGGTGGCGGCAGTTGCAGGAAGCGGTAGCTCAACCCGGGCAGCGAGCGAATGCCGGGGCTGCGGACCACATCCACGCGCGAGAATGCATTCCATGCCTGACGGATCAATTGGGCAGAAGGATACTGCAACGCGTACGACAAACCCTTATAAGGTGAGATGCGGAGCGCCATGAGGCTCAACCCATTTTTGCGAGCGAGGCGCAGGCTCACATCGCTGAGAGCGAAGACGAGCAAACTGACTAATACCGCCCAGCGGATTGATCCCTGGATTATCGCATATAGCCCCCAGCCCTGCCTTTGAAATCGTGGTATTCCATTCACCTGTCCTGTGAACAGCCAAATCATCCCCGCGCTCGCGGCTAACACGAGGCTCAAGGTGACCGTTCCTTCACCACCGAGCAGATTGGGAGCAAACAGCGCCAGGAGGCAGCCAAAAGCGGATCCGACCAGATTGAAGGCATAGGTGAGCCCCGCCTGGTTGGCGTGGACGGTGAGGAGCAGCCCGGTGGCCAGCCCACTGAAGAAAAAAGGGCAGGCGAGGGCAACGTAATGCAGCACCAGGATCGCCAATTGCCGCTTATCCCAGGCTACGCTGAACGAGTCGAATGGCAGCCAGTTGGTCAGCAGGTAGGCAGTCAGCATGCTAACCCCAGACCCTAGCGCCAGCCAGCTCAGGCTCGAGTATGCCCTGTCGGCGGGAATCCGGGAGAAAAGCGCCAGGACCGTCCCGCTGGCGCCAAAGCCGAGCAGGGCAATGCTGACGATCATAAAAGCAAAATGGTAGAACTGCGCCACCGAGAACAGCCGGGTCAGGTTGATCTCGTAGGTCAGTGTGGCGGTAGAAAGGAAGAACAAACCAAGCGCAGCTAAGCCGGAAAACAGCGGCGCTGGCTGGTGAGAATTGTTCGGTCTGTTAGCCATACCGTGTTTAGTCCGCCAACTGGCGCAACTGGCGATGCGCAAGCTGTGACCTTAGAGATCCGAGTTCACCAGAGACTCGGCCACCTGATCGTGGTTAATCGTCCCTACGCTGCGCCAGAGGGCTGCTCCCCGAGCATCGAAGAAGATGAAGGTAGGCGTGGCGATGACAGTAAGCTCTCGGGCCAGCGTCTTGCCGGCCGCCTCCTGCACATCCACGCGCAGGACAAGCAGCCGCCCGCTATATTCGCTCTCGATCCCATCCACGATGGGCCTGGCGGCCATGCAGGCTATTCAATACGGCGATTGGAATTCGAGCAGCACGGGTGTGCCCGCGCCGATCTGGCTGCGTAATTCAGCCAGGTCCGTGTGTGGGGTTTGCACGGGACGCAGGCGATACCAACCAAACAGCAGCCCAAAGGCCAGAAGGGCTAAGATCAGGAGACGTTCCAAGCTGAGACCGGGTCGCAAGAGAAAATATCCTGCCAACAGCAGCACGAAAAGAATGAACAGCAGAGCGGAGTAGAGGTTAAAAGGGTTCATGGGATGAGGATAATGGAGAAGTGGAGAAGTGTCAATAAGGCGAGCGCTTGTGTCCAGGACTTTCCCCTGCCTTTGCATTCACCCGGCAGCGTGTAATTTTCTTGTAATGATTCTGCAAGGTCTGGATAATCTTTCTGCTCTACACTAAGGTTTATTGCGCTCGTATAAACCCACTCAATATCCAAAGGAGGTAAAAACAATGATCCGCAAAATTTCCCTGGTTCTCTCCGTTATTGCCCTCAGCCTGCTGTTTGTCGTTCCTGCATTGGCTGACCCTGGCCAACCCAATTTTTCTCCTGGCTTGTATGGTGATGGCATGGTTTGGGGCACGAAGGGCGCCGCGATACTGCCCGCTCCCAGCGGCAATAACCTGGCTTCCTTCGATAAGCTGTTCGTCATCGTCAACAGCAACAATCCGATGGGGCAGTTGCCGGTGGCTGAAGCTGCGCCGGGCAATCCCGACTATAACGGCGGGCGCTGGTACACGCATACCGTGGAGTGGACAGCGGCTGGATTTGCAGACCATGGAATCGTGCCGGTGCTCACTTCTTACGCCCAGATTATGGTGCACTACAACCTGGGCCACCTCTCGATCACGCCGGGTTCACCTGCTGGCGGCCCGCCAGCCTTCTTCGAATGTCCGATGCTGCCAGTGAAGTAAGGCGTTTGGATCGCTGGTCAATAATTTTCACAAAATAACATCACGCCAACTCATTGGGAATAAACACGGGGCTGTCCCTCTATCATGGACAGCCCCGTGTTGTTTGGCAATAGTACACCCGCAGTTAAACAGCTTCCCCCTCCAGAGGGTATCCCGCCGCATCCCATTCCGCCAATCCGCCGGAGTAGCGGCGCACATTCTTAAAACCGCGCTTGACCAGATATTGATAAGCCGCCTGGCTGGCGATACAGGCTGGATCAGAGCAATAAACCACGATCTCTTCCTCGGGGTCGAGCAATCGGGCGGCGTCTTCCATGCGGCTGATGCTGATCGAGCCAGGGATGTGTTTGGCGTTGAACGCCCATTCGTTCAGGGTCATCACGAGTTTAAATTTTTCACCACGGTCGAGCTTGGCTTTCAATTCCTCCCGGCTGATTACATTCATCTAATCTCTCCTCCTCGTCATACTGTCTTCAGGTACTGGTGGATGAGGCTGACCGCGATAGCGCCCTCACCCACGGCGGAGGCCACGCGCCGCACCGCCCCCTGGCGCACATCGCCAGCGGCGAAGATACCCGGTACGCTGGTCTCCAGCAGATACGGGTCGCGCTGCAACGTCCAGTTTTTCGGACGCTTACCGTCCTGGTACAGATCTGGGCCAGTCAGCACAAACCCGGCACGATTGGTTGCCACAACCCCATTCACCATTTCAGTATGGGGCACTGCGCCGATGAAGAGAAACAGGGCTGGCGTCTCCACTCGCAAGGTCTCCTGGGTCTGGTTGTTTTTCAGGGTGAGCGCCTCCAACTTGTTTTTCCCAAATGCTTCGACCACTTCTGTGTGCACCTGAATGTCGATGTTTTCCGTCGCGCTGATCTGGTCGATCAGGTATTGGGACATGGTAGCCTGCAGACCGCTGCCACGCACCAACATGCTCACCTGGCTGGCATAGCGGGAGAAGAACATGGCAGCCTGTCCGGCGGAGTTGGCGCCTCCGACAACATAGACATGCTGACCTGTGTAGTAGGCGGCTTCGGTAAGGGCGGCGCCATAATATACCCCCGCCCCGGTGAGATCCTTGATGCCCGGCGCGTCCAGCTGGCGAACGGTTACACCCGTCGCGATCATAAGCGCCCGGGCGCTTAATTCGGAGCCATCATCCAGGATAACGATGCGATATGGTCCATCTACCCGGACCTTAACGACCTCCTGGGCGGTCAGAATCTCAGCTCCAAGCCGTCTGGCCTGATCGGTTGCCCGTCGCGACAAGTCAGCGCCGCTGATGCCTTTGGGGAAACCCAGATAATTCTCGATGCGGGAGCTGGTTCCGGCCTGTCCGCCGGTAGCCTCGCGTTCGATCAGTGCGGTGCGCAAACCCTCAGAGGCCCCGTATACCGCAGCCCCCAGCCCGGCTGGCCCAGCCCCAATGATGACCAGATCGTAAAAAGGCTGGGTTGCCTGGGTCTGCATACCGGCTTTCTCTGCCAGCGTGCGGAAGTCAGGTTCCACCAGGGTTGTCCCATCGGGGAAAAAGACTACTGGCAAACGATGTTCTCCCTGCAACACCGAATCCACCAGTTCCTTGGCAACGCTATCCTGCTCGATATCCAACCACTGGTACGGGATGCGGTTGCGCGCCAGGAAGTCCTTTACCAGATGCGAGTGAGGCGACCAGAGTGTTCCCGCCACCCGAATGCCCTCATATGGCAGCGGGACTGTCGCCATCCAGTCGCTCAGCAATTCATCCAGGATGGGATACAGGTGTTGGTCTGGGGGATCCCAGGGTTTCATCAGGTAGTGATCCAAGCCAATGACGTTGATACTGGTGATGGCGGCCTCTGTGTCTGCATAAGCCGTCAACAGTACCTTGCGCGCCTCGGGATAATACTTTAGCGCCTGGGATAGGAATTCCGTCCCGCTCATCTCTGGCATACGCTGGTCAACCAGAAAAAGAGCTATCGGAGTGTTCCGTTTTTTGAATTCTTCCACGGCTTTTAGCGCCTCAGCGCCAGAGCCGGCTTTTACAATCCGGTAATCGCTGCGGTAATACTGGCGCAGGTCGCGTTCGATAGCATTCAATACTTGCGGCTCATCATCGACCGACATTATGATTGGCTTTGCCATCAGTTCTCACACCCTTTTCTAACGTGGGTGATCTTCCCCACCGTGCTGACCGTTATATTTGCAGGTGCTCACGCACCTCTCGACGGTTTAAAAATGAATTGCGCAGTTCTTCATTGCTAATATGATCGAAGATGTATTGTAACACCTCACGTGTCCTGCCGCGTAATTGCGCTGCTTCAACACGATCGCCTTTCAGCTCATAAACCATGGCTAATTTTGCCAGGACACGCCACAATCAATGCCCCTAAAATCAAATCCAGACTCATTGTGACTCCCGTAACGCGATTACATCCTTTCGATTCAAAAAGGATTCACGCAATTCCTCGCTTCCGGTACGGGCGGCAATATAGTTAATGATCTCCCTGGCGAGGGCCCGATGCTGTCTGGATTGATCGGATTTACCTTGCCGATCCGCCAATTCAGCCAGGGCAGCTTGGACCTGCCAAATGATAATCCTCGAGTGCATATTTTCTGCGTGCTCTAGGGCTTTAGTAAGTGCGTCATGTGCATCAGCGTGTTGTCCTGTTTCAAGAAGAGTTACCCCGCGCATGTAGTACAACCAGGGCGTAAATAGACGGATGTCGGTGATGACCTCTGTTTCGAACAATTGGGAGATCTCGAGAGCACGGGGATAATCTTTTTCTGCCAGTGCAAGCTCGCAATACAAACCTTGAAAAACGATCCGTGCAAACCCCAACGGATCACCTTGTTGCAAGGCCTTTTCAGCGTTTTGCATCAATTTTCGAGCTTCTTCGAATTCATTGCGTTGAGCGTGGACTCGGGCTTTAATCGCAAGCGCCCAGGCGCCCCATCCAACGATCTCCTGACTCCTGTTTATCAGCGCCTTATCGATGGTAGCGAGACCGCGTTCGATGTCTCCCAGGTACGCGTATATGTATCCTAATTCCGCTTGAGTTTGCAATAATGGCACGATGAAGCCGGCCTCCTCTGCCAACTGGATACACTGTTTCATGAGCTGGATGGCTTCTTCTGGATGGCCACGATCAAAGTAGATATCCCCTACGTACATGCGGCAGTAAGCCTGTCCCCAAAGATTTCCAATTGACTCGCTGAGCGCCGCAGCTTCCTGGTATTTAGCCAACGCCGGATCGTACTCTCCATTGAAATAATCATATGCGATCAAGGTCGATAAGTTATCGACCAGCATTGGCAAATTGCCCAGCGAGCGCCATAGACTCTGCGCTTCTTTGAGTGCCTGATAACCTTTCTCAAACTGGTAGGTGCTGACATAAGGCTGGCTCACATCGTTGAGTGTGTAAGCCATCAGTTCTTTATGGTCGAGCTTGCGCGCCAGAGCCAGTGCCTGTTCGTGGTGTACGATTGAATCGATGAATTTTCCTGTACGCGCATATAGCAGACCAAGTATCCAATGGATGCGCGCCTGTGATGTACGATCGCCGATTTTTTCCGCCAGTTCAAGCGCCATGTTGCTTAGTTTTTGTGCCCTATCCGCATCGTGTACTGCGCTGGGTGTGGCATATACCTTTGCCCGGGCGATGATCCCAGCCAACCGCATGGCTTCATCCCTGTTTTCGTTGGCTAAGGATTCCATATCTCTGTAGCACTCCAGAGCCTGGTTATATTGGGCATTTAATTCGTAGGCTATGCCGAGCTGGGAGAACAGGCGATTTATTTTGTTTTGCCAAGAGCGGTCCCGCTTGGCAATATCCAATGCATATTTGTAATGCTCAATCGCCTCTGGAATGGCGTATATCTCCATTGCCTTATCCCCGGAAATGGTGAAATAGCGCAAGGCGCGCTCATAATCACTGGCGGCATAGAAATGTCCGGCCAGAATTGGAGCAATTTCCTCTTCGCGCTCCCTGTAAATATCCTCCAGCACTGAACCCGTAATTCGATGCAATGCCTGCCGGTCGGATTTGAGGAGCGAGCCGTAAGCGGCTTCCTGGATAAGCGTGTGCCGGAAGAGATACTCTACTTCAGGCAGCACATTAACCAGTGACACCAACCCGGAGGCTTCCAGGATGCGCAGGTGGGTGCTATGGCTCATTGACGCCCCTGCCTTGCCAAGACTTGCTCTAGCACCTGCAGTGAGAAGCGCCGCCCAATCACGGAAGCGACACGTAAAGTGCGCTTCACCTCATCGGGCAGGCGGTCGATCCGGGCTAAAAGTAAGCTTTGGAGATTATCCGGGATATCCATCATGTCAATCGATCCCTCAGCCATCCAGCCCCCATCCCTTTGCACGACGATCTCGCGGTCAATCAACATGCGGATGATTTCCTCAACAAAAAACGGGTTGCCCTCGGCTTTCTTAAGGATGATTGTGCGGATATTTTCAGGAAGGGCTTCAATTTCCAATAAATTCGCGACCAGCTGGCGGCTATCTTCTTCAGATAGAGAGTGGAGCTGCACCTCTACCAGGCTGTTACCCATCTGCTCTCGAGTTGCATTTATCAATCGCCAACCGGGCGCATCCATGTCGGGGCGGGTCAGAAAACAAAATAGAATTGGCACCTCGTTGGCTAAAGGGAGCAATTTCGTCAGCAATTCAACCGAAGATGGGTCAGCCCAATGCAAATCTTCACACACCAGGATCAGCGGCTGTTGAGCAGCATTGGCGAGCAAGATACGCCGGATCGCAGACAGATACTTATTTTGCAGGCTTTGCGGGTCGAACAGGCGAATTCGCTCTAGAACAGCGGGCTCTAAAGGCAAGGAGAGGAGATGCCCGATGAAAGGAGTGATCTCTTCCGCCTGTCCACCGACCAGGTCTTTGATCATTTGGAGCAAGCGAGTGTAGCTCTCGTCGCCGCTGGGTTTGCCAATCAATCCCAACGTCGAGCGCAACAGATCAATCAATAGATGATATGCCAGACCTTGACCATAAGAAAGGCAGTGACCTTCGATCCATTCCAGTGGTGCAATTTCTGTTTCTTTTTTTAGTAATAGGGCTTTCCACTCGGCAATTAGACGCGATTTTCCCAACCCCGCTTCTCCGAGGATCAGCGCGGCTCGTCCCAGACCAGCCCGGACCACATCTGCCAGGTGGAGCAGTGCGTTCAGCTCCGCATGACGTCCGACCATTGGGCTTTCCAGGCCCTGTATGCCCCGCATCTTGCCAGGTTTGCTTTTGGGTTTCACTACCTCGTAGATTTGGATGAGATCGGATTTTCCTTTTATACTGATCTTCCCGAGATCCCGACACTCGAAAACGGGGGTAATAAAGCGGTACGTGTTTTCAGCGATTAACACAGTCATCGGGCGGGCAGCGGATTGCAGCCGCGCCGCCAGATTGATTGCGTCCCCCATGGCAGTGTACTCGTATACCAGATTGCTGCCTACATCTCCGACCACTACAGGTCCAGTGCTCAACCCGACCCGAATAGCGAAGTCAATTCCATGTATCCGGCGCACTTCCTCAGCATAGCGACGTGTGGTTGAAACGATTTCGAGCGCGGCATGGGCTGCCCTTATTGGATCATCCTCGTGGGCGACAGGCGCCCCAAAGAACGCCAGCAGTCCGTCTCCCATCAAGCGGGCAATTGTGCCCTCATACATATAGACAGCAGGGACCAAGAGATCGAAGGCCTGATTCATGACCTCTGTCCAATCTTCTGGATCCATGTGAGCCGCAAGCTCAGTGGAACCGACCACGTCGGCGAACAACGCAGTGACAACACGGCGCTCGCCGGATAGATGGGCGACGGAGCGGATTTTTTCCGCCAGCGCAGTTGGCGTGTTTGCCACCAGGCGAGCCAGGCGTGGGTCTGCAGAAGGCGGGGCAGGACGCCTCTCTTGTTCTCGTGTAAGCGAATCCACGCCTGGTTTTGTGTCCAGGCGGTTGCCACACTGTTTGCAGAATTTAGCCGAAGCAGCGTTGATTGTTCCGCAGTTCAGGCATTTGCGCTCCAGCATGCTGCCGCAGTTCTGACAAAATTTCGCGTCGGATGGGTTTTCGAATGAGCAGGTGGGACAGATCATCCTTGGGTTCTGTTAACCGGTCGCGAGGCGGAAAAAAATCCAGATTGCGCAAACAACACCGATATCGGTCAAGAGCGCTCTCCAACGATGTTTGCCAACATACGGCAGTATTGCTATGGCGCTGGCTGCAAGCGCTGTGGTCCTGGGAACGCTGGTGGCTGTCAGGAGCAGGGTGAGCAGTGCGCCGCGAGTGAGCATGCGCGGCAAATATTGGGCCTGCACCTCTGCCTGGTAGGTTGGTGAGGCATAAACCATGATGCGCTCGCTGATATACCATACATACATCGCCAACAGGTAGCTGGTTCCGAGAATAGCCCACTGAGGGTCAAAAGGCGGAGCGATATCACCCAGAGCAGCTTGAATCCGGGCTGCGAGTATCCAGATCGTCAGGTAATGAATACATTGATCCACGATGTAAGGTACGACCACCCATTTTGGGCGGAGTTTGTAGATCACGTTTTTAGCCACATCGATTATGAAATGCAGACCAGCCAGAACTGCAAGGTAAGGCCACAGGCGCCCTCGCTCTGCGCCTACCAGGAGGAGCGTCATAACCAGGTGAACTCCGGCATGGATGGCGACAAACAGGGTGCGGCGTTTATTGCGCAGGATCCATGAAAATTGCAGCGGGTAGTCGGCCAAGAAGTGGGCAAGCAAGATATGCCAAACCATGATATCTACCCACTTGCCAGCAGGCGTTTGTGTGTGGCGCGCATACAGGTATCCATGACCACCATTAATCCTGCATCTTGGGCGCTTTGGGCTGCTGCTTCGTTGACGATCCCTTCCTGCATCCAGACCACCTTCGCCCCGATTTTGATCGCCTGCTCCACAATCGGGGGCACGGCCTCGCTGCGCCGGAAAATCAAGACGACATCGACGGTTTCAGGGAGCGCCAGCAAATCTGGGTATGCCTTTTCTCCTAACGCCTCAGTCAGGTATGGGTTTACCGGGAAAATGCGGTAGCCGGCTTTTTGCAAATAGGCTGGCACACTATGCGCCGGCACCTCGGGTCGTTCCGAGAGACCGACAACAGCGATGTTCCGGGTTTCGAGGAGAATGCGCTTCAGTTTTTCGTCGTCAGATTCCCGGTTGTTGAATGTAGCAAGAGGATTTTGGTCAACTTTTTCGAAATTGATCGGCAGATAGACCGTGAAGCAAGTTTTGCCGGGTTTGGAATATACTTTTATTTCGCCGCCGTGTTTCAGAATGATGTTATAACTGATGTTCAAGCCCAATCCTGCGCCTTTGCCGACGGGCTTGGTGGTGAAGAACGGGCTGAACAGCTTGTTCTGTATATCCTCCGGGATTCCCGCGCCGGTGTCCTGGATTTCAACGACCACCCAATCGCCATCCTGCCACGTGCGCAAAGTCAGATCACCCCGCCCATCCATTGCATCGATGGCGTTGTCGATCAGGTTGGTCCACACCTGGTTCAGCTCGCTGCCATAAACCTGGATGCGAGGTAAATCTGTTGCGTACTCGCGGCGCACGTTGACACCGGTTTTCAATTTGCCGCGCAGCATTACCAGGGTGTTATCCAATCCCTCGTGCAGGTCAACCGCCTGAACCGGAGCCTGGTCAAGATATACGTAACTCTTCAAGGATTTGACAATCTCGCTAATCCGGCTGGCTCCTTGACCGATCTCTTCCAGCAAGGTATAAGTACCCACGGTTGGTTCCAGCCAGGCGAGCAAGGTTTCCAGACTTTCGCCCTGAAATGCCTCCAACAAAGACCGGATTCGTCTGTCAGGATACCCCAGGGTTACCAGAACAGGAGCGTAATTCCAGGGCTGTTGAATGCCAGCTTTTTCCAGCCAGCTTTCGGCTTCATCTTCTCTATCGCTGCGGGTCAGGCTGTCGATGTCTGTAGGCCTTGCGGCGGCAGTTTGGGCAAGGCTGTTCAACTCTAAGAGATTATCTAACTGCGCTGGAATGAGGGATATCCGATACAGGCGCTGGCTGGCTTGCTGGAGGGCGGAGAATATAGATTTCAATTGCTCTGCGCCTCGTCCAGCGGCTGAAGCTGGATTATTGAGCTCATGGGCAATGCCTGCGGTTAGGGTGCCAAGCTGCGCCATCTTCTCACTCTGGCGCAGAACTAATTCAGTGGAGCGCAGACGGGCAGTGATGGTGTGCAGCAAGGCGCGCGCCGCAGATGGGCTGGTGTTTAGTAAGTTATTAAGCTGCTCGTGCCCAATCGCTAATAATAAGCTGTCTGAGCGCGCCCGCACCGTGGCAAAGCGCGGCGCGGACTCCAGCAGCGACATCTCACCAATCACTTCGCCCGGTTTGCGCACAGCAAGAAGCACGTTACGCCCCCCGGATGTTTTCAGGATTTCGATTTCGCCTTGTTGGATTACAAAGGCGCTGTCGCCGGGGCTGCCCTCTGTAAAAAGCTCTTCGCCGGCTTTCAAGCTGACCTCGGCTACCATCTCACACAGGCGTTCCAGATCTTCATCTGGCAGGTCGGCAAACAAGGGTATTTTTTTCAGGAATTCATACATCTACAGCCTGGCCTCATGGGGTGAATAATTCTGCATCAGGATAGCACCAAATCCAATCTTCGCCCGGCTCGAATGACTTGATCAATGGGTGCCCGGTAGCGTGGAAATGCTTGGTGGCATGCTTGTTCTTGGAATTATCACAGCAGCCCACATGCCCACAGATCATGCACAGGCGCAGATGCACCCATTCATCGCCTAACTGAAGGCATTCCTCGCAGCCATCGGCGCTGGGGATCACGTTCTGCACCTGGTCCATATGAGAGCACACTTGCGAGTCGATATCTCCAGTTGCCAGCAATCCATTTACCCAGTCAACCAGCTTTAGGCGAGATTTATGATCACTCATTGGACCTCCAAAATAAGATGAGCCGCTTTGTAATGCCGCCAACGACCTGGGCTCGAATTAAGTGTGTATTATAAGATATATTATGTCTAATTCCTTGTATGTTTCGGTTCCTTATTACCTAAACCACTTGTGATACCACAACTGCATGGTTTTGCTGGTGAATCCATTGCGCTGGTACAGGCGTTGCGCCTCCAGATTGCGCCCCTGGGTTACAACCTCTACTGCAGAGGCGCGCTGATTGCTGAACCAGTTCAAAGAAGCCTGCACCAATAAACCTCCCAGGCCGCGCCCGCGGGCATGCTCACTTACCCCGACCAGCTCGATCTCTCCCAGAGTTCTACCGGATTCTAATCGACAGGTGATAAAACCTGCTGCACTGCGGTCAATTTCTGCCACGAGCACGGCTTGCGCCCTGCCGTGGCAGCTCTTCGCAATCCATACCGCGTACATCTCGGCGCTCTTTTCGGGCGAAAAGAAGGGGTCGAAGAAAAAACGCGTTTGGGTAAAGCTGAGGCGTGCAATCCTCTCCAGCTCTGCCAGGTCATTTTCATCCCAGCTACGGATGATCACGCCGTCAGGTGGGACAGAACTGCCTCCCCAAGAATCCAGGCTCCTGCCCAGGGTCAAGCGCATATCCACGAATCGGAACCCCGCGTCCTCCGCCGTGCGGATGGTGTGGTTATCATGGGCATCCGCCAGCAGGTAGAGGCAGTCGATCTGCATGGTTTGGCACCAGGTGCGAGCAGACTGCCAGGATTGGGGATTCATCCGGCTATCCAGGTAGCGAGCGATCCGGCAACCGAAAAAGTCCGAATCCCAGGTCAGGAACTGGCAGGGTTCAGATGGATTCATGGGATGGTTCGCCCCCGGGGATGATCTCTTCGCGGATGACATAGGAGGGCTTGTCCATCATTCGGAAGTGCATCCGCGCCAGGTATTCGCCGATGATCCCCAGGGCGAATAATTGCACGCCCGAGAAGATAGCGATGGTAGAAGCCAGAAACGGGAAGCCTGGGACGCTGCCTCCCTGGATAATGTAGCGCCCGAGCACATAGATCAGCACAATTCCGCCGAACAAGGCGAAAAGGAAGCCCAGCATGCTGGCGAGCTGCAATGGCAGCACGCTGAATCCGGTCATCATATTGAGGGCATGGATCACCAGCTTGCGGAATGTGTAATTCGATTTACCCGCCAGACGCAGATCGTGCCTCACCGGTACCGAGGCGAAGCGAGTGGTAGCCCAGGTCAGCAGCACGTCGATGGAAACAAATGGGCCCTGATAGTTTTCGAAGGCATCCCTCAGGCGGGTGCGAAAAGCGCGTAAGGCGCTCACTTTGCGGGCGGTTTCCGCGCCCATGGCGCTCTGCAAAGCTAGCTTGGTCACCTGCGAGGCGATGTCGCGCCACAGGCCGTGCTGCTCATGCTGTGGCGTGCCGTAGACCACATCGTGACCTTCATCCAGCTTCTCCAACAGCAGGTGTAGCTCCTCCGGGGGGTGCTGCAGGTCGTCATCCATGGTGATGATGAACTCATACTGCGCCGCACGGACGCCGGCTAATAAAGCGTTATGCTGCCCATAATTGCGCATCATGTTGATGGCGTGAAGCCAGGAATACTCCTGACTGAGGGCCGCGATCTTTTCCCAGCTCCGATCAAGGCTGCCGTCGTTTACCAGGATTACTTCGTAATTCTCGCTCAAGGCGGGGAGCGAACCCCCCAGGCGAGCCAGAAGCGCCTCCAGACTGGCTTCGCTATTGTAAACGGGGATAACAATTGAAAGACTGTTTACATACATATGAAACAAATCCATATTGGGTTTATATTTCCCACAATCAGATCATCAACCCAGGAGGTGATGGTCATACAAATACCCCCGAATTTTACCAGAGAGGGATTTACCAAAACATCTGAGTTTATTCCCCTTGCAGATATTTTAACGACTGCTGCGCCGACTAACAACTCGCCTCCAACCTGTCTGCAAGTCCTAACCCGGTTGAGGCGAACGCGCCGCTCAGCGTGAGCGCTACCATTGATGATACTGTTACGGGTTGTGCGGATTCTTGGGTAGTGTATCTTTCATTCATGAAATACAAAAAGGGACTTGATCAACCTGTAAAATGTGGTTGCTACCCCACAAGCCACAGGAGATCAAGTCATGCCGATTGTACCCATTGGGAGCCTTTTTCTGCAAGTACCCGCAAGCGATACACCAAGATTTGCACACGAATTGTGCGCTGTGCTGGAAGAGCAAATCCGACAAGTGGTTGGGCGCTGCCTGGAAGAAGCATTGGAAACCGAAGTTGAGCGATGGTTGGGGCGAAAGCGGCATGTGCGCCGACGGAAAACCAAAGGTCAGCGGGTCGAAGTACGCTGTAGCCGGTGCTTCAGTCATGAGCGGCGGCGTTTTCGGCGCAATGGGCACTACCAGCGTAGATTGGATACCCGCTGGGGACGGGTAAAGATCGACGTTCCGCAGCTGATCTGCGAGTGTGGTGGCAATGTGTGCCTTTCGTTTCGGACTTTGCGACGTGGGCAGCGCATTTGGCATGATCTGGAATGGGAAGTCCTTGTGAATTATGAGCGAGGCTTGAGCTACCGACAAATCAAAGCAGACTGGGATCAACTTCTGGGAAGTTCTGTTGGGTTACGCACGCTGAACCGACGAGTGCTGGCACTGGATAGCGACGGTTTGCCAGCCCGTCCTTGGATGAAAGGCGAGGTACCTCCTGTCGTCCGCCTGGATGGCATCTGGATTACGGTAATGTTCCCGACTGGCAAGACCCATACCGACCGGATGGGACGCAAACGCCTGGTCAAACACGCCAAGAAAGTCCCCATCCTGGCTGCACAGGGTGTCTGGCCCTTGAGCGAAAAGACCTGCTTGTTGGCCTGGGTTAGAGCGGATGGCGAAGACACTGCCAGTTGGCAGCAGTTTCTTGAACAATTGTACGAGGCTGGCCTCACCCCCAAGAACGGCTTGGCCTTGCTGGTAGCCGATGGCAGCCCTGGTTTGCTGGCTGCTCGCGAAAATGTGTATTGGACGACCCCTTTGCAACGCTGTGTCTTTCACAAACTACGTAACCTCGCCCAAGCCCTCACCTTGCCAGCCAACCTCGATCGCCAGGCGGGACGAGGGTATCGTACCCAATTCCTGCGCCAAGCCGCTCACATCTGGCAGGCCTCTACCGAAACCGAAGCCCGCCAGTGTTACGTCGTGTTTTCTCAGCAGTGGCAATCCGAACAACCGAAAGCCATCCGCACTTTGCAGAACGATTTTGAAGCCACCTTGACCTTCTATGCCGTTCAAGAGCAAGCCGCTGAACGCAACGAAGTCTGGCCATCTCATTTGCTACGCACCACCAGCCCTTTGGAACGCACCTTCCGGGACTTCCGTCGCCGTTATCGCCTGGCGGTCTTGTTTCACTCCGATGCCGGCGCTAGATCTACCACCTCTCAATTGGCTGCCCGTTTTTCATGAACCAAGGATACACTAACGATTCTTGACATTTCCACCGCCGAAGAGTAAAATTGCCTTCAATCAAGGACAGCTATCCGGTGAACAAAGTCAAGTTCGCTCGTTATTACGCTTACTACTATTATTTCGGCATCGACTCTTCGACTGCCGTTGGTAGCGTTTAAGCGAGCGAAAGCATCTCTTAACAAAAACGCGAGGCTAACGGCCTCGCGTTTTTTGCGTTATATGAGTATATTGAGAGGAGGTATATATGCCGGTACGCGGTGTACGTGGCGCCACCACCTGTGAGATGGACATACCTGAGGCGATTTACTCCGCCACAGGCGAGCTGCTGCAAGCCATCCTCGATGCCAACCTGCAGATGCGACCCGAAGACCTGGCCAGCGCGATATTCACCGTAAGCGATGATCTGGCTTCAGCCTATCCGGCGCGCGCAGCCCGCGATCTGGGCTGGGAAATGGTACCTTTGCTGTGCGCTCGGGAAATTCCCGTTCCGGGCAGCCTGCCGCGCTGCGTGCGCGTATTGCTGCACTGGAATACCGACCTGCCTCAATCGGCTATCCGCCATGTGTATCTGGGTCTGGCTGCCAAGCTGCGCCAAGATTTGAGCTCGCTGAGCTGACAGGCCGTCGATAAGGGCTGGGCAACTGGAGGCAAACATTTGCTACGCTTTTTGTCGCGCCTTGCTGGCCCTGTCATTCATATTTTTGCCAAGGAGAAAACTACCATGATGATTATTATGCGTACCAACGCCACCCCGGAGCAGATCGAAGAGGTGGTCAAGATCGTCCAGGCAAACGGATTGCGCGCTCACCTGTCTACCGGCGACGAGCGCACGGTGATTGGCGCCATTGGGGATGGACGCCCGGTGCAGAAAGATCAATTCTTCCATTTGCCGGGCGTGGATCGGGTTGTGCCCATTACCCGGCCATACAAGCTTGCCTCCCGCGAGTTCAAGGAAGCAAACACCGTATTTACTTTAGATGGCGTGACGGTCGGCGGGAATAGTATCGTGATCATCGCCGGTCCGTGCTCGGTGGAAAGCCGGAGCCAGCTCCTGGAGACAGCCCACGCGGTGCGCGAAGCCGGCGCGCACGCACTGCGCGGGGGCGCTTTCAAGCCGCGCACCTCCCCCTATTCATTTCAAGGCCTGGGAGAGGTCGCCCTGGAGATCCTGGCCGAAGCGCGCCAGGAAACTGGCCTGCCGATTGTGACTGAAGTGATGGCGATCGAGCAGATCCCCTTGCTGCTGCGCTATGCCGACGTGCTCCAGATTGGCGCCCGCAACATGCAAAATTACTCCTTGTTGCACGCTGCCGGAGAGAGCCAGCATCCGGTTCTGCTGAAGCGCGGTATGTCGGCCACGGTAGAAGAGCTGCTCATGGCAGCCGAGTATATCCTCTCGCATGGCAATCGCCGGGTGATCCTGTGCGAGCGCGGCATCCGCACCTTCGAGACTACCACGCGCAATACGACCGATATCAATGCCATCCCGGTGTTGAAATCCTTGACCCACCTGCCCGTCCTGCTCGACCCCAGCCACAGCACCGGTTATTGGGAGTTTGTCACCGCCATTGCCCGAGCCGGAATTGCCGCCGGCGCGGATGGCTTGCTGGTAGAGGTTCATCCGGACCCGGCTGCGGCTTACTCGGATGGGGGCCAGTCGCTCAAACCCGAGCGTTTTGCAGAACTGGTGCGCCAGGTCCGCCAGATCGCCCAGGCTGTTGGCCGCAGTGCAGCGCCGACTGTTGAAGCTGATAAAATTCAGGCTGGCTGATGGAAAAACCAAGCGACCTGTCTTCCGTTACCATTGCCATCCTGGGCCTGGGCTTGATGGGGGGCTCGCTTGCCAGGGCACTGAAAGGCCGCTGCAGGAGGCTCCTGGCTTACGATCCTGACCCCGCAACCCTGGAGCTGGCCCGAGGCGAGCACATCGTCGATCGGGTTGCTTCCGAGCCGGGGGAAATTCTGCCTGACGCCGACCTGATCATCCTGGCCGCCCCGGTGCGGGCAATTATCACCCTGATCCAGCAATTGCCCGCCTGGCACCCCGGCGAGCCGGTAGTGATCGATCTGGGCTCCACCAAGGTCCAGGTTTGCCAGGCGCTGGCTGGATTGCCGGGGCGTTTCGATCCGCTTGGCGGGCACCCGATGTGCGGCAAGTCTGCCCATGGATTGGCGAACGCTGAAGCTGACCTGTTCCGCTACGCACCTTTTGCCTTCACGCCTCTGCCGCGCAGCGGCGAGCGCGCCCGAACCCTGGCGGTTCAGCTCGCGGAGGCGATCGGCGCTCGACCTCTCTGGCTTGACGCTGAGACGCACGACCGCTGGGTAGCCGCCACCAGCCATGCACCGTATCTGCTGGCTTGCGCCTTGACCCTGGCCACACCCAGAGAAGCCGCTCCATTGGTGGGACCGGGTTTTCGCAGCGCCAGCCGCCTGGCTGGCAGCTCGGCGATAATGATGGGCGACATCCTGCGCACCAACCGGGAGAACGTGCTCCTGGCATGCAGCCGGATCAAGGCTGAGCTGAAGGACATCGAGAGATTATTGTTCGAGGAGGATTACCCCGCCCTGATGAAATTATTGGAGGAGGTTGCAGCATACCGCCAGGCCATGGCAGAGGCTCCCATCCAGGAGACTGGACCATGAGGCTGACCGTGCAGCCTGGAAATCCTCTACGTGGGGAGATTACTCCTCCAGGTGACAAATCGATTTCACATCGGGCGGCTTTGATTGCCGCCCTGGCAGCAGGGGAAAGCCGGCTGGGCAATTTTCTGCTCGCTGGCGTCACCCGGTCCATGCTGGACGCCCTAACCGCTCTGGGTGTAACCTGGGAGCTTGACGGTGCCACACTGAGCGTTCAGGGAGTGGGCCTGACTGGCTTGCGACCGCCTTCTGCTCCAATTGATTGCGGCCATTCAGCGACAACCATGCGCCTGCTGGCAGGCGCCCTGGCGGCCGCAGGGATTCCCGCGGTTTTGGACGGCTCGCCTGGCCTGCGCCGCCGCCCGATGGAGCGGATTATCGAGCCGCTGCGCAAGATGGGCGTCCCGGTCAGCGCAGAAAATGGAAGAGCTCCGCTCGTTTTCAGCCGCCGGGAGGCGCCGCTCGAACCACTGGAATATGCCCTGCCGGTCCCCAGCGCCCAGGTCAAATCCTGCCTCTTGCTGGCGGGGCTGGCTGCCGGCGGCTCGACTACCCTGACCGAACCCGGACCTTCCCGCGATCACACCGAACGCATGCTCCACAGCCTGGGCGTAAACGTGGTAAGCGCGAAGCGCAGCGGCAGCCTGAGCTACACGACATGCCTGGCGCCGCCTCGCCCATTCTCCCTTCCGCCTCTGAAGTTTACACTGCCGGGAGATATCTCCGCTGCGGCTTTCCTGATCGTGGCTGCCTTGATCACCCCAGGATCGCAGTTATTGCTGAGAGATGTCCTGCTCAATCCGACCCGCACCGGCTTTCTGGATGCCCTGCTGGCGATGGGGGCTGACCTGCGCATCTCCCCGGCAGGTGAGCGCCAGGGCGAGCCGCTGGGAGACATCCTCGTGCTCGCCTCGCCGCTGCGGGCAACGCATGTTTCGGGCTCCCTGGTGGTGCGCATGATCGATGAGTTCCCCGCACTTGCAGTAGCCGCAGCCTGCGCCCGCGGCCAGACCGTCGTTTCAGACGCCCAGGAATTGCGTTATAAAGAATCTGACCGCATCAACGCCATCTGCACTGAGCTGCAGCTCCTGGGCGTTCGCGCCCAGGAAACGCCGGATGGGTTCACGATATCTGGCGGGGGCTCCTCTCAGGGCGAGTCCTCGGGACGAGCCTTGCGGGGAGGCGAGGTCGCTTCGCACGGTGATCACCGCCTGGCAATGGCGCTGGCCGTCGCCGGGCTGGCGAGCTCGGAGCCGGTGACTGTGCAATCGGCGGAGATCCTGTCCGAATCTTTTCCGGATTTCCCCGCGGCATTGAAATCTCTCGGAGCGCAGGTGCAGGTTGAACATGGGTGAAGCCTCCCCAAAATTCTGGCAAATGGGCTTGCTGGGCTATCCCCTGGGGCACAGCCTCTCGCCGCGGCTGCATGACTCAGCTTTGCAGGCTGCCGGGCTGGCAGGGGAATACCGCCTGCATGCGCTGCCGCCGGATGCGCCTGTTGAATTGGAGAGGCTGCTCGACCGGGTTCGCAGGGGCGAAATAGACGGCTTGAACGTAACTATCCCCTACAAACAAATTGTCCTGCCTGACCTGGATGAGCTCACGCCGGCCGCGGGCGCCATCGGGGCGGTAAACACCATTTACGCCCGCCAGGGCTTACTGGTAGGGGATAACACAGATGCGCCCGGTTTTTTGGCTGACCTGGGGCGCGTGACGGGATGGTCCCTGGCTGATCTGCGCCCGGCGGGGAGGGTACTACCTACTGCTCTGCTCCTAGGCGCTGGCGGCTCAGCCCGGGCGGTGGCTTATGCGTTGGGCACCGCCGGCTGGCATGTTTGGGTGGCTGCCCGCCGCCTGGAGCAAGCCCGCGAGCTCACCACCAGCCTGCGCAAGCGAATCTCTGCGCCCATCCATCACCTGACCCTGGCGAGTCTGCCGGTCTTGTTCAACGCAGTCGCGCCAAAATTCGACCTGCTGGTCAACACCACACCGCTAGGCATGGCGCCTGAGGTCGCCGCTTCACCCTGGCCGGAACGACTGGAATTTCCACTTGGCGCATTTGTTTACGATCTGGTGTACAATCCACCCGAAACCGCCTTGCTGCGAGCGGCGCGTGGCGCAGGACTGTCGGCTGCGAACGGACTGGGCATGCTGGTCGAACAGGCAGCCCTGTCTTTCGAACGCTGGACAGGCTGCGTCGCCTCGCGAGCAGCCATGTACCGGGCGGTTAGCTCAGAATTCTAAGCGGAGTCGTCGATGCTTTCCCCTGCTCGCCGCCTGGAGCGCTCATCCACGCAGTTCTTCGCCTCGCTCAACCAGCAGGTAGCCAGGCTCCAGTCCACCGGGAAGGAGGTCATCCGCCTGGACGTGGGCTCACCAGACCTGCCGCCCGCTGCTCACATTATCCAGGCTCTGGCGCAGGCTGCCTCCCGTCCGGACCGGCATGGCTACCAATCCCACAACGCCACGCCCGCCCTGCGGGCTGCCTGGGCGGGGATGTATCTGCGCCTGTATGGGGTGGAGCTGGATCCTGAGGCCCAGGTCGTCCCGCTTTTAGGCTCCAAGGAGGGCATCTTTCATCTGTCCCTGGCGCTGGTGGAGGAGGGAGAGTTCGTCTTGATCCCCGATCCCGGCTACCTGACCTACACCCAGGGCGCCCTGCTGAGCGGTGGAGCGCCGTACTACCTGCCCCTCACCCCCGAGCGCGGATTTTTACCTGACCTGGCGGGGATTCCGCCGGAGGTTGCCCGCCGCGCCCGGCTGCTGTGGTTAAATTACCCCAACAACCCCACCGCGGCGATAGCGCCGCCAGAGTTCTTTGTCGAGGCGGTTGAGTTTGCCAGAAGGTACGATCTGCTGGTCTGTCACGATGCAGCCTATGCACAGGTCGCTTTCGACGGCTACCGACCTCCCAGCCTGTTAGAGGTCCCAGGTGCAGAGGAGATCGCAATCGAGTTCAACACCCTGTCCAAATCACACAACATGGCGGGCTGGCGGGTAGGCGCTGCCCTGGGCAACCCTGAAGCGCTGCGCCTGCTTTACAAGGTCAAGACGAACGCCGACAGCGGGCATTTTTTGCCGATCCTGGAGGCTGCCACGGCTGCGCTGAGCGGAGACCAGAGCTGGCTGGAAGAGCGCAACGAGATCTACAGCCGGCGGCGCGACCTGCTGGTCGCCGGCCTGCGCCGCCTGGGATTCGCGGTGGAGAGCCCGCGAGCCTCTCTCTACGTCTGGTGCCCGGTCCCTGATGGGTGGAGTTCCAGCGAGTTCGCAGCCGCTTTGCTCGAGGAGGCGTATGTCAGCCTTACGCCAGGCGTAGTTTTTGGACCAGGCGGCGAAGGGTTTGTGCGCATCACCCTGACCCAGACGGAAGAGCGCCTGGCGGTAGCCCTGCAGCGCCTGGAGAACTGGATTTCGAAGGGAGGTCAGCGTGCCGCTTAGATTTCTCACCGCAGGCGAATCTCATGGACCTGCCCTGACGGCGATCCTGGAAGGTTTGCCGGCAGGATTAACCGTCAAAGCTGAGCAGATCGATGCCGAGCTCGCCCGCCGCCAGCGAGGTTACGGCGCCGGGCCACGGATGAAAATCGAGCAGGATCGGGCGCGCATCCTGGCGGGCGTCATGCAGGGAGTGACTACTGGCTCCCCTCTGGCTTTACGAATCGAAAACCGCGATCACGCAAGATGGCGCGGACGGGCAATCGAGCCTCTCACCATTCCGCGACCAGGCCACGCCGACCTTACCGGAGCGTTGAAATATGGCTACCGCGATCTCCGTCCCGCCCTGGAGCGCGCCTCCGCCCGTGAGACCGCAGCCCGTGTGGCGGTCGGCGCGGTTTGCAAGCAACTGCTCGCTCAATTTGACATGCAAATCGGCGGCTACGTGGTAGCGATTGGCGAGATCGAGGCCGACCTGGAGTCTCTATCCCTGGTCGAGCGCCTGGAGCGGTCTGAGGAATCGGAGGTGCGCTGCCCGGACGCTCAGGCTGCCCAGGCGATGCGCCAGCGCATCGAGGAGATCATCCGCCTGCGTGACACGCTTGGGGGGGTGCTCGAGATCGTCGCGCTGGGCGTGCCGCCGGGGTTGGGGTCGTACATGCATTGGGACCGCCGCCTGGAGACGCGCCTGGGCGCGGCCGTGCTGAGCGTGCCGGCGATCAAGGGCGTGGAGATCGGGCCGGCGTTCCGAAACGCCCGCCTGCCCGGCACGCAGGTCCAGGATGCCATCCGGTTGGAAAGGGGAGAGCTGACTCGCGAGAGCAACCGCGCCGGAGGAGTGGAAGGGGGTATTACCAACGGGCAGCCACTGCTGATCCGGGCGGCGATGAAACCCATCGCCACCACGCTCACGCCGCAGAAATCCGTCGATCTGGCGCAAGGCCGCCGGGTTGACACCCAGTACGAGCGGTCGGACTTTTGCCCGGTGCCGCGGGCGGTGCCTATTTTAGAAGCGGTGATTGCCTTTGTGCTTGCCGACGCCCTGCTTGAAAAACTCGGCGGCGATTCGCTGGATGAGATGCTGCCGCGCTTTTCTGCGCTGCGCCGCGCCCGCCTATCCGACCTGCCGATGGACGATATTGCGCACACATTTTGGCCTGAAGAAGCGGATGATGACTGATCGGCAATTTGCCGCAAGCGATAAGCCGCCTCTCCATGCCCCTCTCTTCCTGTATGGCCCCCCCGGTTCGGGAAAAAGTGCCTTGGGCAAGGCACTGGCACAGGCCCTGAATTTACCATTTTGTGACCTGGATGAGGAAATAGAAGCTCGTACCGGGCAGAGCATCGCTCAGATTTTCTCCCAGCAGGGCGAAGAGGCTTTCCGCCGGCTCGAGAGAGAAATGCTGGAAAAATACCTGGAGAGAAAAGAACGGGTGGTCGCGCTGGGCGGCGGCGCCTTGCTGGACCCCGGCTCGCGCCTCAGGGTAGAAGCTTCCGGGCGGGTGATCTGCCTGCGCGCCTCTCTCACGCTGCTGCTAGAGCGCCTGAGATCGGAGGCAGAGAGGCGCCCATTATTAGCTGGAGAGCTTTATAACCAACTGGCGGATATATTGGCCAAGCGCGAGGGGCATTACGCCTCCTTTTCCATTCAACTCGATGTGGACGGCAAATCCCCGGGTGACCTGGCCTGGCAGGCGCAGGTGCTGCTGGGGCGCTATCACCTGAGAGGCATGGCGAGCGGACTTTTCCCCGGCTGCGAAGTTCGCGTCCAGGCTGGTAGCCTGGTTGAAGTGGGTGAATGCCTGCGCATCGACGGCCTGGGCGGCCCGGTTGCTGTGGTCAGCGATGCAAACGTCGCCCGGTTGTACGCCCCCCAGGTGATGAAATCTTTGGAGGAGACCGGTTACGCAGCCAGCCTGGTGGAGATCCCCGCAGGAGAAGAGCAGAAAAACCTGAGGACTGTTGAGCGCCTGTGGGCGAGCTTTCTGACCGTGGGGCTGGATCGCGCTGGCACGGTCGTTGCCCTGGGCGGGGGGGTGGTAGGGGATTTAGCCGGCTTTGCAGCGGCGATATACCTGCGTGGGGTAGGCTGGGTTTCTGTTCCCACCACTTTGCTGAGCATGGTGGATGCCAGCCTGGGGGGCAAAACCGGCGTCGACCTGCCGCAGGGCAAGAACCTGGTCGGTTCTTTCCACCCGCCGCGCCTGGTTTTGGCAGACCCTGATACCCTTGAGTCTTTGCCCCCCGAAGAGCTGCGCAGCGGCATGGCTGAAGCGATCAAGCATGGCTTGATCGCCGACCCCGAGCTTTTTTCGCGCTGCGCCCAGGGCTGGGATGCGGTCGCCGCGGACTGGGATTGGCTGGTGCGACGGGCAATGGCGGTCAAAATCCAGATTATCGAAGCCGATCCGTACGAGCGCGGCCGCCGCGCGGCGCTCAATCTCGGTCACACCCTGGGACACGCCATCGAACGGGCTTCGGATTACCGCCTGCGTCATGGCGAGGCGGTGGCGATTGGCATGCTCGCCGCTGCCCGGCTGGCTGTTCGCCTGGAGATGGCCCCGGCAGAGCTGGCATCCCGGCTTGAAGCCGTCCTGCGCGGCCTGGGGTTGCCGCGGCGCATCCCGGAAAACCTGGATCGGGATAAGATCCTGGAATACATGGGTGTGGATAAAAAGCGCGCTGGCGGGAAGCCTCGCTTCGTCCTCCCTGTGGGCGTGGGCGAGGTGCGTGACGGGATCGAGGTGGACGATCCCGCCCTGATATTTGAAGAGGTAACCTGATGCACAAAATCCTTGTTCTTCACGGGCCGAATCTCAACCTGCTCGGAACTCGCGAGCCGGAAGTATATGGCTCGCTGACACTGGCGGAGATCGATGAAAGACTGGTCGCCGCGGGTGAGAAACTAGGCCTGGAAATCCGCTCGTTCCAATCCAACAGCGAGGGCGCCCTGATCGATGCCCTGCAGGAGGCGCGCAACTGGGCTAGCGGGGTGATTTTCAACCCCGGCGGGTATACCCACACCTCGGTCGCCCTGCGCGATGCGGTGACCGCCATCGGCATACCGGTGATCGAGGTCCACCTGTCGAATGTCTACGCCCGGGAAGAGTTTCGCCAGCATTCGATGATCTCTGCCGCCTGCAAAGGGAAGATCGTCGGCTTCGGCTGGCGCTCTTACTGGCTGGCGCTTTACGCGCTGAGAGAAATGTTGGCAGCAACTTAGTTTCCGGCAGCAACTTAGTTTCTGGCGGCAACTTAGTTGCCGAGTGAATAGAGTAGGAGGCTGACAAGCGCGGAAAAACACGGAATAACCATTGCTTATAAGCGCACTCTATCTGCCAGGCGGAACATCGCGCGAATCGGATTGTAATCCTCGTCTCTGACCCGGGCGAAGCGCTTCAAGCGCAGGCTGGCCAAGACGCGCCGGCCTTCTATTTCAGCTTCCATGCCCAGCAGGATTTCGCGAATCGCGGTTTTGAGCCTGTCTGGCAGCCTCTTCTGGACCACCCAGGGCGGGATGGGGCTGGGACCCCAGGTGGCAACGGTGCGAATCCGGTCTTCTACTTCAGGCTTATTTTCCAGCTCTATTTCCAGAACAGTGCTGTCGATGGCGGTGGCGTCGATCTGACCTGCTAGTAGCATCTGGAGCGCAGCCTGGTGGCTGCCAGCCTGGATGGCAGACCCAAAGTAGCCGTCGAACGCGCCCATTTGCGCCAACACATAGCGAGTCAGGTTGTAGCCGGAATGGGAGTTCGGCTCGTTGTACGCCCAGCGCACCCCGCGTAAATCTCCGAAGGATGTAAAGGGCGTCTCTCGCCGGACGATGACGTCTGAGAAGTAGACTGGCAAGTTCCGGTAGCGGGCGGGGCGCATCACCGGTGCGACCAGCAGCTCGACCTGCGCTCCAGGCTGGTCGGCTCTCTGAATGTACGGCAGCCCGCAAATCCAGGCGATATTGATCTCACCCATGTCCAGCATTTGCTCCCTGTCTTGCCAGGGGGGCGCGTGAACGAATTCGGTGGGGATAGACAGCTTGCGCTCGAGGTAATCCGCAAGCGCGGCGCCGATCCAATCCTGGTTGGGGGCCTGGATTGAAGTGAGCGTAATTTTCTGCATGGATCGAAACACGAAAGCCAAGCCCTTCAGAGCAAAAACGGGATGAGCATCCTGGTGCGCTCCATGTAGCGTTCGTATACTGGACCGAAATAAGCGATGTTCTCCACTTCTTCCATCCTGGCAGTGAGCCACAGAAATAGCGTGGCCAGGCCTGCCAGGCTGAAACCCAGCCAGGATAGTTTCTTGAAAAACCCACCCCATGTAAGGAAGAGTAAGGAACTGTATAGCGGGTGGCGGATGTAGGCGTAAACGCCGGACGTCACCAGCTCGGTGGTCTTCTCGATGCCGACTAGAGCAGGATCGCGGCGTTTTTCATCCGATTTGCCTGCCTTGCGCAGGAGCTGTACTCCGAGGATAACCAAAAACAAGGAGGCGATCAGCAACACCCACGAAACGAGCTGATTGATCCTGAAGGGCTGATAGAACCAGCGATCCAGGTTCAGCAGGATCAAAGCCAGAATCGCTTCCCAGGCGAAGAAGCGGTAGAAACCGTGTGAACGAACTTTACCCAAGGAGGAGCGCGAGATCCAGGCGATCCCCAGAGAGGCGGTGAGAAATACAATGGCTTTTAGCTGAAAATTCATCCTGCCTGGCTTTCGCCCGAAATCCGGCGGCGCATGAGTTCGAGATTGGCGGGGAAGAACAGATTATATGGGCTTATTTTACCTTATTGACATGCGGATAGCCTGGTTTACAGTTGTTTCGTGTACAATAAGCCTGGTTGGTTTGAGCGCGGGGAAGGTCCCCATCATACCGTCAGCACACCTCAGCATGTGGAGTTTTTAGGTGACAGCTAAGACAGCTATGCAGCAGCGGAGGTTAGGCAAAACCAGCATCATGGTCTCTCCCATCGGTTTAGGCGTGATGCAGTTTTCTGGAGGCTCGGGGGTGTTCAATCTTGCTTTCCCAAGACTTACCCAGGATCGAAAAAACGCCATCATCAAAGCAGCACTGGATGGCGGCATCAACTGGTTCGACAGCGCTGAAATGTATGGCCTCGGGCGCTCGGAACGCTCACTTTCTGCCGCGCTGAAAGCTGCCAGGGCGAAAGATAAGCAGGTGATCATCGCGACCAAGTGGCTGCCGCTATTGAGATCCGCCAGGAATATCCCCCGTTCTATCGAAAATCGACTACGCTGCCTGGATGGGTACACCATCGACCTGTACATGGTGCACCAGCCCTGGAGCTTATCCTCTCCGGAGGCTGAAATGGATGCCATGGCAGACCTGGTTGTAGCGGGCAAGATCCGCTCGGTGGGGGTGAGCAATTTCAGCGCGGAGAGAATGCGGCGCGCTCACCAGGCGCTGGAGAAGCGCGGCCTTCCCCTGGCAGTCAACCAGATGGAGTACAGCCTGCTGAACCGCAAGATCGAAACGGATGGTGTGCTGGAGGCCGCTAAAGAGCTTGGCGTTACCATCATCGCTTATACGCCTTTGGCGAACGGTTTGCTCTCCGGGGCGTATCACCAGCATCCCACGCTGCTTCAAGCCAAGCCGGTATATCACAGGGTAATGATCGAGCGCCAGATCGAGCGCACTCGATTTTTGATCGAGGCGCTGGAAGAGATTGCACCTCGCTACCAGGTCACCCCAGCCCAGGTGGCGCTGAATTGGGCGATCAACTTCCAGGGCGAGACGGTGGTTGCCATACCAGGGGCAAGCAAGGTGTACCAGGCTGAACAGGCCGCCGGGGCGATGAACTTTCGTTTAAGCGACGAAGAGCTGGCGCAGCTCGACCATCTCTCCCAAACCTACCGATGATCCTGCTGCGCCAACCAGGAAGGAGAATATATGCCACACATCAGTAAAGATCATTTGATAAGTCGTTTCACAGCATTGATTCTGGGTGGGCGAGACCTGCCGAAGAAAGACCAAGACCTGCATATTCTGTTTATCAGCGCGACCCTGAGCTTAGATCCCCAACGAGAATACTCAGAAGCTGAACTGAACGATGAGCTGCGCAAGTGGTCAGCTCAGTTCGGCGACAATTTTGCTTTGGATCATGTGACCTTACGCAGGTTTCTGATCGATGCGGGTTATCTCCGGCGCAACACAGCAGGTAGCGAATACCAACTCAACGCGATCGATATGCCCTATACCTACGACGAGTCGCTGAAAAACCTCGACCTTGTGAAATTGATCGAAGATGCGAAAAGGGAGCGTGAAGAGCGAAAACAACGTTACCTGAAAGAGGCTAAAGGATAGAGTCTGAGCCCTGTTAAGCCGAGACGCTCATCCTGTAAAGTAGTAAATTACACCCTGGCAGTGAAGGGATAACTCGAGGTGCCTGGTTTGGGGGGTTCAGATCGGGATGCCTTCTTTGAAGACTATCGACCCCGGCAAGTTAACGGGAGCGGTTTTCTTCTCCAGGAGGGTAAACCCCGCATAGGCAATCGAGCCGTTTCCCACACAGTTGCCAGTCTGTACCGCCATGATCTTCCCATCCCGAATGATGAGAACCGCGCTATTCATTTTCAGCTTCAGAAGGATATCGAATTTCAGTTTGGCCAGCCTGACACTGTTGACTACCGGCTGGAGGGTGGGGGAATGTTTAGACACCAGGGTGTGTTCCAGCAAGGGCACGTTGTGCGCACCGCCGGGTGGATTCTCCTTGCCCCGATACTGAACGATCTCGCGCTGTTTGCGCCAACCCCAGACCAGGATATCCCCGATGTCGATATCCAACGCCTCGGTGAGCTTGAGGATCATCAGCTCATAGAAGGAGGGGGGGACAGTGAAACCCTTTAACTCCTGGGCTATCCTCTGTTTCGCCTGGGCGAACTCCTTGCTTTTGGTAATGTTGGAAACCCAATCCGTAGATTCTGCCTGGGTATTGAAGAAAGTATTTAGCGTGTGCATATTTCCTCCGCTGGCAAATACGAGAATTGCTAGATAAATTGGGAACCTGTCTATTCCCGAGAAATGATAGACGATCCGCTCGGTTCAACGTGTTGTTCACCCTTATCCACTGTGACCTCGAAGTGGATATCGATATCCATCTTGAGCGATGGTTCCGCAAGCTCCACGCTCTGTATCCCGGGATCCACTGAGACGATAAAGTCGATCTCAGCCGCGGGTTGGCCCGGTTTACCCCTGGGTTGGTCCGTGGGTTTTCCAGGCCTTCGCAAGAGGCGCCACGGGCCAACACCCATGATGCCAATCGCTGCAACAGCAACAACGCCTAGGATGCCAGTCGCGGCGACAAGGAAAACGATGATGGCAATCGGCGGTAATCCAGGTGGAGGGGGCGGTGTAGAGGGGGGCGGCTGGCTGATGGGGAACACGAAGAAGGGCGCCTCGAGGCTGGCATTCTCGAATTCGAACTCGATCCTACCTTCTCCGGTGGGAGTATCTTCAGGCAAATAAACCCCGACGATCACCTCTTCCGCTGAAATAACATCCACATGCGATACGGGGATCTCGGATCCACTGAGGTGGACGCGAATTAACCCACCCAGATCAAGCAGGTTTTCTCCTGTCAAACGCATTTCGATTTCTGTATCTGCCTCCGCCTGAGGCGGCGCGAGATTATTTAGGGCGGGGAGCGCCGGCTCTATCGGTCCAGGTTCACGCTCGATGACGAAAAAGAAGTCCTCAAAACCAGCATTCTCAAAGATGATAGCGATCGATTGTTCACCTGGCGGCGTATCTACGGGGAGATAGAGGACAATTTCGAGCAAATTGTCAGACATGATATTGTAGCTCGATACCGGGACGTCGAGCCCCCCGATATTTACCGCGATCAGGCTCCCCAAGTTTAATAAGCTTTCTCCTTCCAGGGTCAAGAGGAGCTCGGAGTCTACCCACCCCTCCTGGGGAAAGATGCGCCTCAGCGTAGGCGCACTCGGCTGAACGATTTCAGGCTCGCGGGGTCTGATCAAAAAAGGGGCCGCAAAACTTGCGTTTTCGAAGAAGATGGCGATTTGGGTTTCACCGACCGGGGTTTCGCCAGGGAAGTAGACAGCGATCCGCATCGACCCTTCGGACTCGACCTGGATGTCAAACACCGGGATATCGACCTCCCCAATCAGGATACCGCCTAATTCACCCAATTCGAAAACCCCACGCCCTTCTAAAAATAGCGTCAATTCTGAGTCCGGCAACCCCTCGCGAGGAGAGAGTTCTACAATGATGGGCGCATCTAGCGACTCTTCTCTACCCATGACGATAAAAAAAGCATCGGCTCCGAAATTTTCGAAAATGAAAGAAATCTCGGTTTCCCGGATGGCTGTACCCTCGGGAAGCGCGATTCTCACCCTGCTGTATTGGTTGGATACGGTGGTGTAATCCGAGAATGGTATCGTCTGGCCCTCGAGAAACACGTTCGTCAGACGACCAAACTCGAGAAAACCCTCTCCACTCAGCAATAGATCAACTTCCGCCCCGGCGGTCCCTCTGTACGGGTAAACCCCATGCAGAACCCATGATTGCTGGGCGAGGGAGGGTTTTACGGGCCAGGAGGTTAAAATCAAAACGAGTGCGGTGCAGACACAAACACCAAATTTTTTGAGGAGCATAGCGACTCCTTTAGGAGGCAACAACAGGGGACTTCGAGCGACGGAAAGGCAGTGAGGGCTGGCTGAGGGTTATTATAGTCCAGAAACGCAAATATTCAGGCAGTGTTCCCTGCCAGCGACAACAGCATCTTTTTGAGGGCGATGGCGACATCGGCAAGTTTTGCGGGGTCCACCAGCTCGGGTCGATCCCGGGGTGTGTGCGTGATTTCCGCAAGCTCCAGCATGGCGCGCTCTGAGGTCAGGGCGATGGCGGGGACACCGTTCTGGACGAAAATCATGTGGTCGCCGGCGTACCAGGCTTCGCCTTCGTGCAGCTCGTTATGGTTGGCGAATGACTGTCGGATAAGGCGGGTGAGCCCCTCCGGGCAGGCGTAGAAAGAATAGGCTGTTCCACCCTGGTGGAATCCGGCGCCGTCCAGGTTGATATTGAGCCGGACCTGGGAGAGTCGGTCTTTATTGTGCTCCAGATATTTTACCTCCCCAATGGCTGAGTAGTAATCCTCGCCGTTGATGGCGACCAGCTCTATCCCGTTTTCACCCTGGTAATCCTGGAGAACTTCGGCTAAGAGCAGCAGGATGACCACCCCTGAGGCGTTGTCCAATGCGCCGGGAGAATCGCGCTTGGCGTCGATGTGGGCGGTGAGGACCACCTTGTGCTCGCCCTGCCCCGCTACCCTGGCGACCACGTTGCAGCCTGTGGAGGGGATGCGCCGAGCCCGGCTCTCTAAGGCGACCTCCTTACCCCCATAACGCAGCAATCTCTCACCCTGCTCGGCGGTCATATACACCGAGGGGATGTCGAAGTCGCCATCCTCGATCAGCGGGAAGGGGTACACACCGCCTGCCATAGCGGGATCTCGCGAGGTGGCGGCAATGATCGCCAGAGGACCTTTGCTCTCCAGCAGGCTGACTGTTCGCTGGTGGTGTTCCGGGTTGTAGAAGGGGAAGTTTTTCGGCATCAACTGCTCTCTGGCTATCTCGCCTCGCAGCAGGAGGGTCTTACCGGCTATAT
The DNA here is from genome assembly GCA_035286585.1 of Anaerolineales bacterium. Lineage (GTDB taxonomy): Bacteria > Chloroflexota > Anaerolineae > Anaerolineales > UBA4823 > DSOS01. The sequence continues at coordinate 47,145 of DATEDC010000099.1, forward strand.
CCATGCTTGCCAGCTCTTCCAGCGACGAGACCGCAGCCAGCGGCGCCTGGAGGCGGCATGCCAGCGAGTATGGGCTGGGGAAAGCTTGAAACCGCTCTCCGCCCGCCTCCAGGCGCGCCTCTTCCTGCTCCCAATCCAGGCAGTCGAATGGCTGATAATCAACGCGGCAGCCAAAGGAAGCCGTCCTCTCGCCGAAAAATGTAGTCGCCTGGTGGTTGCCTGGGCTGCCCACTCGGCGGTTAGATATTTCCAGGCACAGATGATTCAAATAGCGTGAGGCTTTTTGAGCCAGGTTTGCTGGCGCAGTCATCTTTGCTTATATTCCCTCGTGGGCAAGTTTTTCCAGTTTTTCCCAGATTTTCACCATCGCCAAAGTGTCGAATTCACAATACCTGAGCATATCTTCCTGTAATTTGTCTCGCTCGCTGGCCGCGATTTGGCCAGCGAATAAATTCCACCAAGCCATCATCAACTCCTCGGCACTCGAAATCTCCAGCTCTTCGTAACGCATTTCCGGCACCACCACAGGCAGAACTTTCTTTAGAGAGGCGCGGCCGCGAAAGTCAGGATGCAGGTAATACCCATGGCTGAAAATTTCCATCAAGTCATACATCCGGGCGTTCAGGTCGAGCAGGAAATCACTGTACTCTGTGTATCTCCGGGCAAGTTCTTTGTTCCGTCCAGCCTCAAACAGCTTGTACCAGACGATTACCGAACCGCGGGGTCCAATCTCATGCGCCAGGTTCTCTACCAGCTCCTTTCCCGGGTCGTGCGGACCGATGAGCAGGCATTCGTGATGCTTAAACTGCCCTCCCGGGCGCCCGATCACGTACAACGAGTATTGAAAGACGATGTGATCGTATGGGCGGTAGCCGTCAAATAGCGGCACAGCGGGGTTGAAAGTCTCGTAGTCCAGGAAATACAAAGGGTAGACCAGCTTATCCAGCTCGCTTTGAATGCTTTTTTGATCAATCCACGGTTTGCCTTGCTTTACCACCTGAACCTGTCTCCATTGTGAATCCGAAAGCGGGTAATCGACAGGGATATCCTGGATCGCCAGTATGCCCTGCTGTTTCAAAGCCAGGGCTTTTACCCCGATCCGGTTGAGATCGTAGATCGGGTATTCTGGCAATTCGGGATGGCACAGACTCGGGCAAACGCACTTATCGGGATTTACGCAGCCTTCGATGCCATCCGGCGTCTCGAGTTGAGAAATTCGCAAGGCTTCCGAGCGCAATTGCTCGACCTCGATTCTGCGCCCCGCGATCTCGGCGTTTATTGCATGGATCACGAACAATTCCCTGGGGTCGAACTCCCCCTGACGGGTATATTCCTTGTTGACATGCACCAGGTAAAAATCCCTTATCGGCAGGCTGGCTGCGCAAACCAACGCCTGAAAGGCAAGGTCATATTCGTGCTCTTTTTTCACGCTGGTGGCGCTTTTGACCTCGTAGATATCATACACGCCGGCGTCGCGATCGAAGATGACCGCATCGGAGCGAGCCTGGAAGGCTCCATCAGTGTACATCAGTTGCCAGAATAAGTCGTAATTGGTATATCGTTTGGCTGCTTCAGCCGCGATGAATTCCTTCGCTACGGTCTCAATATGATTCCCCTGCTCCATTAAGTGCTGCTCAAAAGGGGAGGGCGCGAGCGCCTCGAGCCGCCCGCGCTTTGCCGCCCACAGGTGCAGCGGAGCTTCAAGGTAAGATCTTAAATCTGTTTTCGTGATCATCTTGACAGGGTGAAAAAGGCGAATATAATTTATCGAACATCTGTTCTGTTTTTAGATCGCATCCATCTGGTACTTTAACATCCTCCCATATCTACACGCAGAGCTATGCTGCAATGGCTGATTTTACTGCGGCTGCCAGCGCCCCGCTGGCGATCAGCTCGCGCACGGCTTCGATATAGGGGTACATGACGGCGTCCTGCTCCAGGAAAGGAACCCGCTCGCGGATCAGGGCGTAGGCCGGGGCGGTGCCCTGTCCCAGGCGAGCCTGAGCGCCCAGGATCTTGCGCCGGAAGTCGATGCCCTGGGCGGCGGCGAACAGCTCCAGCGCAAGGATGTGCTCCACGTTCCTGGCAATCCGCCGGGCCTGGCGGGCGGCAATCGCTCCCATGCTGACGTGATCTTCGATGTTCGCCGAGGAAGGGATGGTATCCGAGCTGGCAGGATGAGCCAGGGATTTGTTCTCCGAGGCCAGTGAAGCGGCGGTGTACTGGGTGAGCATGAAACCGGAGTTCAAACCGCCCTGCTCGGTCAAAAAAGCGGGTAGGGTTCCCTGGTTGCTGGCTTCGTCGGTCAGGCGGGTCAGGCGCCGCTCGGAGATATTGCCAAGCTCGGTCAACGCCAGGGAGAGGTAATCCATGGCAATAGCCACCGGCTCGCCGTGAAAATTGCCCCCTGAGAGCACAGTGGGCTCGCCGCTCTCTTCGTCGAAGAAAATGAGCGGGTTGTCGGTGGCGGAGTTCAGCTCGATGTTCAATACCCAGCGGGCGTACAGGATCGCATCCCGCACCGCCCCGTGCACTTGGGGGATGCAGCGCAGCGTGTAAGCATCTTGAACGTTTGCGGCAAACTTGCCGAAGGGGTCATCCGGGCGGACGAACGTGCTCCCGTTGATGAGCTGGCGCAGGAATGCGGCGCATTCAACCTGCCGTGGGTGCGGACGTACGGCGTGGAGGCGCGCATCGAAGGCGCGCGGCGTGCCATGCAGGGCTTCCAGGCTCAGACAGCCAGCCAGATCCGCGGTGCACATCAGGTTTTCGGCTTGCAAGGTGGTCAGCGCGCCGATGGCGGTCATCATGGCTGTCCCGTTGGTGAGCGCCAGGCCTTCTTTGGCGCCCAGTTTCACCGGAGCCAGCCCGGCTCGTTCCAGCGCTGCCTCGCCGGGAAGCTGTTCTCCCAGGTAGACAGCCTCGCCCAGCCCGATCAACGGCAGGGCCATGTGCGCCAGTGGGGCGAGATCGCCGCTCGCTCCCAGCGAGCCCTGGCTGGGCACCACCGGATGGACACCGCGATTGAGCATTTCGATCAGCAGGCGCAAAGTCGCTTCCCGAATGCCCGAGTGGCCCTTGGCGAGGGTGTTAACCCGTACCAGCATCTGGGCGCGGGTGGTGCCCTGGTCCAGCGCTTCGCCGACGCCCGCGGCGTGGCTCATCAGGATATTGCGCTGCAGTTGGGCGACCTGCTCTGGCGGGATGATGCGATCTTTGAAGGCGCCGAAACCGGTGGTCACGCCGTAGATGATCTCGCCGCGCTGCATAAACGCCTGCACCGCCCTTTCGGCCCGGCGCACCTTTTCCCAGGCCTCTTCCGGTAACCGCACTTCAACCCCCGGGTTGTACGCGGCTGCCGCAACCGCCTCCAGGGTCAGCGTCTCGCCATCCAGCCAGATCGTTTCCATAGCGGGTCAATGCTCCTGATTTGATGCATACGATCAACAGTTGTATTATATCCCGCGCAGGGGACCGGGTTCGATGGATTCCACAGCGGGCGCTTGCAGGTGCAGATATGGGAGTGAACCATAGCTGATATCAGGGCGTATGATCATCAGTCCCACACAAAATTCTCGTCTTTCAGGAGGAAGCCATGTCCATGTTCAAAAATGTAAACGTTGTGTCTTTATATGTAACCGATTGGGAAGCCGCTAAGAAGTTTTACAGCGAAGTGCTCGAATGGCCCGTCGCTTACGGCGATGACCAGTTCGGCTGGTTCGAATACGGGCGTGAGAACGAGACCCATGTGTCGATCAACCGCTGGGATGACCCCGCTACCGTCCCACCCAGGCAAGGCGGAGCCACTATTGTGTTAACGGTGGATGACGCCGATCAGGTGACCGCGGCGCTGCGGGCCAAGGGCGTCAAGTGCGATGAGGTGGTCAATATCCCGGGTGTGGTCAAGTACGGCACGTTTTACGACCCGGAGGGCAACCGCCTGCAGTTCGCATCAAACCCCACCTAGACCCTAATTGTTCGAAACCCAGCAGACCAGGCAGGTATGTTTTGGCAGTAAAAAATCTGCCTGGTCTCACAACGCGGCCAGGCTGGCGTCTAGAATCATTAATGCCTCATCCACCTGGTCTGCGGTCACGTTCAGCGGCGGGATCAGGCGGATCACCTGACCGTGCAGGCCAGCCATGTAAGCCAGCAGCCCTCGCTCCAGGGCGTTGTTCAAGACAGTGAACGCCGCTGAGCCATCCGGTGCTTTGTCCGTGCCTGGATGAATGAATTCCATGGCGACCATCAACCCCAGCCCACGGACGTCCCCGATCAGCGGGTACTTTTCCCTCAACTTACCAAAGCCTTCCAACAGACGCTTCCCCATCTGGCGGCAGTTTTCCAGCAGGTTCTCCTCTTTGATCACCTCCAGCACCGCCAGGGCGGCCGCGCAGGCGATGGGGTTGCCGCCATAGGTGGTGCCGTGAGAGCCAGGCAGCCATTGGCTCATCAATTCTCGGCTGGCGACGGTGGCGCTGAGCGGGAACCCATTAGCGATGCCTTTGGCGATGGCCATGATATCCGGCTGCACACCGAAGACCTGGGCGGCGAACATCTGGCCCGTGCGACCAAAGCCGGTTTGCACCTCGTCCAGGATCAGCAGGATACCGTGCTCGTCGCAGATGCGCCGCAGGGCGTGCAAAAATCCCGCTGGCGGCACAACGTACCCGCCTTCTCCCTGCACGGGCTCGATGAGCATGGCAGCCACCTGTCTGGGAGGGATCAGCCTGTCGAAGAGCCGCTCCAGCCCGTCCAGGCACCAGGCGACCACGCTTTCATCGTCCTCGCCCCACGGGCAGCGATAAGGGTAGGCGTAGGGCGCGAAGTAAGCGCCCGGGACGAATGGCTCGTAGTGATCCCGGTATTTAGCTTTTACCGAGGTGACCGAGGCCGCTCCATAGGTTCGACCATGAAATCCGCCTTCAAAGGCGATGATGCCCGGCCTTCCGGTCACGTAACGCGCCAGCTTGAGAGCCCCCTCCACTGCCTCCGCCCCACTGTTTCCGAAGAAAAACATTTCCATACCAGGTGGCATCACCTGAGGCAGCGCCTGGCAAAGCTGCAACAGCGGCTCGTGCAGGGTTATCCCTACCGCGCTGTGGGAGAACTTTTCCATCTGCTGGCGAGCGGCGTCCAGCACGCGCGGATGGCCATGACCCACATTGGTCACGGCGATCCCGGAGGTGAAATCCAGGTAGCGCCTGCCATCGGCTGTATACAGGTAAGCCCCCTCAGCCTTGACCACGGGCAGCAAGGGCCAATCCTGGGCGAAGCTCGGCATGAGCAGCTCGCTTGCCCAGGCGGCGGCATGGATAAATCGATCGTTTTGATTCATATCTGGATGCTCCCAAAAATTCCCGTGATATCAGCCTCGCGAGCGGTCCAGGAACTCACCTGCATTGAGCACGTTTGCCGGGTCCCAGCGCCTTTTGAGCTGGAGCATCAAGGCGTGGGCCGAACGTGGCTCGCCCCAGGCCTCGACCTGACCCAGCCAGAGGCGCGGGCCGGCAAACAGGATCGCATGACCGCCGAATTGCTGCCCAGCCAGGCGCAGCGCCTCCAACCTGGCCCTGACTTCGCCTGCATCTATATTCCCCAACAGGCAGAAAACCTGCCCATTGGCGATGTCCACTGCGTATCTCGTCCCCAACAGGCCGGGCTGTAAACTGGCGAGAAAACCGGGCAGCTTGCCGGGCGCCAACCCGAGGCGCAGCACGCAGCCAGCCCCGCTGAGGGCCTGTACCCACTGGTCGGTGGCAGTGGTCGTCTGGCTCTCCACGACTGATTCTGCCCCAGAGTCGCGCAGGAGGCCTTTGACGATCTGCAACTCCACCCGCAGGTCAGCCGGCTGCCCTTCAGCGGTGAACACCAGCGCCGGTCGATCCGGCGCGCAGTAACCTTCCAGTTCTGAAACCAGGGTCAGCCCGGCGCAGTTACGGGCGCGGCGCAGAATCGCCAGCCCCCAGTCGACCGCGGCAGACGCGTCCGGCACACACGCCAGCAGGCTCATCCGGCCGCGCGGCAGTGGCCGCACTTTCAAGGTGACCTCAGTGACCAGCCCCAGAGTGCCGAATGCGCCTACAAACAGCTTGCTCAGCGCGTAGCCAGCCACGTCTTTTACCAGGGCTTTGCCAAAGCGCAGGGAGCGCCCGCCCGGCAGAGCAACCTGGAGCGCCATGAGCAGATCACTGATGCCGCCGTACAACGTTCGCATCGGCGCGTTGGCTCGGGCGGATAGCACGCCCCCGAGCGTGGCTTCGGGCCAGGGGCTGGCGATAGGTACCCATAGGCCCGCTCGCGCCAGCTCCTCCTGCAGCTCTGCCAGGCGGGTTCCCGCCCCCACGCGGACGTAAAAATCTTCGCGGGATAACTCTCTGATACCTGCCAGCAGGCGAGTAGAGAGAAGCTTGCCGTCGGAAGTCTCTCCACGCCACTTGGTAGCGCCCCCGGAGAGGTAAGCTTTCAGCTCTGAACACTGGAGGGTGGCCAATATATCGGCGGCCTCCTCGCCAGTGGCAGGAGTGAGCGCGGCGGGCATGGACTCGGCTCGGGTATGGGGGAGGGGCGGCGGCTCCGGGCTGCGCTCGGGGAAGATTTTCCCCGGGTTGAGCAAGCCCTGCGGGTCGAAAACGTGCTTGACTTCCAGCATAGCGGCGATCTCGGCGGGTTGATACATGGCGCTCAGGTATTCGCGCTTTTCGACCCCCACGCCGTGCTCTCCGGCGATGGAGCCGCCCAGGCGGGCGCATAGCATCAGGATTTCACCGCCCGCCTGGTAAACTCGCTCCAGCTCCCCGGGTCGGGACAGATCGCACAGCAGGTTGGGATGCAGGTTGCCATCTCCGGCGTGGGCGAGATAGCCGAGGCGAAAGCCGTGCTCCGCGCCGATTCGGTTGATACCCGTGAGCGCCTCTGCCAGGCGCGAGCGCGGCAGGCTGACATCCAGCACCAACTCGTTTGGAGAAAGGCGCGCCACCGCGGCGGCTGCGCTGCGGCGCCCGCGCCAGAGCAGATCCCGTTCAGCTGGGGTGCCGGCGGTCTTGATCTCCAATGGATTGAAAGGGCGCAGGATTTGGGCGATCTCACTTAACTGGTCGTCCAGGCTCTCCATGTAGCCATCCACGTCAAATATGAGCAGCGCCCCGGCGCCGGGGGCGATATCGGCCTGCAGGAATTCCTCGACGATAGCAATCATGCTGCCGTCCATCATCTCGATCGTCGCGGGGAGCAGCCCGGCGGCGATGACGGCCGAAACCGCCTGGCCGGCAACTGCTACCGAATCGAAGCTGGCGGTCAGTGTCTTGACAGCCAGCGGTGGGCTGCGCAGCAGCAGGGTGGCCTGGGTAATCAGCGCCAGGGTGCCTTCCGAGCCGGTTATCAGAGCGGTGAAGTCATATTCAGGCGGATCCAGGGCGTCGCCGCCAAGCTGCACCCGGCTGCTATCCGCCAGCACCACTTCTAGCCCGACCACATAGTTGCCCGTCACACCGTACTTCAGACAGTGCGGCCCACCGGCGTTTTCGGCGATATTGCCTCCCAGGGTGCACACCGAGTGGCTGGCAGGGTCTGGCGGGTAGGTTAAATCCAGGCTGAGCAGATGTTTTTGCAAATGGGCGTTGATCACACCCGGCTGCACGATCGCCTGGCGGCTGTCCACATCCACTTCCAGGATATTCTGCATGCGGGTGAAGGCAACGTTTAAGCCGCCTTTCAGCGCCACTGCGCCACCGGTGTAGCCGGTGCCCGAGCCGCGCCCGGTCAAGGGAACGCCCTGCTCCTGGGCCCACTTCGCCAGGCGCTGCACATCTGCGGCGTTCTCTGGTAGTACGATCCCCACCGGCTGACCGTGATCTAGGCCCGCGTCCCAGCGGTAAGCCACCAGCGAGCCCGGGTCGGTGATCACCTGGCCAGTGGAAAACAGAGAAGATAAAGTTCGCTTTTGTTCTGCGCTCAGCATCGCGGCTGCACTGTCCTGGCTCAATGGCGCTCGATTTCCAATACCAACCCCGGTGTGCGCATCTTGCGCTCGATGGCGCCCAAAATTTGCGTGGCAACGAACACCAGGAGGATATAAATGAGCGCGACGGTCAGGTATACCTCAATCGGGTTGAAATACCTGCCAGCGAGGATCTTCGCCTGCCCCATCAGGTCGGGCACGGCGATCAAGAAAACGACCGCCGTGTATTTGATCATCGAGACAGCCTCATTCGACCAGGCTGGCAACGCCAGGAGCAATGCCTGCGGCAGGATAATATAGCGGATGGCCTGGAGGCGGCTCATGCCAACCGCCCGGGCAGCTAGCATCTGCCCGCTGCCCACCGCCTGGATGGCGCCGCGAAAGTATTCAGCCTGGTATGCCCCGCTGTTCAAGCCCAGGGTGATCGAGGCGGCAAACAGGCGTGAGAGGGTCAACCCCAGGTCTGGCAGGCCGTAATAGATCAGGAACAACTGCACCAGCAGAGGTGTACCGCGGAACAGCTCGATATAGCCAATGACGAGGCGGCGAGCGTACTTTCCGCCGTAGACACGAACCAGCGCGGCTGGCAGACCGAACAAGACGCCCAGTCCCAAGGCAATCATGGTGAGCTGGAGGGTGATCCTTGTCCCCTGGATCAGCTCTGGGGTCGTCCTTTGCAAAAAGAGGGACAGGCTATCTAACATCAACTAAATCTCGCCTGGGCGGTTCTCGCCGTAGAGCTCGCTGATCTTGCCCAAGAATTCCCGTGTGCGTGGGAATTTCGGGGCGTAAAACATCTGCCTCGATGGCCCTTCTTCCAGGATGACGCCATTTTCCATGAATACAATGCGGTCCGACACCTCGCGGGCAAAGCCCATCTCGTGGGTGACGACCAGCATGGTCATGCCTTCGCGGGCAAGTTTTTGCATCACGCCGAGCACCTCGCCGATCAGCTCGGGGTCGAGAGCGGAGGTCGGCTCATCGAAGAGCATCACATCCGGGTTCAGCGCCAGGGCGCGGGCAATCGCCACGCGCTGCTTCTGGCCTCCCGAGAGTTGGGCGGGATAGCTGGCAGCTTTATCCGCCAGATCCACCCGTTCGAGCTCCCAAAGCCCCTTTTGCCTGGCTTCACGGATATCCATTCTCAGGACTTTGTTCAATCCAATGGTCACATTTTGCAGCGCGGTCAGATGGTTGAACAGGTTGAAATCCTGAAAAACCATGCCGATGCGCTGGCGGACTTTGTCCTCATCTGTGTACGGAGCCGTGATCTCCTGCTCTTTCAGCCAGATACGACCCGAATCCGGGCGGGTGAGCAGATTGATGCAGCGCAGCAAAGTGCTCTTGCCCGTCCCGCTCGGCCCGATAATGACGACCACCTCCTGCTCGCGCACCGTCAAGGAGATGCCTTTGATGATCTCTAACTCCTGATAGGACTTGCGCAAATCTTCAACCCGGATAATCGCCCTGACCATCATCGTCTACGCCTCACATCAGAATGCGGTAGCGGCGCTCAAAAAAATCCAGGCTGCGGTTTGCCAGGAAAGTCAGGGCAAAGTAAATAGCCGCCGCGGCGCCAAAGGCGATAAACGGCTCGAGCGTTCGGGCGGAGACGTACTGCGCCCGGCGCAGGATTTCTGGCACACCGATGACGAAAACCAGGGAGGAGTCCTTCAAGACAATCGCGGCTTCGTTCGACCAGGGGGGGATCGCCAGGCGGATCGCCTGCGGCAAGATGATATAGCGGATTGCCTTCAGCCTGCTCATCCCAATCGCCCGAGCAGCCAGCATTTGACCTGCCGGGATGGACAGGATCGCGCCCCGGAAGACCTCGGATTGGTAAGCGGCACTGGCAAAACCAAGCGCAAGCGCCCCGGAAAGGAATGGCGAAAGGTCAACGATTTTAGCGATCACGAAGAACAATATGAAGATGAGGACTACCACCGGCACCGCCCGGATGAGGGTGCTGTAAACCGCGGCAAACCTGGCAACCGGTTTGCTGCCATATACCCGCATCACTGCCAGGAGAGTGCCAAAAAGGAAACCCATGCTCAAGGCGATCAGGGTGACGCCCAGAGTCACCCCGGTACCTTGCAGCAGGTAATTAATCAGAAAAATAAGGTCTTTCAGGAATTCCATGAACGAAAATGCGTCGGAGGCCGGGCAGGGGGGCGCCCGGCCTCAATCCAATCAGTTCATGGGATGCCCCATTTTTCCTGGAGCTGTTGGATGAAACCCTCGTTCTCCAGCTCGTTGATGTATTTATCCAGCTCGGCTTTCAAGGCGGTCTCGCCTTCCGGCAAAGCGATGGACTGTCCACCGATCACGGTTTCGCTGGTGACTAAGGCGACCTTCAAACCCAGGTCGTCGGCCATTTTTTGGGCCGGGTCGGCGTTGATGAACAGGATCTCGACCCTGCCTGCGGCAACATCCAGAGCGCCCTGGTCGACCCGCTCGTAGCGGAAAATCTGGTTTTCGGAAGTGCCTTTGGGCACCAGGTTATCCAGGACCCACTTCTCCTGGATTGTGCCGGTCTGCACGCCAATGGAATGTCCGGCAGCGTCCATTGGGGAATTCAGCGCCAGCGTCGAATCGCCAGCAACGATAAAAGCGTCCTTCTGGAAGTGGTAGGGGATGGAGAAATCAACTTTCTCTTCGCGCTCAGGCGAAGCCTGCATGGCGGCGATGACAACATCTACCTTCTTCTCCTGCACCGCGGCGATCAGGGCGTCGAAGGCCATATCTTTGACTTCGACTTCCACGCCCATGCGTTTGCCGATCTCAGTGATCAGGTCGATATCAAATCCGACAAAACTACCTGTTGGGTCGACGGACTCATAGGGCGGATAATCAGCGGATGTCCCGACAACCAGCGTACCTTTTTCTTTGATGGTGCCCAGGTACCCTTGCTCAGGAGCGGCGGCTTGCTGCTGGCAGCCTGCGATCAGCAGGGTTGCAATGATGAACAGAATCAAGATCGAAGAGCGGCGTTTCATGATTATTCTCCTCCGGGTTACTATAGTCTCAGGCGAGTGTGGTAATTTTCATCTTTTTGAATGAGTGTTCCTGATACTGAGAACGCTTCAATAGCTCACCTCCTCTCGTCTGCGTTAGATGAGCGCAGTGTAACCGGCGGCAATTCAAGAAATTATAGTCCTATTTTCCAGGAGCGCAACCGCGAGAGAAGAGCTGATCGGAACATATCCAACCGGCAGACACCTGTTATAGAAAATGATCCCCTGGTTGGGGATAGGTAAGGATCCCGGCTGAAGTTCACGAGTTGCGCCGCGGCCGGCGCGGCCAGAACATTGGCGTGCTCGCCTTGTAGTTCAGGTAATCTTGCCCAAAGCGAATCTCCAGCTCACGCTCCTCGTAAATCACCAGGAATACGTAAATCGCCGGGCTGAAAATCACCAACGCCCACACCAGAAACAGGCCAGACTGAAGCCACAATCCCAACCCAACCAGAAAAGCCAGGGCGCTCAACACCATCGGGTTGCGCGTCCAGGCGTACAGCCAGTCTGTCGCCACCAGCCGGGTCAGCGCCAGAGCAAACGGCAAACCGAATCCTTTGAGCGCCAGGTTGAAGACCACCAGCACCAGGGCTGCCCCGCTGGCCACCATCACGCCGATACCCAGCCAGGGAGGCAGGCGCACAGGCCATAGGGAAAAGTTTTGAGCCAACCGGGTAGCTTCGATGACAGACGCGCCGAGCAGGGTCAGGAGCAAATAATGCATCCCGGTAGTCAACCAAATGGCCCTGCGCATCCCCGGCTGCTGGTCCAAAAAGCGCCTGCCCAGGTAGACGAGGGGTGCGACCAAAATCGGGCCACCCAGGGTGATCGCCAGGCTGCTGCCGAGGCTGAATTCGCGGTCAATCACCCACAGCCAGATGAGCCAGGTCAGCACCAGGCCCAATACATTCGCCAGGCTGATCAACATAGGCACGCCTCCCGTGCGCTACTGCACTTTGTAAACCTCATCCCCCCGGCGAACGTAATCCCAAACCTTCAAGGCAACTTCACCCGGGCCGGCAGACCGAACTTTCTGATGCTCGATTTCTATCGATTCGGCTGTCTGGGTGAAATCAGTGACACGCCCGACAATATGGATGGTATCCCCCATTGTGAGCTCATCGTTCAAGTCGAGCACGGCAACGTTGATGCGGTTATAGAAATGGACGACTTTTCCAATCAGGACTTCCATCTTCATCACCTCCGGATCGTAAAGGACACCCAGAGCGGGGCGGGGAGCAGAAATGTATGCAGAAAACCGCCCGGCAGCTCAATCAGGGTGACGTATTTCTGCTATCAGCATACCGGAAATTTGTGTAGGAATCAAGAGGTATTATCCCCGGAAGGTAAAGGGAATGTCACCCTGGCCTGAAGACGGCCTGTTGATCAGGAAAGTACGTTGTGCATTGGCTGTAATAAAGACAGTGAACAGAACCACAAAGCCGCAAAGCCACAAAGGTAGAGATATGCATTAGAATTACATTATGCGCTCAAACGAAGATGAACCGCTGGTCGATCCCAAGAAAGTGGTCTCTAACTATCTGGTAAGAACGGGGATCAGCCTGCCGCAGCTCGGCGTCGCGCCGCTGGTGGTGGTCTCCTGGGGTCGAAGTGTGGTGCAGAGGTTGGCAGAGCAAGCCCAGGCTCAGCTTTCCGAGCACTGGTTTTATGGCGACCGCAATCCGCTTTTCCACGGGGTTTACGCGGGTAAACCGGTTTCATTTGTACAGATGCCGGTGGGCGCGCCCGGCACGGTGATGATCATGGAGGAATTAATCGCCTGCGGGGCGAGCACTATTTTAGGATTGGGTTGGGCAGGCAGCCTGCAGCCCGAGGCTCCGATAGGCAGCCTGATCATCCCCACCGCCTGCCTTAGTGAGGAGGGCACCTCGCTGCATTATTTCGATGAGGAGGTTGACCTTGCGCCCGACCCCGGGTTGGTGGCTTTGCTGGTCAAGAATGCCAGGCTGGAGGGGGCAACGGCCCTGGCTGGTCCGTTATGGACTACTGATGCCCCCTACCGAGAGCTGCGCTACAAAGTGAGCGAATACCAGCGCCAGGGCATTCTGGGGGTGGACATGGAGACTTCCGCCATGTACGCCTTGGGCATCTTCAGAAGGATACGGGTGTGCAATATGCTGGTGGTGAGCGACCAGCTCGTCGAAGAGTGGGACGAAGCCTTCGGCACCGAGCGCCTCCAGGAGGCCAATCGAGTGGCGCAGCAGGTCGTCCTGCGCACCTTGAGCGCACTATAGTGGATCAAGCTCCAGGAGAGAAACCAGGCAATTAGTAGTAAAATAGCAACAGTATATTCTTTACCGACTGAGGGGATGCCTCGCTGAGGCTGCAGCCGTCTTCGGCGCATATCCCCGAGAGCTGAAGTCAAGAAATGGAGAGATAAGCATGTTTCGATTTGGACCCACCGAGCTTTTGATCATTCTGGTGATTGTCATTCTGTTGTTTGGCGTTGGACGGATCAGTAAAATCGCCGGCGAACTGGGGAGCGGTATCCGCTCCTTCCGCAAGGGATTGGAAGAGCCGGAGGAAGAAAAAGAATCGACCAAAGAAGAATCCTGATTCGCAGCAAATGATTGATCTCCGAGCCGGGCAGCCTGTAGCCTGATATGGTTATGGTTGCCAGGCCGGTCGCTGAGGCGACCCAGGCCGGTGGTGGAAATACACCGACCTCCCGAAATTCTTTTCGCTACGGGGAAGGCTGCCGTTGCGAGGAATGGAATTGGAAAGGAGACGACCAAATGTTCGCTTTTGCATGGGCCGTCTCTGCTGAGACGGCCTGATTTATTATAAAGAGAGAATAGAAGATGACCAATTCTCCACTTGCCAAATTGCTGAAAATGTCGGCGTGTCGTCACAGCCATCTTTGCCCACGGCAAGTTTTGGGGGTACGGATCGCCCTGGCGGGGGCAGCAGCGCTCGATCTGGCTCTCCCGCGCCGGGATAAGCGCATGCTGGGCATCCTGGAAACGGACGGCTGTTTCGCGGATGGGGTGGAAGTGGCCAGTGGGTGTACGCTGGGACACCGCACGCTAAGAGTGGAGGATTACGGGAAGATCGCGGCCACTTTCATCGATGTCACCAGGGGGGCAGCTGTGCGTCTCTCCCCCACGCCTGAGATCCGAGAGCAGGCTTTCGTCTACGCCGGGGATGAAAAACGCCGCTACTTTGCCCAACTGCACGCTTACCAGGTAATGCCCGATTCCGAGTTGCTTACCATCCAGGCGGTGCGCCTGTTGACGCCGGTAGACAAGATCGTGAGCAGACCTGGCGTGCGGGTCAACTGTGCAGAATGTGGGGAGGAGATCATCAACGAGCGCGAAGTCGTGCGCGGGGAAATCATCCTTTGCCGGGGATGTGCCGGGCCAGCCTATTACAAAACGATTGTAGAGCCCCTGCCAGTTCCGTTATGGCTTGCCAGTCAGGTGGTTAAGAATTCGGCGTGATCGACCCTGGCGCGCTGCCACCCCCACAGCTTGCACTGTTGGTCATAGCCATCGCGTTTCTGTACTCGAGCGTTGGTTTTGGGGGAGCTTCAGGCTATCTGGCTGCGATGAGCCTTTTCACCATCGCCCCGCAGGTGATGTCCAGCACGGCGTTGATTTTAAATCTATTTGTCTCGGGTATTGCTTTTGTAGCGTATTACAGGGCGCTACATTTTAAGCCGCGCCTGGTGTGGCCCTTTTTACTCACCTCTGTGCCAGCAGCTTTTATCGGGGGCTTCCTGGACATCAGCGCCAACACTTATCTGACGCTGCTCTACCTTTCGCTCACCTACATCGCATTCCGGCTGTTATTTTTTCACAGAGTAAATGACGACGAGCAAAACAACCTGCGCCCACTTTCGCTGGTGATTGCCCTTCTATGCGGGGCGGGTATCGGGCTGCTCTCCGGGATGCTGGGGATCGGAGGAGGGATCTTTTTATCGCCGCTGATCGTGATGGCGGGTTGGGGCACGCCTAAACAGGCCGCAGCTTCAGCGGCGGCGTTCATCTTTGTCAACTCTTTCAGCGGACTGGTGGGTCGGGCGCTCGGCGCCAATCTGGAATTGGGTTTACTGGGGGCGACCCTGCTTCCATTGGGATTGACAGGCGCATGGGCTGGCAGCCGGCTGGGAGCACACCATCTCTCGGGGGCGGCTGTGCGCCGCTTGCTGGGATTGGCGCTGTTCATCGCAGCGGCTCGCTATTGGAGCGCTTTCTTCTAACAAATTCGGTGGTGAGCAGTGTCTGGAAATGCGATCACCTGGGTGTGTTATTCTCGAAAATTGTGCGGCTGGTAAGGTATACCACCACCAGAATTGTGATGATAATGAGCTGACCTGTCAACAAGCCGATTAATTCGGCTTCGAAGAGCAGATCACGACCGTTGGATACCACCAGCCGGCCCAAGTTCATTAAACTTGTAGCTATCTGAATCAAGTGATCGCTGATATATGCTGAAGCCGCCAGAGCCATGCCAGTGAAGGGTATGGCGATGATCAGCGTCCAGAACACTGCTGTAGCCTGAACTTTACGCATACCAGCCTCCTGTTTGTTACTCTTGTTTAGAGTATATAGATTTAATTGTGGCTATTCAATAGGTTAAGCTGGGGATTAATTTATAGGGTGTTTACCCTATATCGGGTCGTTGGGAGGTGGCTAAGCTTCAATCATACCTTTGCGGATAGCGTAGCGGACCAGATCGATACGGCGATGCAAATTGAGCTTACGCATGATATTCTCGCGATGACGTGCCACGGTGTGTGGGCTGATGTACAGGCGGGCTGCGACCTCTTCATTATTTAACCCGTCTGCCAATAACTCCAGCACTTCTATCTCACGGGGCGTCAGCTCTTGGATATCGTCCGCCTCGCTTTCATCGGGAGAATATCTCAGAAAATCTTTGACCAGTATTTTTGCCAAGGCAGGGTGGATATACACCTCGCCCTTGTGAGCTGCGCGGACAGCGTTGATCAGGTGTTCAGGGGCGGCTCGTTTGGGCACATAGCCAGAGGCGCCAGCGCGCAGCATCTCGAAGAAATATTGCTCGTCTTCGTGGATGGTCAAGGCGATTATGCATACCTCAGGCTGGTCCTGGAGGATCAGGCGGGTGACCTCGATGCCTGAAATATCCGGCAATGTCAGGTCCATGACCACAACATCTGGATTTAACTGCTTTATCCGCTGAAGAGCCTCTCCGCCGGAGCTGGCTTCACCGATAATCAGCATATCCTCGCAGCTCTCGAGCAGCATGCGCAGTCCGGTACGGACCACTTCATGATCATCTACTAACAAGAGACGAATCTCGCTCATTTTCTTTTCTTTCCGCCGGAAGGTCGACTTCCACCATTACTTTCGTACCCCGTCCGGGCAGGGAAATCACCTGGCACTTCCCTCCGACCGAGCTGGCGCGTTCCATCATGCCCATTATACCCAGGCATTGATATTCCGGACCGCCCCTTAAAACCAGGTCGGTATCAAATCCTTCCCCATCGTCATCGATATTGATAATGATCTGCTGATCAGTTTTGGTCAATAATATGGTCACCTGTCTGGCATGCGCGTGCCGAATTACGTTGTTGATCGCTTCCTGGACAATGCGGTATAAAACTAAACGGATATCCGCGGGAATATCGAGGTTGTCCAATTGATTGATGACCTTCACCGGCAAGTTATAACGCTGCTGAACCTCGCTGGTGAGGGAGCGAATCGCGGCGACCAGCCCCAAATCATCCAGCTGTGGCGGGTGAAGGCCGGAAACTATGCCGCGCAATTCATCCAGCCCGCTGTTGGTGAGCCGTTGGAGCTGGATAGTCTGTCTTGTTGCCCGCTCGGGATCCCGATCGATGGCGTCAATAATCCCCTTAAGCCCCATACCGATGGCGGTTAGTGTTTGCCCTGTCTCATCGTGAAGCTCGCGAGCGATGCGCTTGCGCTCGTCTTCCTGAGCACGAATAGTGCGGTGAAATAACTCGTTGCGCAGGTAATCCAGGCGAATTTTTTCAGCCTGTTGGGCATTGCTGAGCTCGTTGATGCGGCGTTTGTTCTCTTCTTCGAAGACGCGTAAGGAGTGGATAATTGCAATGGCGACCACGGCTGCCATAGAGGCGCGGAAGACCTGGATTGGAAAGCCAACCCAGCGCATGAACGCCTCTGCATTGATGGCATGCAGAGGAATGATACCACTGGGTGAGACGAATAACTGCCCTATGCCGCCATAGAAGGCGAAAGCGATGGCCGCCACAAGCAAGTCGTTGCCGAAGCGGTGCATGCCCTCGCCTTTGAACTGGCGTCGTTGCAAGATCAGACCCCAGGCAGTTATGGCTGCACCAGGTATCGCCAGCGAGTAGCGGGTGTAGATATCTGCCCATACGAAAGCCGTTTGCATATCTGGGGCGCGCCAGGCAAGTAAGGTCAAACCGGATGCGTAGATAAGAGCGGCAAATCCCAATGCCAGTTGAAGGGTGCGTTTTGCCGACCTCCCGGCGATGAGCAGCAGACCAAATTGCAAGAGCAGGAAGAATGAAACCGCCAGTATTGAGATGCGCAGCACACTTAACCAGATGGGCGGCGCCGCCGCATTAGACCGACTGGATATAATCAAAAACATCTCTAACCATTCATGGCTGCCGTGAATGATGCCAAACAGGCTTAAAGGCAATAAGGCTCTGGCGAAATACAACCTGGAAGAGTGACCAGCTTCCATGAAGACTGCCAATCCCATGCTGAAGAACGAGAGCCCGTAGAAAAAATATACGAGGAGGATGTTATTCAGAAAGTAATCTGCCACGCCTGCTACTTTTCAGCTGCGCCGGCTGCTATCCATTCAATCACCTGTTCTAACTCGTCCAGGGTGAGTTGTCCAGGATGATTGCCGGCAGATTGGACGGTTACCACGGTGCTGGCTTCAGGGTCTCCTGACACGATTCCCGGTCCGCTATCGCCTCCCTGGAGTGCGCTCTGGTAATCTGCCAAAGAAAGCCCACCGACCGCAGTGAATCCATGGCAGGTGCCGCAGCGATTTCGGAATAGGTCGCGGTAATTGCCCTCCCATGAATTCGGGCTGACCGCAGCCTCGCCTGGGATCGGTGTTGGCGTCGGAATGGGAGTGGGTCGCGGTGTGGGGGTAATTGGAACGAATACGGCTACCGTTTCACGGGGGGGAATAGTAGTTATCGACGTTTCCTCAAAGGTCACATATTTGTAAATACCAAATAGCAGGGAAATGGTAAGAATTACTGCGGGGGGGAGGAAGATGCGTTGGCGCCGGCGGATTTCCTCTGGTTTGGGGATGGCGGGAGCGCTGCCAGACTCGATCAAATTCAGCTCGGCCGGGTGTTCGTGCTCCATCTCCTGGCGGGTGAGCTTACCGGTGAACATGCTTTTATTGAAATGCTTTATATGTACATGGTAGAAGTGCCAGATTACGATGGATAACACTGCCAGGACTGCTTCACCACCATGCGCGGCTTTGGAGGCAGGGATAAATTGGCCTGGGAGTATGCTGGCAGTGGCGACAGGGTTCCACATCATGAAACCGGTGATTGCCATGACGAGCGTGCCCCAGACTACTGCCAGGTATTCCACCTTTTCGATATAACTGTACCTCCCGTAGTAGGCTTTCCGTTTACGCAAATTGAAGTAATAGGCCAGATCGTGGAGCAGGTGCTTGAAGTCTTCCAGAAGCGGCAGCATGGTCAGAGGCGAGCGCAGTACGATGATTCGGTAGAGCACCGCCACGATGTGGAATACACTGACCAGCATCAGCACAATTGCCGCAATGTGGTGGATCTGGCGGGTCATCTCGATTCCGCCGAACGAGCGGATCATCCATTCGCCGATGGTGGAGGTGGCGAACATTTGAGGCAGACCTGTCAAGGCGAGTATGGTGAAGGAAACCAGCATTATCAGGTGCTCAAGACGTTGAGACAGGTCAAAGCGCGTATATGTCTCGCTGCCCTCGTCGGAAGATGGCGCTGGAGCGGGGTTAGCTGAGGCTGCCATGCTGATCCTCCTCACTGGCGGGCTCACCCGCGCTTTCTGCCTGTTGGGGCTCGACTTGTTCCTGTGTGACCTCCATTTTACGTATCTTTGGATATCGCGTTCTGGCACGTTTGTTTAGATCTAGAGCGACCAGGATGACCATGCTGCCAACCACACCGGGTATGAAGAACTTATAAAATTGATTTACATAATACACAACAGGATTATGTTCCAGAGATGGGATGTAATGTGAGAGCCAGGAATCGGGAAAGTTAATGGTGGCATCGGGGTGGCATAACTGGCAGCGGATTAAGAGATTTTCTTTCACCTGCAAGCCCCTCTCAGGATCGTCGGTAGCTTTAATGTCGTGGATACTATGGCAGTCATAGCAGACTGGCTTATTCGTCTCCGCGTCCGGGGTGATTTTTTCGAAGAGCGTGACGGTGGTGCCGTGGAAATCAGCTACATAAGTATTCAATACATCGGTGGAGAGGCCATATTTTGCCATGCGCTCTTCATCGGTGTGACACTTTGAGCAGATTTGCGGCGACTTCAAGCGAAATGAGGCAACGGTGGGGTCTTCAATGTTATGCACACCGTGACAGTCGATGCAGGTGGGCACATCCGGATTGCCGGCTTCAATCAGGGCTGAGCCATGGACGGATTCTTGGTACTTTTCGTAAATGGCGCTGTGACACTGCGCACAGGTTTGGGGTATCCACACATGAGCATCGACGAGCAACTCGCCCGTTGTCCGGTCTTTGAGGGGGCGGACGGCGTGTGCGGTGTGGCAATCGGTACAGATGGCAGTTTCTCGTTTGCCCTCTGCCAGAGCTCGGGAATGGACGCTATCCTGGGCGAGGGCATATTGCTGCTCATGGCAGCCCCGGCAAGCCTGGTAGAGATCCAGGCTGGCAGCGCGCAGGTCGCTGGCGCTATAGGCTGGGTGTGGGTATTCACCCACTGAGCGGTGGCATTGCACGCAGGCATAGCCCAACTCGCCGTGGATGGAATTGTTGTAATCGTCCGGGTTTACGTACACCTCCAGGAGATCGCCATTCTCCATAGGCATCGTCAAACCGGGCTGACCGTGGCATTCCAAACAGGTTTCGTTCCCGATTGATAAAGGCGAGAGGGTGGGAGTGGCTGCGGGCTCGATCTGAAATGATAACCCGGCTAATGTGACCTGAGATACGGCGATAAATGCCAAGATAAACAACACGCCCGCAGCCAGCAGGGTGTAGCGTCGAGATTGCCGGTGAAATATCATCCCTGACTTTCTCCTCGGTCAGGGTTTTCGCTGCTTTCACCAGTCAGGTGATGGTACTCCAGTTCGTGGTAGGTGCGCATGTCGTTTTCGTTGAGCCAACCGGTAAAGATGCTCAGGTTAAGCCGCTCGATGTGCACGTGATATACATGCCAGATGAAGACGAAGATGCCAATGACGATCGCTTCTGTGCTGTGAGCTAACTTGGTAGCCGGGATGATCCCTCCAGGGAGCAAGCGGGTGAAGAATTCGGGAAACCAAATGATGAAGCCGGTAATAACCATGATCCCGATGGCAAAAAACATGAACCAATAGGTGAATTTTTGCTCGAAATTATATTTCCCAAAAAGAGGTTTCTTGCTGTTGAAAAAGGACAGATATTTGATCATCTGCCAGGCGTCCTTGATGTCTTTCCAGGTCGGCAGCATATCTCCGGGGAGGTTGCGGCGAGCCAGCAAGTAGAACGCGTTTGCCAGGTGATAGATGACCACCAGGGTCAGAACGATGGCAGCGATGCGATGGACTTGCTGGACGAACTGCAGCCGCTCGGGCGTGGAGAGGAGATTGTGACTCCAGGTGGCGAGGCGATATTTTTGCGGCAGCCCGGTGAGGAGCAATACGATAACCGACAACATCAACAGCAAATGCTCCCAACGCTGACCAACGGTGAAACGGTGGAACGTACGAATGATTCCGATGCGATTATTGGCAGAGTGGTTCGAGGTCGTACTCATCGGAGGCCTCTCCTGGCTCGCTCTACCGTGGAGCGAATAATCTGCAAGATTACGTAGATAAGAGACAGGCCCAAAACGAAGGGGGCGAAACTGGCGTAGAATGCCTGGGTGTAGAAGATGAAGGGTGTACGCTGCAGGCTGACTTCATGGTGCCCGGTCCAGGCTCCGGTCCAATTGGGACTGGCATCGGGGTGGCATTTTTGACACGTTTGCAACAGGTTCTGCTCGTTCACCAGGGAATCCGCATCGTCAGTTTTACGGATATTATGGATGCCATGACAATCGGTGCAGACCGCGCTGTCATGCCAGATCGTGGGCCAACGAGCTTTGTATACAGAAACATCCACGCCGTGCCAGGAGAGCTCATAAAGCTCGTATACGTTGCTGGGTAAATTATATTTCGCCATCAGCTCTGGATCGGCGTGACAGCCGGCGCATAGATCGGGGGATTGGACGCGAAATAGTTCGGTACGCGGGTCCTGGATGTTATGGACACCATGACAATCGGTGCAGACGGGCACATCGGGGTTGGATTGCTCGATGAGAGCGTCACCGTGAACGCTGGCGTGATACTCTTCATATATCGTAGTGTGGCACTGCCCGCAGATGGTTGAGACATGAGCGCGCGGCTCGTCTGGGTCCTGCACATCATGAGCTCCATGGCAGTCGGTACAGATCGGGGCATCCAGGTTCCCGGCCAGGGCGACCTGAGCGTGCATGCTATCCAGGGCTTTATCATAATTGTCGGAGTGGCATTTTTGGCAGGATTGATACAGGGCGCGCGCCAGCTCGCGCTTATTTTGATAATCCAGATCTGGATGCGGATAGGTTTGGATTTCGGTGTGGCAGGCATTGCATTCGATGCCGACTTGATTGTGCACCGATACAGCCAGGGCTTCAGCCGAGATGTACAAGGGCAGCGACTCCCCGCTGGGTAATACCATCTGCAGGTCTGGGTTGCCGTGGCAACTCAGACAGTAGTCAGTCGTTTCTCCAGCCCGAGCGGGGGTTGCAGTCAACAGCGCTGCCACAGAGATCAAGACGACCGAGACGAGAACGGCTGCCATGCTTCGCATATGGCTATGGTTTACCATGTGCCAACCCTCCTTCGTCGTTGCCTGAATAGCTGTTTTCGTTGTTATATCCAGGGGGAGGCGGGGGGCTCTCGCGGATAAACCCCAACTTCCTGAGCAGGTAAGAGATCGCCAACATTACAACCAGGGGGATCAAACAGCGCACGACGAAAAGCAATACGATCAAGAATGGGTTGGCTGTTGCTTTATCCATGGTAGCACGCTCCAGGGTCAGGCGCCAGGTATAACTTAACCTGGAGGTTTTGGGCAGCAAGGTTCAACGCTGCGCGCAGAAGCTCGGTGCAAACGGTGAAAGTATACCTGATTTTGGGAGAGCCTATCTGACGTATTCCGGGCCGGATTTTACATCCGATTGTGCGTGTTAAGGCCGGGTGGGCTGCTGGTAACTTAATGCGCCTCACCTTTTGGGAAGAGCGGCAGATAACGCACCCCAAGGGTCAACATAAGCAGGATATACCCGATAATCCCTACCGCAATAGCCCATTCAGCCAACCCAGGCAAATATTCCCCGGCTGGCAGCCGATAGAGGGTTCCGGGAGAGAAGTTTACCGGCACGAACAAACCGGTCACAGTGACGTTCCAGCGATTGAAAATGATCCCGAGCACCGCGCAGAACGCGCCCACCACCAGATTGACTGGACGCTGGTTATAGCGCGGCAAGAGGAACATCAAAACGGGGATAAGGATGCCGATGATCATCTCGCCAACCCAGAAACCAAAGTTATAGGGTGTCTGGCTATTGAGCACATGTAACGCTTCGGATACCGCTGGAGTACGTCCATAATAACTTACCGCGGCAAGGTCCCAAAAGCGGATGTACGCATAGACTAACAGGGTTAACCCGCTGGCGCGGGCGATAATACGCAGGATATTATGTGGGACCGTGCGCTTACCGGTAATCCATTCCAGCACGAAGGCGACTGCCATGGTTAGAGCGGGACCAACGGCTACAGCTGAGAGGATGAACATGATCGGCATGCTGGGCTTGAACCAGATCGGCCTGGATTTTATGATACCGTAGGTGGCTCCGAGGGAGGATTGGTGCAACAATGAGACCAACAACCCCAACAAGGCCAGCACTGGTGCAATTTTATGTACGC
>DATEDC010000100.1:0-23398 GCA_035286585.1 Anaerolineales bacterium
GCCGTCCAGGTACCCAGCCTGAATTCGCTTCAGCAGGTGCTGGACTCGCCGGATTGGGAAAAGCTCAAGGGACAACTGCTCGACTACGTCGAAGATTTCAAATTCAAGGTTGTGCCAGCCCGGAGCGGGTTCCAGTTATAAACGCTTTCCCCACCGTGATAGACCCATTGCGCCGGCTCAAAGGGCCGGCGTTTTGAACCCAGCCCAAAAGTTATGCTCCTAAGCTCGAGAACCTCACCGCTGGCGGAACGCTTGCTGAACTGGTACATGGAAAACGCCCGCAGCCTGCCCTGGCGCGGGCTGAAGGACCCCTACGCCACCTGGGTCGCCGAGATTATGCTGCAACAAACCCGGGTGGAGACCGTGGAGGCTTACTTCGAACGCTGGATGAATCGCTTTCCAACCATCCGGTCGCTGGCAGAGGCGCCTTTACAACAGGCGCTGAAAGAATGGGAAGGGCTGGGATATTATAGCCGCGCCCGCAACCTGCACCGCGCCGCTCAAATCGTGGCGCACGAACACGCCGGGCGGCTGCCAGCAGATGTTACCGCCTTGAGGAAACTGCCGGGGGTGGGGCGCTATACGGCGGGGGCGATCGCTTCGTTCGCCTTCGGGCTGGACTACCCTGCGCTGGATGGCAATGCCCGCAGAGTGCTGGCGCGGGTATTCAACGTGGTCGAAGAGGCCCGCTCTGCTACAGGGGAAAAGAAACTATGGGAGCTGGCAGAGCAGCACCTGCCGCCGGGCAGGGCGGGCGACTACAACCAGGCGCTGATGGACCTGGGGGCGGTGATTTGTATTTCCAGGTCCCCACGTTGCGGGGTATGCCCCTTGCAGGATATCTGCCGGGCATACGCCCTGGGGGTGCAGGAGCAACGCCCGGTGCGAAAAGCCAGGGCGAAGTTACCTCATTACACTGTAACCGCAGCGATTGTGCGCAAGAACGGCAAGGTGCTGATCGCACAGCGCCCGCCGCGGGGCTTATTGGGCGGCATGTGGGAGTTCCCGGGCGGCAAGACACAGCCGGGAGAAGACCTGGCGACCGGCTTGCAGCGCGAGATAGGCGAGGAGCTGGGCGCAGCGATCGAGGTGGGCGAAATCTTTGGGGTATACCAGCACGCATATACGCATTTCCGCGTCACGCTGCACGCTTTCCTGTGCGACCTGGCGGAAGGCGAGGCGCCTCGAACGCTGCAAGTCCAGGAGGTGCGCTGGGTGAATCCTGAGGAGCTGGCGAACTACCCGATGGGGAAAATAGACCGGCAGATCGCTGAGGAGATCAGCAGAGAGATGGGCTTAGAGGCGGCCCCTGGGGAAATATGAATAAGGAAAGCACCGGGAACCCGCCGATTTGCAAAAACTGGCCCCGCTTTTGCTGGAAAGAGGGTATACTAATGAGCACGTCGCCGCAATTCTCGGCGGAAACTGGATTTCGCTGCTGCGGCGCGCGCTGCCCATAAGCTAAATACTAAACAATTGAGTGAGCGGATGGAAAATACGAGACCTAGAACGGGAGTAAATCATATTCGCCTGCGCACAGGGCTGGCGATCACTATTACGGGGTTATTGATTTATGTATTGGGCACAGGTCCGGGTATTTTCGGATTGGACCGCAGCCCGGTTACAGGGTTCGTGCAGATCGCCGTTTTCCTGGTGGGGTTGGCGATTATCTGCATGGGCGGCTACATTGCTTTGAATGCATTGTGGAATGGAGCGGAGAAGTCGATCATCGCGGATATCGGCCTGCGCCTGGTGAGCACTGGCTATGTTATCGCGGTGGCATCAGGCATGGCGGATATTTTCGGTTTAGGCAACCATCAATTCCCGAGAATCCCTTATTTTGGGCCATGGCAGGCAGGGGGCGTGATGATTGGGGAGGCGATTATCGCGATCGGTTTTTTGATGATCATCCCCTACCCATCCAAGCAGAGCAGACCACGTGCTTGAGGATTGTAAAAAAATAATACCCTAGCCGTAAGGGCAGATCTTCACCCCGTTTAGCAACAATTTTAGCCGGATGGGGCGCCGGTTATCGAAAGGGATGTGCCTGGACAGAGCTGCCCCTACCTGTTTAATCCAGGCGCGGGGTTAACGCTCGGCGGCCTGCGCCAGAGCGATGATCTCCAGCATCTCCTGGTTAGTGCTGAATTTAAACTCTTCCAGCCCTCTCTTCTCTGCTTCCGCCTGCTCCACGGCCTCCAGGTGGGCGATGTCCTCTTTTGTCACAATTGGCTTGTCGAGGGCGAACAATTTCTCCCGGAAGCTTTGGGCGATGGCGTGCGGATTTTCCAGTGTAGGCAGGGTTTGCAGATATTGCAGCACTGCCCTGGCGCCGCGCTCGCCATCTTTACGGGCTACGCCTACCAATCCGCTGCTCGCTTCACGCGACCAGCCGGCGACGAAAACTCCCTCTATGGGAGCGCCCAGCTCGGGATCGAAGACTTCGTAGGAGAGGCCGTCAATGGAATAGCCGGGATCGGGGTTTTTTACGAACTCATTCCACTGCACCGGCAATCCGAAAGCGCCATCGACGCGATCCCCAATGCAGAAAATGACCGTATCCACATCCATGATGCGCTTCACGCCAGTCCCGATCGCGCGGGTATCCCCGTTTTTGGGTTTCAGGGTTGTCTCTTCAATCTCCAGACCGCAGACCTGCCCATAGGCATCGCCGAGGATGCGGGTTGGCGAAGCCAGAAACTCTAACTGGAACCGGCTGGTGGAGACCGGTTCTTCCGCTTTTGGCAGAGCGGATAGAATGTACGCTTTTGCGGCTTCCACGTCCTGGTTCAGGCTTGCCATCACCGGCGCTACACGGGCGATTTCTTTATCCAGGGCTTTCAGGTCAAGATTGGCGATGACCGATTCCATCTCCTTCTTGTCAAACTTAACCTCCGCCGGACCGCGGCGGGCAAATGCCGTGACTTCATCTACTTTTTTCTGGCGAATCAACCAACGGGCGATATCCAGCATCACGTTGCCGACGCCGATGAGCGCCACGCGCCGGCCAATATGAAATTCCTGCTGGCTGTAGGGCGGCAGCTTGTTGTAATGGTAGACCAGGTCTTTGGCGTGATAAACACCCTTGGGGAGCTCTTCGCCTGGCAGCCCCAACCACTTGGTGCCCTGGGCTCCGGCAGCGGCCAGCACGGCTTGAAATCCGGCTGTGCGCAAATCGGACAGGCTCAGATCCCCAGCTTGCCCAACGATCACATTGCCATAATACTCGATCTCCGGAATCTGGAGGATCTGGCGAAATTGTTTGCGCAAGCCCTCCTTCATTTTATGCTTGGAAGGGTAAATGCCGTATTCTGCCAGCCCACCCGGCTTAATATCCCGATTTAACAGCACTACGAGCGCCCCATCGGCAGCCAGTTGCCGCGAGGCGAACAAGCCTGCCGGGCCAGCACCAATGACTGCGACGATATACATTGTTTGATTCTCAGCGCCCAATTTGACCTTCCTTTCGACAGATGTGCAAATGTTCGGAAATGACCTGGAAAATAGATCACCCCCTGATTATAGCCGCGTGCCTGGGCTTACACAAGTAAAATGTTTCACGAAGTAAACGGGATGAATATCCCATTGGCTTGCAGAGGATTAGGAACTGAACGTCCCGCAGGGATCGAGACCCTTCGGCGCCAAAGAGCGGCGCCTCAGGGTGACATGTCTCGACTTTGAGAAAGCCATCACTGGAGGGACGTTTTGCATTGTCAAAAACCGTCGGTCTGTGCTATATTCAGGTCTGCGCTCCAAACTGGGTGAGATTCTCGGTAGGTGAATAACTTCGATGGTGAGGAAACTCGGATTTTCTATACTATGAGGCTGGATTCGTTATGACAATGGATACCCCCGTGTTGAAGACACAACTCTCTAACGGCCTGCTGGTCATGCTGAAAGAGATCCATACCGCGCCGATTATAAGCCATTGGATCTGGTACCGGGTGGGGTCGCGCAACGAAGTTCCCGGGTCAACCGGAATTTCCCATTGGGTCGAGCACATGCAGTTTAAGGGCACGCCGCGCTACCCCACGGCAACGCTCGACAAAGCCATCTCGCGGGAGGGCGGCTTGTGGAATGCTTTCACCCACCTGGATTGGACCACCTATTTCGAGACCATGCCGGCAGACAAGATCGATCTGGCGCTGCAATTGGAGGCAGACCGCATGGTGAACAGCCTCTTCGAAGCGGAGGAGGTGGCCTCCGAACGGACGGTGATCATCTCCGAACGCCAGGGAAACGAAAACGAGCCGCTGTTTCTGCTGGGGGAGGAGCTGCAGTCGGCTGCATTTCGCGTCCATCCATACCATCACGAGGTGATCGGCGATTTGGCTGATCTGCAGACAATCCAACGCGAGGATTTATACGGACATTACCGTTCCCATTACACGCCCAACAACGCGGTGCTCACCATTGCCGGGGACTTCAAGAGCGAGGCGATGCTGGAGCGCGTCCGGGAATACTTCGAGGCGATCCCTGCCGGGGTGGGGGTCAAGCAATCCGTCCGCCCCGAGCCGCCGCAAAGCGGCGAACGGCGGGTGACCGTCGAGGGGCCAGGCGAAACCACTTACATACAGGTTGCGCACCGCACGCCGACAGCCGCTCATGCGGATTTCTTCGCCCTGACCGTCCTGGACAGCCTGCTCTCGGGCGCCAGCAACCTGAATATGTTTGGTGGTGGAATCTCGAATAAGACATCGCGGCTTTATCGCGCTTTGGTCGAGGCTGACCTTGCGGTCAGCGTGTATGGCGGCTTGCAGGCTACCATCGATCCCTTTTTACACACCATTACGGTCATCGTACGCCCGGAGTGCAGCCCAGATCAGGTCCTTGCAGCTCTATTCGAGCAGATCCAACGCCTGCAGGATGCTGCGCCTCCGGCAGATGAGCTCAGGCGGGCGGTCAAGCAGGCGCGGGCTTTGTTCGCCTACGGCAGCGAGAGCATCACCAACCAGGCTTTCTGGATGGGCTTCAGCGAAATGTTCGCCAGCTATGATTGGTTCACGAGCTACCTGGATTACCTGGCGGCGGTCACACCCGAGGATGTGCAGCGCGTTGCCCAGACCTACCTGCGCCGGCAAAACCGCGTGGTGGGCGTTTATTTGCCCAGCGGGAATGGGGAAATCTCTGGATGAGGAGGCATTCGTGAGCCTGACGAGGTTATTCTCCGCTGAAAAGCCGTTTAATACGCAAACTGGTTCGGGGTCCACTTATTCTGTGCCCAATCCGGAGGACATCACCCGAGAGCAGTTGCCCAACGGCATTGTGGTGTTGAGCCGGGCGAATTACAACAGCCCGTCCGTTGCGCTGAGCGGCTATTCTACCGTTGGCGGTCTTTTCGATCCGGACGAAAAACTCGGCCTGGCGAGCTTCACTTCAGCTGCGTTGATGAGGGGCACCCGCAGCCGTGATTTTCAAGGGATATACGACGCGCTCGAATCCGTGGGCGCCAGCCTGGGTTTTGACAGTGGCACCCACACCTTGAATTTTGGGGGTAAAGCGCTGGCTGAGGATTTAAGCCTGCTGCTAGATTTGCTGGCTGATGCTCTGCGCTACCCCACTTTCCCGCTCGATCAGGTCGAGCGATTGAGATCGCAACTGCTCACCGGGCTGGCAATCCGCGCTCAAAATACCGGGGAAATGGCTGCGCTCACCTTCGACCAGATCGCGTATGCCAACCACCCTTACAGCCGCCCGGAGGATGGCTTTCCCGAGACAGTTCAGGCGATCGATAGGGAAGATCTGGTCGATTTTCAACGAAGGATGTACGGACCGGCTGGCATGGTCATCGCGCTGGTTGGCGCGGTGGAGCCGGAGCGGGTGGTGGCTCTGGTAACGGGTTCGCTGGGCGATTGGGGTAATCCAGAGCAGCCCATGCCGCCGGATTTGCCCTCCCTGACGCCATTAGAGGAACTGACGATGCGTAAAACGACCATCCCGGGAAAGTTCCAGGCGGATATCGTCCTCGGCGCGCCTGGACCCTCCCGCCTTGCGCCCGAATACATGGCAGCTGCGTTGGGGAACAACATCCTTGGCCAGTTCGGGATGATGGGGCGAATAGGGGACGTGGTGCGTGAGCGCGCCGGGTTGGCTTACTACGCTTCCAGCAGCCTGGGCGGCGGCATTGGCCCTGGTCCCTGGCGCGTCGTGGCAGGGGTGGATGCGGAGAACGTGGATCGGACGATCGAATTGATCCGCCAGGAGATCGCCCGGTTTGCGAGCGAGCCGGTGGAAAAAGAAGAGCTGGCAGACAGCCAGGCGAACTTCATCGGGCGGCTGCCACTCTCCCTGGAGTCGAACGCCGGGGTAGCCAGCGGGCTGCTCAACCTGGAGCGCTACAACCTGGGCCTGGATTATTACCTGCGCTACCCAGACCTGGTGCGCTCAGTCACGGTGGAGGAGGTTCTCGAAACGGCGCGCCGCTACCTGCATGCGGAGCGCCTGGCGGTAGGCATCGCCGGTCCCTGAAGAGAAAGAAGAAAAGCATGTTGAAGACCGGGGTTGATTTAATCGAAATCGAGCGGCTGGAGCGGGTCATCCAGCAATATGGGGAACGCTTTTTGCAGCGGGTCTTCACGGAGCAGGAATTTGCCGAAGCCGGAAAAAGCACCGCCTCTTTAGCTGCGCGCTTTGCCGCCAAAGAGGCGGTGTCGAAAGCTTTGGGCACCGGGATTGGAACGGTGATGTGGAAAGAGATCGAAATCCTGCGCGGTGCGAAGCGCGAGCCAGTGCTGCACCTGCACGGCTCGACGGCTCAACTGGCTGATGACCTGGGCTTGCACACCTGGTCGGTCAGCCTGAGCCATACGGAGAACTACGCCATCGCGCTGGTGGTTGCTTTTGGGGCTCTAGAATAAGCCCGCAAGCTCTCACGCCTCGGCTTTGCGGGCCGAACGGCCTCGCTCTTTGATGAATTCGTAAACTCCCGGCAGGACGGAGACAAAGATAATCGCCAGCACAACGAGGGTGAAGTTGTCCTGCACGAAGGGGATATTACCAAAGAAGTAGCCGCCGAAGGTGAAAAGGAACACCCATAAAACCCCACCGATCACATTGTAGGCGATAAACCGAGCGTAAGACATGGCTCCAATGCCGGCGACAAACGGCGCGAAAGTGCGGATGATGGGGACGAAGCGCGCCAGGATGATGGTTTTGCCGCCATGTCTCTCGTAGAACTCGTGGGTGCGGTCCAGGTATTCTTTTTTGAGAAAGCGAATCTCCCCACTGAAAGCGCGCGGCCCGATAAAATGCCCGATCCAATAATTCACTGTGTCTCCGATGATCGCCGCGGTGCTGAGCAAAACGAACAGCAAGCTTACCTTGAGATCTCCCAGCCCGGCGAACGTGCCGGCGGCGAAGAGCAGCGAATCCCCCGGCAGGAAAGGGGTTACGACCAACCCGGTTTCAAGGAAGATGATCAAAAACAGCAACAGATAAGTCCAGGCGCCGTAGGTTTGAAGGACGCTGCTCAAATGTGAATCCAGGTGAAGGAAGAGATCGATAAGGGTAGATATAAGCTCCATGACACTCCCCGAAAAATAAGGTTCTTTGGGGATTGCCATGGCGGACTTTACGCGGCAACTCCCAAAGAGCCAGGATAAGATGCGGACGTGATTATACTACATCCGCTGAGCTGGCCTGGATTTCAGATTGGCGATACAAGGTCCGGTTCATGGCCAGAATGGAGAGGAAAGCCAGCAAAGCCAGCAGCGCAAGCGCGTAGGGAATGAGCTCGCCCTGGATTGCGGACAAGAAGACCAGGTCCACATCGTTGAGCACCCCTGGCAGATAACTGAGAACGAGCAGGACGCTCAAAGTGTTCCATGTTCCGTGAAATAGAACCGCCAGCAGGTAAGCAGCCCCCAGGTGGAGATATTTGCCCTGTCCCCAGGCGCGAGCCAGCGCCCAACCGAGCAGACCGCTGGCGAGGATGTGGACGACTCCCGTCCCGATGCGGGTAAAAACTGCCAGCGCCCAGCCAGCGCCTGTGCTGGTAAGCGCCAGGCTTTCAGCCAGGGCGAACCCCGCCCCACCGAGAACGCCGGCGGCAAACCCGCCGGCAGGACTTAGATTACGGTTTGCCAGGAACCAGACCCCTAACGACTTGCTAAACTCTTCAACCAACGGCACGAGAAGCGAAAAATAAGCCAGGCTGGCGAAGATGACTGCTGGTTGGGCAATGTATGGCTTCAATATCTCCAAAAGCTCTTCGGACGATATGCGGGCTTGCTCCAGGCGCTGGACCAGGTCGGTAAACTCGTTCATCAAGTCGGGTCGAGCTGATACCCAGAAGGACCAGACCAGGAAGAGCGCCAGAGCGAAGAGTATCTCGAAGAAAAAGCTCACTGCAGGGGCAAGGACCAACCCGACACTGAACACGCCCCAACGGCGCTGCGACGAACCGGCTGACAGGTCGAGCAGCGCCAGGTGAACGAACCACAAGATTGGCAACCCGACAGAAAGCGCGTGCACGGGCGGCAGGAGCAGCCAGGCTAATTGTCCGCGCGCATAGACCCAATTTCCTAAAAGAAGCAGCAAGGGTAAGGCAAAAATTAGCAAGGTGGGGCGCAGCCAGAGCGGCAGGCGCACCAGCGGCTTTGGCGGGAGACCGCTAAGCCTTCTGAAAGCATAAACTACGCCGGGCAGAAGCAAGAATCCGCACAGGGCAGCCCCCGCGGCGAGCAAAAAATAGGGCAGCACTTCATCCGGGGCGCCTTCAGGGAGATACTGCTGGACGAAACCACCCACAGCGAGCAGCGCGGCAACGCTCCAGAGAGCCAGCGCGCCGAGCAGGCTGAAGCCCAGTTGAAGCACAGAAGTCCAATGGATAGCCCCTTTGGGGGCAGGGACCTGGGAGGGGGAGGTGTTATCTCGTTGGTTCAATGCTATTGCCTGGATGATGCACATTCTCTGCGGGAATTTCGCTCCACCAGAGACTACTTTTCTTCGATAATAATGCTAAGGATCAGGTCGCCGGGCGGCAAGTCGAGAGAATTTTCCGGGTCGCGCGGGGTAAGCCCGTTCACGACATTCATACCGGCGATAACCTGACCAAAGATGGTATAGTTTCCATCCCATCCCGGGTTTGGAGCCAGGGCGATGAAAAACTGGGAACCGTTGGTATCAGGCCCGGCGTTCGCCATGCCCAGGACGCCGGCTTGATCGAATCTTAGGTCCGGGGCTATCTCGGAGATAAAGGCATAGCCAGGGCCGCCGAAGCCGGTACCGCTGGGGTCGCCTGCCTGGGCGACGACACCGTGAATCACGCGGTGGAAAGTCACACCATCATACCAGCCGCTGCGAGCCAGGAAGACGAAGTTGTTGACCGCCAGGGGCGCTCGATCGGCGTACAGCTCCAGGAGGATATCCCCTTTTTCTGTGCGTATAGTCGCCAGATACTGCCGGGAAGGGTCAATCTCCAGTGGAGGGCAGTGAGTGAACTGCCTGCGCTCCAGGAGCTCGAGCTCGATAATGGCGCTGAGATAGGGTGGACTTAGCGGCAGGTTGTTCGGCCAGATGCGGCCATTGACGAGCAAAAATGGCGTGCCGGGCAAGCCGATCTCTGCGCCGTGATCCACGGCAGCCTGGACCCTGGCGACCGTCTCGGCGCTGTTCAAATCCTGGTTGAATCGCTCGATATCGAGCCGCAGCTCTCTACTGCGCTCGACCAGCCAGAGCTGGAATTCCTGCACGGTTAATGCCACCCAGTCAGACTGCCTTTCGAAGAGCAAGTCGTGCATTTCCCAAAATTTGCCCTGCGCGCCGGCGGCTTCGGCAGCCTGGGCGGATAAGGCGGCTTTATCGTGGATCGAGGTCAGGGGGAAATGGCGGTAGACGATGCGGATATCCTGGGGGTACTTCGCCTGGATCTGCGCCAACACGGGCGCAAGAGATGCGCAACCGGGTCACTGAAAATCGCTATATTCCGTCAGGGTGATGCCGGCGTCTTCAGGCCCGTAAACCCAGTCCAGGTCGCTGACAGGCGGGAAGATGGAGCGCTCGGTTGGGCCGGGGGTGGGTCTAGGACTGACCAGCGTACAACCGGCGGGCTGTTCAGTAGTATCAACCTCAGCCTGAGCAATTGGGGTGGTTTCTGTTTTGGCTGAGGTTGGAGCAGGGGGTGAGGCGGTCTGGTCTCTCCGGCTGCTCGCGCTCTCGATTTGGCTGTAGGTGGGAGTTATGGCTGGCGCGTTGCTTTGACAGCCTGCGAGGATAAGCGGGATCCAAATCCAGAAGAAAATAAGACGTCTCAATATATGCATCCTGCGCTTGCTCACACGATTCTTAGTGGTGCAACCCATTTTACCAGCGATCGCTCTAGTTGGCTGGCGTGATCGCCTGGTGAAGCTGTTCAAAAGATGTCATCCAGGAAATTTGTTTCAAGAAGGCAGCCAGGTGCGGGCTTTGCAGGCGGAACGCACGCACGGCGGCACCGACCGGATCTTCCCCGGCTGCGCCCCCGGGTTCGTCGGCATAGGCGCCGTAAAAGGCAAAATAGGCCTGGTTAATTTTGCGCAGGTGGTAGCCATTTTCCCAAAACACGAGGCGGCGCGCCTCCATATAGGCCTCAGCTTCTACGATTTTGCCCTCGGCAAGCAGGGCATCTACTGTCACCCGAGTCTGGCGCATCTCCGCACGAAAGTCGAAGGCGGGAGGTTCCGGGCTGGGCTGCGGGGTCGGTGGTTGCGTGGGGGTCGCCGGCGGCGCCTCGGGCGGCGGGGGCGGCAGCAGCTCGGGGTAATAGCGCTCGATCACAACCCACCCGATTTCCTTCCCGGCGATGGAGGCGGCGGTCTCGTTCATGGTGCGAAGCTCGGGGCTGGAAAGGTAATAAACCCCCAGGGGGCGCAAGCTGAGAAAGTTGTGCACCCATTCGTGGGCGACGACCTCCGCCAGCCAGTTCAGGTCGGTAGTTTGCATGACCATGGTCGGATAAATACCCACGCCGCCAACACCCACCACCAGAGATGAAACATTCAGGCTGGAGTCAACCTGGTCTTCAAGGGCTACCTGCTGATCTACGGTCAAATCTGCCTGCAAGGAGACATTTTCATCCTGGCGGATCGCGTCCCGAGGCGAAACGATCAAAGACAGCGGCACAGGCGTGCTGTGATAAAGAATGGGAGGGATCGGTTGACCACCGAGGGCGAGGTCTAATTCAGCTACGATGGTGGCTATTTGATCCTGAAGTATCGCTTCGGCTAACGGGCTCAGCCAGGCATGTTGGCGGTCCAGCGCGTCTAATTCGGCGCGCACTTCTCGCGAAGCTGCCTGAGGGTCGGCGACGCCGGGGTCGGCATAGATATCGTTCAACCGGGCAGATGCCTGCTGGATTTGGGCAATCAGGCCCAGGTAATCGAGCACGATCTGACGGCGCTGGCTTTCTGGGAGGTAGTAAGCGCTACCTAGCGAGTTCTGCTGGATTTTGACATTTAACGCCGCCAGCGTCCAGCTCACATAGCCAAATTCTAGCTGGCGAGTAAAAGCACGCACTCTCTCAGTCTGGTCCGTGGGCGGCAGGATGCTGCCTCTCAACAGCCCAGCTAAAATGAGCAAGAATATGAACCTGCGGAGTATTTCCAGAGCGCGCATAGCCGTGATGATAAACCACCCTGTCAGACCTGTCAAATTATTCCTGACCAGAGATGCCTGGTGAAGGATCAGGCAACCGTTCCAGATTAGACCAGACAGGTTTTCATGGCGTAATTACCAGGAAGACCGCTCAGCTTCCCTCAAATAGCTGCCGGAAGCAGCTTTGGCAGAAACCTGTCAGGTCTGCCCATTTAGAAGCTGGCCTGGCGCTGTATGCTATAATCCGCCTCGCGATGAATTTTTTAATTACGGGCGCGGCGGGGTTTCTGGGTTCGGCGCTGGCAATTCGGCTGGCTCGCGAAGGGCACCAGGTACGGGGGCTGGATGACTTATCCACAGGCGATCCTCAAGCCCTATCCCCCGACGTTCATTTTACCCGCGGCGATGTGAACGACAGACCGAAGCTTTGGACTTTACTGCAAGATGTGGACTGTGTGTATCACCTTGCCGCAAGGGTTTCCGTCCCCGAGTCGGCCCTTTATCCGCGCGAGTACAATGCGGTAAACGTCGGCGGGACGGTCAGCCTGATGGAGGCCATGCGGGATGTCGGCGTGCGCCGGGTGGTATTCATCTCCTCGGGGGCGGTCTATGGCGACCAAGGCGAGCAGCCATTATCGGAATCGGCCATCCCGAACCCGCGCTCGCCGTATGCCGTCTCTAAAATCGCAGGGGAATATTACGTGCGTACGATTGGCGATCAATGGGGGATAGAAACAGTTTGCCTGCGCGTGTTCAATGCTTATGGACCCGGTCAGCATTTGCCCGCCTCGCATCCCCCGGTTATTCCCAATTTTTTGCGCCAGGCAGTCCGGGATGGCACGATCGTCGTGCATGGAGAGGGGTCTCAAACGCGGGATTACGTGTTTTTAGATGACGTGGTGCGCGGCATGGTTGCGGCTGCGACGGCGCCGGGGATCAACCGTTCGATCATCAATGTGGGTAGCGGCAAGGAGACCAGCGTGCGCGAGCTCGTCCAACAGGTAGTGGAGCTCACCGGCAGCAAGGCAGAGGTCATCTACAACCCGCGCACAGACCCCGGCGTCTCACGCATGTGCGCCAATATCGGCCTGGCGAAGGAGAAACTAGGCTATCAGCCCCGGATGAACCTGAGTGAAGGGCTGCGGCTGACCCTGGAACGGGATGCGCGCTTCCGGAGGGAAGTCCCCACCAAACCCGTCAATTGATCTCAGCTCAACCCGCCTTAGAGTAATTTGACGTCGTGGGGTTGGGATTCAGCCTGACCGGCGGGGGTGATGCGGATAAATTCGGCTTTCTCCCACAACTCCGGGATGGTCGCTGCCCCGGCGTAGCTCATGGCGGAGCGCAGCCCTCCGATTAACTGATAAAGGATGTCGGTCACCGTACCGCGATAGGGGACCAGCGCTTCAACCCCTTCTGGGACAACAGCTTCCCATTCATCAGGGTCCACCTCGCCGATTTTTTCGATCTCCTTGCGGGCGATATTGGCGGTGAGCGAGGCCATGCCGCGCACCACCTTGTAGCGCCGTCCATTGCGCACGACCGCGGGTCCCGGGCTTTCCTCGGTACCGGCTAACAGGCTGCCTAGCATGACGGTGCTGGCGCCTGCAGCAAGGGCTTTGGTCAGGTCGCCAGAGGTGCGGAGGCCGCCATCTGCGATAATGGGAATTCCAAGCTCCTGCCCGGCATGGGCGCAATCTGCGATGGCGGTTAATTGGGGCACGCCGTACCCGGTGACGATACGGGTGGTGCAGATTGAACCAGCGCCGACACCTACTTTAATCGCATCCACCCCGGCCTCGACCAGTTCGCACACACCCTGCGCGGTGGCGACATTTCCAGCGATCAGCGGCATCTGCGGAAACTTCCTCTTCAGCGTGTGCACCATTTCGATGACGTGATCTGCATGCCCGTGGGCGATATCGATCAGCAGCGCGTCGGCGCCAGCTTCCACACAGGCAGCCGCCCGGTCTACGTCTGGCGAGCGGACCCCAACGGCAACGCCCACTCTCAAGCGCCCTTTGCCATCTTTGGTTGCCTTGGGGTGTTGTTGCAATTTGACGATATCCTGGGCCGTGATCAGGCCGACCACGCGATCCTCGTCATCAACCAGGGGCAGCTTTTCAATCCGATGGGCGTGCAGGGCCAGTCGAGCGGTATCCGGGGGTTCATTCGCATGGGCAACCACCAATCGTTCTCGGGGCGTCATCACCGAGGCGACTGTGTGGGCGCCATCGGGCGCCAGCAGCAGGTCGCGCGCGGTCAGTATTCCCACGAGGCGACCCATTTTATCGACGACGATCAGACCGCCGATGTCCGCCTCAGCCATGATGCGGCGAGCCTCATCTACGCTGGCCCGTGCGTGGATGGTCAGCGGGTTCTCGACGATAAAGCTTTCGGCGCGCTTGACCTTGCGGACAGCCTCAGCCTGGCGATCGATGGGCATAAACCTGTGGATGATACCGATCCCGCCGCTTTGCGCCATGGCGATCGCCATAGGCGCCTCCGTCACTGTGTCCATATTGGCGCTGAGGATGGGGATCTCTAAACGGATGCCCGGCACCAGCCAGGTGGATGGATCGACGTGTGAACGGCTGCGGATGGAGGAGCGCCTGGGCACCAGCAATACATCATCAAATGTCAGACCAATATCAGCTCGAACGTTCATTACCGCCTCCCGCATATCAGATCAACAAGGCCTGTCTTTTCAGGGCTGCATCACTCAAGGTTCCAGGTTTTATTGTACAATATCCGCATGCCAAAATCCATGCAATTAGGGCGCGATTTTTACCGCCGGAACACTCTGCAGGTAGCCCGCGAGCTTTTGGGCAAGCGCCTGGTGCGGGTGGATAACGGGCAGCGCCTGGCAGGAATCATCAGCGAGGTCGAGGCTTATCGCGGCGAAGAAGACCTGGCCTGCCACGCCAGGGCGGGGTTTACCCAGCGCACCAAAGTGATGTACGGACTCCCGGGTTATGCTTATGTCTATTTTACATACGGCATGCATTGGATGCTGAATTTCGTCACCGAAGCGGAGGGTTACCCGGCGGCGGTATTGATCCGGGCGATTACGCCCGTC
The DNA here is from genome assembly GCA_035286585.1 of Anaerolineales bacterium. Lineage (GTDB taxonomy): Bacteria > Chloroflexota > Anaerolineae > Anaerolineales > UBA4823 > DSOS01. Next base: position 14,651 of record DATEDC010000100.1, read on the forward strand.
GAAGGACTGGAAGCGATCGCCGCCCGGCGCGCTTTCGTGGCTCCCCAGAGATTGACAGACGGGCCGGCAAAGCTCTGCCAGGCTTTAGGGATCGATGGGCGCCAAAATGGCATCGATAGCTGCTCCAGCGAAGCAGAAATCTTCGTGGAGGAGGATCAAATAATCGATCAAAGCGGCATAACTACCAGCCCCCGAGTGGGGTTAAACAGTGTGCCAGAGCCATGGAAGAGCTTGCCGTGGAGGTTTCGCTTGCAGCCGGCAGATCAAAAAAGCAGATTACAGTTCTTGAGTGGATATCCTGGATAGATACATCATTCACATAACGGAGGCAACAATGGGTTTGCTGAAGGGAAAAACCGCCATCATTTTTGGCCTGGCTAACGAACGTTCCATTGCCTGGGGCATCACCAAGGCTTTTCACGAGCAAGGCGCCAGGCTGGGCATCAGTTACGCCGGCGAAAATCTGGAAAGGCGGGTAAGACCGTTGGCGGAGCAGATCGGGTGCGGCTTTGTGGAAAAATGCGACGTGACATCGGATGAACAAATTGACGCTGTGGCAGAAAAAGCCAGGCAGGTATTCGGAAGCGTGGATATCCTGGTGCATGCTATCGCGTTCGCCAACCGGGAGGATTTAAGCGGTCCGTACTACAACACCAGCCGGGCAGGTTTTCACACGGCAATGGATATCAGCGTTTACTCGTTTACAGCGCTTGCCCGGGCTTTCCAACCCTTCATCCGACAGGGTGGCGCGCTGCTGACGCTCACATACTACGGCGCGCAGAAGGTTTCGCCGAACTACAACGTGATGGGGGTGGCAAAGGCAGCCCTGGAAGCCTCGGTTCGCTACCTGGCGTATGATTTTGGGGTGCAGGGCGTGCGGGTGAATGCAATTTCGGCGGGGCCGATCCGCACGTTATCTGCTGCGGGCGTATCCCACTTTAAAACTATGTATCGCAAATTCGCCGAAGTTGCCCCCTTACATGAGAACGTTACGATTGAAGATGTTGGCGCTAGCGCGGTATTCCTGTGTTCTGACCTGGCGGCTAAAACAACGGGCGAGGTCCTGTACGTCGATTCGGGTTACAATATCCTGGGAATCAGCGAACCGATAGAGTAAGGAGCGCTGCATGTTCCGTAAACGCGAGGAAACGGTACCCTTATCCAGCACCCAGGCGGCGCCGGAACGAGTCACCTCGGTGCTCGGTCCGGGGGTGGTATGGAAAGGCAACCTGAGCGGGAGCGGCGGCATTCGCATCGAGGGGGCGTTCGAGGGGGATATTGATCTGCGCGGCTTGCTGGTGGTGGGTGAGACCGGAAGAGTGACCTGCAACCAACTGCGGGCGAAAACGGTCATCGTTGCTGGCGCGGTGCGAGGCGATATCCTGGCGGAGAAGGTGGAGGTGCGCTCCAGTGGACGTGTGTGGGGGGACGTGGTCACCTCAGCTTTTGCAACCGAAGAAGGGGCTTTCCTGCGCGGCCAGATACGCATGGAGGAGCAGATCGATCTTGGCCAGGCGCCCCTCGCAGCGGAAGAGAGCGGTGTGGAACAGGCGGATCAGCCGACGACTCCAAAGACCGGCTAGCTGGCCGTTTGGCACGCTGCTCAACTTCCATTTCTAAGCTTCCATTGCTAAGCTTCCATTGCTAAGCTTCCATTGCTCAGCTTTCATCGCCCTCGCCTTCTTCTTCGCGGCCGGTGGGATGGCAGCGCACGCAGTTATTGAAATCCCGGATGCCCTCCTCGCGGTGCTTGCGCTCAATATTTCCCTGATCGTGCTCGTGACAGCCGTAGCAAGTATAACTACTGACCGTGCCGGGATGGCAGGTGCGGCAACTGCTCTTGCCAGGCGCCCCGTGGTCGAGCGGGAATCTGTGCGCCTGCTCGAATTGAGCCGGTATCCAGGCTGTGACATCGTGGCAGCCCGCGCAATTCAGTCCGAACGCCCCCTGGTGGAAGCCTGGATCTAGGTGACAGGCGGCGCATTGTACAGGTAAGCCCAGAAATTGTCCGTTCAGGTGGCACTGAGAGCAGGGCACACCAGCATGGGCGCCGGTCAGCGGAAAAGCTGCCAGGGAGTGGTCGAAAGTGACGTTTTCCCAGCCCTCCGGGGTATGGCAGAGGGCGCAATCGCGGCCGAATTTGCCCGCATGGGGGTCCTGGTAATTGTGGCAGAAGGCGCACTCCAGCCGGGTGGTTTTTAAGTCGGCGATTGCGCGCGCGCCTGCGTGGCAGGCCGCGCAACCGGTATTTGCGTGTTCTCCCAGAAGGGGAAACGAGGTTAGCTCATGTTCGAAGCGTGCTCCGTAAGTATCAAGGCCATCGTGACAGGCCAGGCAATCGCTGCTGAAGTCAGCAGCATGTGATTCGATGCGGGCTCTTTCGAGTTCCTGGTGACATTCCAGGCAGCGGGAGAGTTTGAATTTGGCAATCTCCGCCCCATGGCAATCGACGCATAAGAAGGGGACACCATCCCGGGTTTGCTGATGGCTTTGGAGAGAGAATCCGGAAGCATCGTTGTGCGGGAAACGCTCCATTTGCACGACAGTTAGTGATACTTCAGCGCCGAGATGTTCCGTATGGCAGTATTTGCAGTGCAGGTTTTGGCTTTGGGCCAGCATGACCGCGTGGAAGCTTTCCACGGTCTGAAGCAGGTTAAGGTGGCATACCAGGCAGCGGTCGGTCATGGTATCCTGCTCCCAAAAGGCCGGGTGACAGGCTGCGCAGCGGCCACCGGTTTCTGCGTGGGTGAAAACGCCTCCCAGTGGCTGGTCTTTTTGGACTGCGCTCAGCTCACCCGGGCTGAACAACACACCTCCGCGGGCAAGCCCAACCCCGGTGATGATCAGCAAGGTCAACAGAGCAGTGATGATTCCAGTTCCGCTAAGACAACCGATTCGGGTCGGTCTCATAGGCTCCAGCCGCTTCAGAGCTTCAGGCGGTCATTCAAGCTACCTGGAATAAACCGCTCGCCTTAGCGCAGCAGGGTGGCATAGTAGATCGCAGCGATGACGTGAACGAACGCGGCGGTAAACAACGCCATACCGATAGGGATGTGCACCGCATGCCAGAGAGCCAGCATGCGGCGCGCCATTGCCAGGGAGGCAACCTGGCGTTGCAAAGTGCGCTGTCTTTGCAGCAGGATGTTCAACTGCTCGAGCCGGGTGCCAGCCTGGGGGTTCAGTTTTTTAAGCTCACGCCGCCAAACGAAGCGAGTACGCCATTCATCCAGCGAGCGGCCAAACAACAGGAGGAGCGGCTTATTGAAACGCGCTGGCTGGAAGTAAAAACGCCTGGCAAATGAGCGCACGCGCTCCTCTGGATGCTTTGACAGCCAGTCGCTCAGCTCTGTGTTGAGCGCTGCGATTTCAGCCTCCAGCGCGCTGGTCTCTACTTCGACGCCATCAACAGTCCGGGGCAGGGCAGTGTAGATGTATCGACCGATAAAGCCGCTCACGACGATCACTACGGTCAAGAGCATGACCACGCCGGCTAACCCATTGAATTTCCAGGAAGTGTGCAGCAGCGCCAGGTAAGGTCCAACCAATCCGGTAAATATATGGAATTCCAGCCAGGATGACATGCGCCCCCATCTGGCGCTGCGGCTGCGCTTGCGGAGAGAATAAAGGGTCTCCGTCATCAGCATCAGGATAAAACCCAGGATGCCCAGCGAATGGCCGAAGAAATCCCTGGCGCGGGGGAAGCCTCCGTACCATAAAACCACAAACATATAGGCGGACGTGATGCCGAGCGCGGCGAATATGGCGTACCAGAATTCTCGGTTAGTGGAGCGTGCGCGCATCTGCTTCTCTGAGCTTAAGATAGTGATCGGTGATCAGACTTGCCAGCGGGGCGCCGGCTTGCAGCAACCTATCTCGAATGGCGCTGATATCTACCTTGTTGATGATCAGGTGGTGCAGCGCCTTGGAAAGCGATTGGTCTCCCATCACAATTGCGCCCAGCAAGGTGCGCTGCCCCACCAGGATCCGTAATCGGTTAACATCAAAATCGGATTGCGCGGCGATCGCCTCAGGAAGCTGGCGCCAGGTTTCGCTGTCGCCGCGAGCGATGCCAACCAAATCGTGATCCACACCTTTCCCTACCGTGCCAATAATCATCGTGGTCAGATTTGCCAGGCGGGTGACATTGAAGGGGATGGGTTTGGAATAATGCGCCGAAACCCCCGCCATATTCTTGCCCGCGATTCTGCCCTGATCCCTGGCTGGCCCCCAGAGACTGTCGATCACCGATCTACCTGAAAACGGATCGTATACTTCGGCGACGTCTCCTGCGGCGAAAACATCCGAAGCGTTTGTACGCAACTGGTTATCGACCAGGATACCTCGATTTGTTTTCAGACCTGATGCTTGGGCAAGTTGGATACGCGGCCGGACGCCGATGGCGTAGGCGAGGATGCCGCACGCCAGGCGCTGACCATCCCTGGTCTGGATGCCGGCCACTTTGCCTCGATTGCCCAATATTTTTTCGATTTCCGTGTTGAAGTGAACCTGCACCCCTTCTTCTTGCAGCTTGTGCAGGACGATGCCGGACTCTACCTGGTCCAGCACATTACTCCAGTAGGTCTCGCCGCGCAATAAGAAATGCGTTCTCACTCCACGGGCGAGCAACCCTTCTACGATTTCCAGGGCAGTGATTCCGCCGCCGACAACAACCGCGCGACGCGCCTTGCGCGCCAGACGGATGATCTGGCGCGCATCTTCCAGATTGTCGAGCTTGACCACGCCGGCGAGGTCGTTCCCGGGGATATTCAAACTCAGCGCAGATGCGCCGACGGCAATCAAGAGGCGATCATAATTTAATGTTTCTCCGGTATTTAACCGTAGCCGATGTTCGAGCGGATCGATGCTCACTACTCTGGCTTGCAGATGGCGCAGGTTTAGATTCTTGAAATCGTTGCGGGACAAAGGGAACAAGTATTCCTCAGCCAACTCACCGGTAAGGTAATATGCCAACCCCGGCCGCGAATAGTAATTGTGCACCTCATCGCCTATCAGAGTAATCTCTCCACTCCGATCTGTTTCGCGAAGCGCCTCGATGGCTGAGATGCCAGCAACCCCACTGCCAACGATCACGTAACGCTGCATATCCAGCTCACCCTGATTTGAGCACCTATTCTGCAAACAAATGGGTGCGCTCGAAAGAGAGCACACCACGCGGGCAGCGGGCAACACATTCGCCGCAGGTCAGGCAGTGGCTATCTTTGACCGGAATGCCTAACCAGGCATGTCTGCGCACATCGATGTTGATCGGGCAGTTATACGAACAGATGCCGCACTGCACGCAGCGTGAGGTCTCGGGAACGACAAAACCCTGGACCAAGGCAGTTCTGCGGACCGAATCCTGCCGGAAGAATTTTTTGATATTCATAGATTGAGAACTCTGGTTACCTGCCCCACCGACCTCTATGGCTATTTTATATCCAAGTAGAAATTGACACAAGTCGGTTCACGGCGATTCCCATTGAGCCGGAATGATCCTGGCAATGAGCAGATATTTCTATGATAATATTTGTCTACGTTAACAGTAGCGCAGTAGTTTTAGAGGGCCTCATATCTTCAGGTACGAAAAGTTGGGAAAAAGATATGCCTGGGCCGCATATCTTAATCAAGACTTAACCAGGGTTATGTTAAACTTTGGGACGTATTTACGTTAAATGTTAATAAATCGCTATATCCAACAAGTAAGCGCGGAGGTGGATTTTGACCCGGATTTTGCTCGTTGACGACGAACCCTTAATTACAGACTCGCTCACATACAGCTTACGGCGGGAAGGATATGAAGTGAGGGCGGTTGGCGATGGAAGCGCTGCTTTGCAGGAAGTAGAAAAGTTCGAGCCGGATCTGATTGTCTTAGATATCATGCTGCCGGGCATGAGCGGTTTGGAAGTTTGTCGGAAAGTGCGCGCGACCAGCACGACTCCGGTCATCATGCTGACTGCCCGTGGCGAGGAGATAGACCGTGTGCTCGGCCTGGAGGTTGGGGCAGACGATTACCTGGCCAAGCCTTTCTCCTTCCGAGAGCTGCTGGCGCGCATCCGCTCGATCCTTCGCCGGGTGGAGCTGGATCGCCAGACCACACAATTTCAAGCCTCGACGGTGGGCAATTTAACCCTGGACCCAGTATCCAGGCGCGTATTCAAGAACGAGACCGAGGTGCAACTGTCCGCGCGTGAGTTCGATCTGCTGTCGAGTTTGATGAAAAACGCCGGGCGCGCTCTCAGCCGGGAGGAGCTGCTTGCAGAGGTATGGGGCGATGATTGGATTGGAGATCCACGCACTCTGGATGTGCACGTTCGCTGGCTGCGCTTGAAAGTTGAAGAAGACCCAGCCAGCCCGCGTTATATCCAGACAGTTCGGGGGCATGGCTATCGCTTTGCGGGTCCTGAGGAGCTGGCTTAGGTTTTTCATCACTCAGCTTGAAAGTTTATCGCGAATAGGATTTCATGAATTTATTTCTACCCCGCACCATACAGGCGCGCTTGATTCTATCCCACCTGCTGGTCTCGCTGATCAGCATCGCTTTGTTATCGATCTATTCCGGCAATATTATATTTAACACAGTCCGCAATCAGATCGAACATTATTACGAAGATGTAGCGGTTGTCCTGGCAAGCGATCTAAAAGAACCACTGGCAGCTCTCCAGCAGGGATCCGCGTCTGCAACAGAGATCGAGCGCGTGATTGCGCGGTCTTTGGGGGATCATTCCGAAGTTCATTATACGGTTTATCTGGCGAACGGCGAAGCAGTGGTGGACAGCAGCGGCGATTTACCCGCTCCTGCCAATGCAGAGACAACACCTGAGTTATGGCAGGCAATCCAGGGAGGTTTCAACCAGGGCAGCCCAGTGCGTTCCTACGAAGGAGGGGACAGGACAATTTTTCTGATGGTCCGAATTGCTGAGGATGATCAATTATACGGAGTGCTCCGACTGGATATACCCCTGGAACTGGCCCTGGCTTCTAGCTGGCGGTCTTTTGGCTTGTTGATTGCCGCGGCGCTGCTGATCGCGCTGGCGATGAGCGCAGTGGGTTTCTTGCTATCCCACAACTTAGCGGGGCCAATTGGGAACATCATGCGAACCGCCGACACCATCTCGCGGGGAGATCTCAGCGCCCGGGTAAAAGCACCTGCGGTGCCGTATGAGTTGAATCGACTGGCGGAGGCTTTTAATAATATGGCTGCCCGCCTCCAAACCCATGTGAATGAACTCAGGTCGTTTGTCGCCAATGCCAGCCACGAATTACGCACGCCGCTGACTTCTATAAAGCTGCGTGTTGAAGCGCTGCGGGACGGCGCGCTGGAGGACCCCCCGGTAACTGAACAGTTCTTGGCTGAGATTGAGAGCGAGGTTGACCGTTTGAGCCACATGGTGAACGATCTGCTCGATCTCTCGCGAATCGAAGCGGGCCTGGTAGCCAGGCAGCACGTCCCCATAGATCTGGCGGGGATCACCAGCGAGGTGTATGAATTATTCAAAGTACGGGCCGAGCGCTCTGGAATCAGCCTGCAATCTAAAATAACACCAGGATTGCCGCTGGTATTAGGGAACGAGGACCAGTTACGAAGAATGCTGTACAACCTGGTTGATAACGCAATCAAATATACCTCGCAAGGCGGGCGCGTCGAGCTGCACCTGGATGCTGGCGAGAGCGCTGAAACGGTTTGTTTGCGGGTGAAAGATACTGGATTTGGGATTGCCGCGGCGCAGCTCCCGCACATATTCGAGCGTTTTTATCGCGTGGAGGCAACCCGCCCGCGGTTTGGACCCCCTCAAGGTAGCGGGCTTGGCTTACCGATTGCCAAATCGATCGTCGAAGTCCATTCAGGACGGATCGGCGTGACCAGCCAGCTAGGGAAGGGCTCCACATTTTGGGTGGAGCTTTCCGCTTACAAAGAAACGTAGAGCCGCGGTCGAGTACAAGCTGAGATCAAAAATCGGAAAAAGGTCTGCGTGCGGCTGCAATCCGCGTACAGACCTTTATCTGCTATTTTTCCCACGCTGAGCTTTACTTGCGGGCGAGACCATACAGCCCGAAAACACGGATGCGGCAAGCCAGGTTAGAAATGGTGCCATTACGCACTTCAAAGGTAGTGCAAGGGACCCATTCCTTCTTCCAGGTGTCGTAAAAATAAATGGAGAGCTGTCCTTGTTCCCAAAGGCGCACATCTCTTGGCCTGACTTTGAAGAAGACGTACACTGATCCGAGAACATGTGTGATGGTATCCCCATTGCGGTCGGTCAGGCGCACATCCAGCAGGTTATAGGTAAATTTTGGCTTTTCCTCTCCCGGCGCTTTGTTGGTGGATCTGCGCGTAACCTTTACTGTGCCGTTGAAGACGCTGGCGACGAAAGTTATTCCTGCGCGACCCGCGGTGTATTCGACGGTCTGGCCTCTTCTGAGAGTAAAGAATCCGGGAACGTTGACCCCGGGAGCCATGACGGATAAAGCAAGAACGAGGATCAAAATAGTGAATGCGGCTTTTTTCAATTTCATTGCAGGGCTCCTTTCAAATCGGTGGCAGATGAATAGGTCTTGCTAGAATGATTGTACTTATGAAACAGGAAATGTCAACAGGTAATGAAGACGGGGTTTTCGAAGCAGTAGCGAAGATTAAAATCAACCCCACAGGGTGGCACAGGGGAGCAGAAATCTGATTCAATAAGGGCATCTCAAAGAGGAGGTGTCCGAATGGAAGAAACGAAAGAAGGCGGCTTCAACAGGCAGGCT
>DATEDC010000101.1:0-15879 GCA_035286585.1 Anaerolineales bacterium
CAGATTAATTGAGATTTTCCCGGCGGCCCTATCCAACTCTCTGGTGTACTTTGACCTGTTCTTCCGCCAATTGGGACCCGTTACCGCGGGCATCTTGATCCTTTACCTGTTTGGATTTCAGCGATCCTTGCTAATCTTTCAAAAACTGGGAAGCTGGAGTCTGGCGGCTATCGCAATCCTGGCCTTCATTATGTACGGCCTGGTCTACGTGGAGGGACGCTACATCGCTGTATTCCTCATGCTGCTATGGGGGGACCTGCTGGTTAACCTGTCGTTGCCAAACTCCCAGGCCAACAAAAGATTGATTATCGTTTCCAGCCTGGTTATCATTCTCTGCCTGTTTGGCAGCCTGATCGCCTTTAATCTTGAGGGGTTTATTGGCTTAATTTCAAAACCTGCTTCTTCCACCGCCGGGCAAGGCACGCCATCCCCGAGCTGGCCTGGGGAAGTGGCTGAGGAGCTGCTTCGCCTTGGCATCGAGCCGGGAGAACAAGTGGGGGTGATTGGCTATGCCTTCGATTCGTATTGGGCCAGGCTGGCGCGCCTGAAGATCGTTGCCGAGATGTTCGGGTGGGAAGCAGATCCGTTCTACCTGGGTGCTCCGGCGTTCCAGTCCGAGGTCATCCAGGCCTTTGCCAATACGGGCGCCAGCGCCATCGTCGCCGAGCGCGTCCCTCCCTTTGCCGATCTGGATGGATGGCGCCGGGTTGGAAATACGAATTATTATATTTTGCTGATCCATAATGAATAGCCAGCCAGCAACGCTATCCCAGGGCAGCTTCTCCCCGCGGCCGATCCTGGATGACATCACCATAGTTATCCCAACTCTTGGCCGCTCCATCCTGGAGCAAAGCCTGTATTGGATAGCCAGCGGAAGCGCCTGGCCAGGGGGAGTGATCGTGGTGGATCAGAGCCCGGGGTATGAGGTGGCGGGTTGGATCGAGCGATTGCAGGCTTTGGGTTTCGCTGCTCAACACGTTCTTTCTAAACAGCGTGGACGCGCCGCGGGAGTTAATCGCGGCCTGGAGCTCCTTCGTACCCGGTTCGTAGCCATCACGGATGACGACTGCTTTGTGGAGGCTGACTGGCTGCAAAACATGGTCAATTGCTTGCGGGAGCATCCGCAGGCAATTGTGACCGGACGGGTTGAGGCAGCCGGAGATGACATATTGTTCGTGGTGACCTCTCCTGTTGCGGCTATCTACCCGCGACCGCGGCTGAAGTTCGACTCCATGTCAGGCGGGAACATGGGGACCTCACAAGAAGTCATCGAGCGGGTGGGGCTGTTTGACGAAGACCCATGTTTAAGAACAGCGGAAGATGCTGAATGGTCTTACCGCGCCCTGCGCAAAGGCGTGCCCATCGTCTATGCGCCGGATGTACGTGTACGGCACCTGGGTTGGCGCGATCCGTCGAGAAGGGCTGAGCAGTATAGAGATTACGCCAGGAGTCATGGGGGATTTTACGGCAAGTATATCCGTAAAGGTGATTGGTTCATTCTTCTCCGAGTGCTGGTGCATCACTACCGGGCAGCGCGCAGGTGGGGGCGCGGAAAAGCCAGTGGGGATGCTGATTTAGCGATGTTAGGTAAAGCATATTTCACGGGTCTGCTGCCAGGAATCGTGGCTGGTTTTCGCAGCGACTTCCAGATGCCGGCTGTAAATATACGTTCGAGATGAATTCGAATGTCGTAAAGTACCAGTTTCAGAAACTCTATCGGCGCGTTGTTCAGGTCGTGGGAAGTCGATGGTATGTTGACCGTGACCCCGACTCCCGTAAGTGCATCTTGGTCGCCGGGACTGCCAGGAGCGGGACCACCTGGTTGGCGGATCTGATCACATCCCAGCTTCCATGTCGGCTCATGTTCGAGCCTTTTCATCCCAAACTTGTGCCTGAATATGCGGGTTTCAATTATTTTCAGTTCATGCCGCCTGGGCAGCAATGCGAAAAACTTTACGCCTTCGCCCAACGGGTGATAAGCGGGGATATTCGCAATCGCTGGATCGACCGTAAAAACGAGCAAATTTTTCCAAGATTCCGGCTGGTAAAGGAAATCCGGGCTAATCTATTATTGAAATGGCTGCACGATCATTTTCCAGAAGTTCCGATCCTATTTATCATCAGGCATCCATGTGCGGTGGTTTTATCTCGCATCGAATTGGGGTGGGCGACAGATACAGATATTGAGCCGTTATTGCAACAGCCGGATCTGGTCGCACATTATCTGGATGACAAATTGGATTTGATCAGGAGTGTTACCCATCCCGAGGAGAAACACGCCATGATCTGGAGCATCTGCAATCTTGTGCCGCTTGCCCAGTTTCGAGACAACGGAATGAGTCTGATCTATTACGAGCATCTCTGCACGCAAGCGGAGGTTGAACTGCCACGCTTGTTTGAATCTATCCACCAGAACTACGATCAGTCGATAGCAGAGCGAATCATGGTGCCATCTTCGACAACCCGGCGAACGAGCGCAGTAATCACAGGTGAGGATAAAATAGCTCGTTGGAAGAAAACGCTGACCACTGCGCAAATCGACAGAATATTGCGCGTGGTCGAATCATTTGGTCTGGCTCATCTGTATGGCGATTCTCTCTTGCCGCTGAATTCTTCTTGATGGACGAAAAAAACGGTTTACCTGAGCGACCGGCGCGTTTGGCTGGCAACGCGTTAATCTGGCAGGCCGTCCAGATGGGCGGCGTGAAGGCGATCTCTCTCCTGCGCATCCTGGTGCTGGCCCGCCTGCTTACACCGCTGGATTTTGGGCTTGTAGCCATTGGCACCACGGCGATGGGATTCTTGCTCAACGTGACCAACTTTGGGATGATCCCTGCCCTTGTGCAGGGAGAGGAGACGGATGAAGACCAATACAATGCTGCCTGGACGATTGGCATAACTCGTTCGCTGTTAATCGCCGCGGCTATGATCGCGGCTGCTCCTTTGATTGCCACCATTTTCGCCGAACCGCGAGCGGTCACGATCATCCGGATCGTGGCGCTCAACCCGGTCGTGGAGGCGATTTCCAGCATCAAGCTGGCGAGGCTGAACCGCAACCTGCTTTTCAAACCGCTATCCTTGCTTCGTTTAGCCGACGTATCCGTGGATGCCGTCGTGTCGATCGCAGTAGCCATGCTCTTCGGAATTTGGGGGCTGGTTGCAGGCATGCTGGCTGGCACGGCTACGGCGGCGGTTGGGTCCTATTTCCTGGCTCCTCACCGTCCGAGACTGTTCTTCGAACGGGAAGCAGTTCGTCCTTTGATTCGATTCGGACGCTGGATCTTCATCACCAGCCTGATTGTGATGGTCGGAAGCTATGTCTTGCGCATCGTGATCTCGCGCCAGCTTGGCGCGGCCGGGCTGGGCCTGTATTTCCTGGCGGCGCAACTGGCTTTTCTGCCCGCAGAAGTGGCCGGCCAGATGGTGGGAAACGTGGCCTTCCCGCTCTATTCTCGCCTCCAGAACGATATCGCCCAGGCGACGCGCGTATTCCGGGCGATACTTACCAGCCTGGCAGCACTCCTGTTCCCAATCTGCGCCTTGATCATTGTCCTGGCGCCCAGTCTAACCAGGGACTTATTGGGACCAAACTGGGAAGGGACACAACCAATCATCCAGGTCCTGGCTTTGGTGACCATGATTGGCATATTTGGTGAAGCTGTGGCGCCGGTGTTGAAAGGTTACGGACAGCCTTACCGGATCACGTTGATCGAGTTGATTCAATCCACTATGATCATCAGTCTGGTCTGGATTTTGACTGAGCGGTTTGGCCTGGTTGGGGCGGCCTTGTCCTGGTTGCCTGCTGTTTCGTTGTCGCAGTTCTTGAGCGCTCACTTCATCCGCCAGATTTTACACCAGCCTTTTTCCGGGCTGCGGCGCCCGATTATGGCGGTGCTGGTTATAACTGGGGTGAGCGCAGCCATCGCAGGTGCGGCTCATTTTCTCATTCCCGGCCTTGTCGGAGTTGCGTTGGGCGCGGCGCTGGCTGCACTGGCAGCCGGCGGTCTGCTGTGGATATCCGACCGCCGTTTCTCACTGGGCTTCATGCGCAACCTGGTCTGGGCCTTCCCCCAGATAGCCGCTTTCGTTGGCGTGCCATCGGTAGATTGATGGAGAAAATAAGGTCGCCGATGAGAGCACGACTCCGAAGTTTGTACCGGCGCTTGCTGCCGGTACCGGCGCGCCAGTGGCTGACCCGCAATTTTCGCTATCCCTATGCTAATAAGATCGATCTCGGCGATCTCGGACGCACCCAACCTATCAGCCGGGTGTGGGGGTTGGACCGCGGGACGCCCGTGGACCGTTACTATATCCACAATTTTCTCGCCTCCTGGTCTGCGGCCATCCGCGGCCACGTGTTAGAAATCGGAGAGGACACCTATACACGCCAGTATGGCGGGGAACGCGTGCAAAAGAGCGATATCTTGCACGTTGCCGAAGGCGCCCCAAACGCAACCATTATTGCGGATCTCACTCGAGCGGAACACATCCCGGCAGTGACCTTCGATTGTATTATCTGCACCCAGACACTGCACTTGATTTACGAAGTGGATTTAGCCATTTTCACCCTCCGCCGTATTCTTAAGCCCGGCGGCGCTTTACTGGCGACCATGCCGGGAATCTCGCAGATCAGCCGGTACGATATGGACAGGTGGGGTGATTATTGGCGCTTCACCAGCGCCTCTGCCAGGCGCTTGTTTGAGAAAAGTTTTGCCGCACGAGATATCCGGTTGCAGGTTTATGGGAATGTGCTGGCAGCCACCGCCTTTTTGCAGGGAATCGCCGCCCAGGAGCTATCCCAGGAGCATCTCGACGCCCGCGATCCGGACTATGAAGTTCTCATCGGGGTCAGGGCATACAGAGGAGGGTCTGTGCCTTGAAGATCCCCGGGCTCAAGACCCTGAAACTTTACAGCCGATGGCTCCGGAGTAGATTTTCCAGCCATGCTTTGATTTTGGGGTATCACCGGATTGCTGACGTGGCTCGAGACCCATATCGATATTGTGTCACCCCAGGGAATTTCGCCGAACAGCTCGAGGTGCTGAAGCGTAAAGCCGAGGTGATCAGCCTGGCGAAGCTGGTGGAGGGAATCCACGCCGGGCGGCTGCCTGAACGTGCGGTGGCGCTGACATTTGACGACGGGTATGTGGATGTCTATCAGCATGCCAGGGCGTTGCTCGAGACTTATATGCTACCGGCGACTGTTTTTGTCGTCACCGGGAGCTTTGGCTGTCAGTATTGGTGGGATCGCCTCGAAGCTGCGCTCCTGGCACCAGTCACTCTACCCGGGCAGCATGCCTTAGACATCGCAGGTGCTCCGTTTGAATGGAGGTTGACCGAATGGCAGGAGAGCGATGACCGCCAGGCGAACAATGTTCGTGATAGAATGCTTCTGTCGATATATCGAAAACTATTGAACGCTGACCCCGGGGAGAGAGAAAAAGTTCTCCTTGAGATCGAATCTTGGGCAGGTGTTGGAGAATTGGAGAAAAAAGGGCACCCCCGGGCTATGACCGGCGAGGAAGCGATCGAGCTTTCCGCAGGTGGGCTCATCGAGATCGGTTCACATACTGCATCGCACTTCCCACTTACCCGCTTGCTGCCTGCTGAACAGCGCCATGAAATAACGGAGAGCAAGTCTGCCCTGGAAAACCTTCTTGGCAGGAGCGTTTCCAGTTTTTCCTACCCCGATGGAGCATTTTCACGCGAGGTCGTTTCGCTGGTGCAGCAGGCTGGCTATCAGTGCGCCTGCATTAGTATAAACGATATAGTTCGACGCGGTAGCCATCGATTTCAACTGCCTCGTTTCTGGATCCCCGATTGGGATGGGGAGGCTTTCGAGCGCTGGCTGTGGAAGTGGGGTTGGTGAGATGCGTTTGGAAATGCGATATTGTTAAAAGCTACATCTGCACAGTGGAGAAGAAAGCACTCGTTTCGGTTATTATACCTTTCTACAATCCGCCCCCTCATTTCATGAGGCAGGCTATCGAAAGCGTGCTTCGTCAAACCTATCAGACCCTGGAACTTCTACTGATTGATGACGGGTCTGAAACAGAAAGTGTTGCTGTCGCAGCGGAGTATGCCGAAAAATTTCCAGCGCAGGTAAGCATCTACCACCACCCTGGTCGTCAGAATCGTGGCATTAGCGCTTCTCGCCAGCTCGGTATTCACCAGGCCCGAGGGAGATTCATCGCCTTCTTAGACGCCGATGACATCTGGCTTCCCAATAAGCTGGAGGAACAGGTTGCTCTGTTGGAAGAACATCCCGAAGTTGCTATGGTATACGGAAATACGCTATACTGGTATAGTTGGACCGGTAAAGCGTCTGATCTCCAGCGTGATTATTTACCAAAGATAGGCAAACGATTGGATGGCGTGGTGCAACCGCCCAATCTCCTGCTCCTATACCTGTCGGGGAAAACCATCGTGCCGTGTCCCAGCAGCCTGCTTGTTCGCCGCCAGGCGTTGGAGGTCATTGGCGGATTCGAAGATGCCTTCCCAGGCATGTATGAAGACCAGGTCTTCTATGCCAAGATCAGCCTGGAAGCGCCTATTTATGTTTCAGAACGTTGCTGGGATCAATATCGCCAGCATCCCGAATCGATAAGCGCATTGGCGGTAAGCAGCGGCGAGAAACAGTCAACGCGGCTGGAATACCTGGAGTGGCTTGAAAAGTACCTGACTAAGAAGGAGGGACTTGATCCGGAAATCTGGCAGGCACTCAGGCGGGGGTTGTGGTTTAGCCGGGAACCCAATTTCCTCTTCCCCTCTGAACCTTGGAGGAAAGTAGTCTGGCGTTTGAAAAAGTGGCTGCTCAAAATCGAAGAATGGTTTTTGCCTGTTCCACTCCGCCGTAAGATCTGGTTACGAGGGCTCAAAACAGAATGATTTTACTCCGCCTGGTTTTCTCGTAATGAATATCCTTTTCATTGTCCCCTATATGCCCAATCTGGTCCGGGTGCGCTCATTCAACCTGATTCGCCAGCTCGCCGAGCGCGGCAACCAGGTCACGGTCTGTACGTTGTGGACCGATGCGAACGAGCGAGTGGAGGGAGCTTCTCTTGAAAAGTATTTCGGTTTGGAACTGATCGCCGTCAGCCAATCTCGCTGGCGTTCATTGTGGAATTGTCTCCTGGCGCTGCCTTCAACGGTCCCCCTGCAGGCTGTCTTTTCCTGGCAGCCGGAACTGGCAGATAATATAGAAGAACGATTGAAGTCCCAGGACGCCTTTAAATATGAGGTTGTCCACGTGGAGCACCTGCGTGGCGCGCAGTATGGGTTGTTTGTCAAGTCCCGTTTCCAACACGTTCCAGTTGTTTGGGATAGCGTGGATTGCATCAGCTATCTTTTCAAACAGGCTGCCCGACAAAGCCGGAGTTACTACGGTAAGTTGATGACACGTTTGGATCTCTACCGGACACACCGCTATGAAGGCTGGTTAGCAGGTCAGTTCGATCGTGTGCTGTTTACCACCGCAGTGGATAGGCAAGCCCTGCTTGATCTGGTCCCGGCGAATGTCAAGCCCTCTCCCATGGACGTCTTACCCAACGGCGTCGATTTCGAATATTTTAGCGCAGGGGAGGAGATCGAGCGCGATCCCACAACGATCGTTTTCAGCGGTAAGATGGGTTACCACGCTAACGTCACGATGTTAATGTTTCTGGTCAGGGAGGTCATGCCGCTCGTTTGGGCTCAAAAGCCGGAGGTGAAACTGCTGGTCGTCGGGAAGGACCCCACTGCGAGAGTACGCTCCCTGGCTGAAAACCCGGCAATCACCGTCACCGGAACCGTTCCCGATATGCGTCCTTATCTGCGCAAAGCGACGCTGGCGGTAGTACCCATGGTTTATGGAGCCGGATTCCAAAATAAAGTCGTCGAAGCCATGGCTTGCAGCACGCCGGTGGTAGCCACGCCGCGCGCGATCCTGGCGCTTAGCGCACAACCGGGTCGAGATTTATTAGTCGCTGAGAGGCCCGACGAAATTGCTGCGCAGATTTTACAACTTGTCGATAACCCGGATTATCGGCGCCAGTTGGGCGAGAACGGGCGCAGGTACGTTCAGCAAAACCATAGTTGGTCTGGGGTTGCTGAGCAGTTGGAAGATGTGTACCGCAAGGCTATCCAGGCCCTATCTGAGCGGGGGAAATCAACTTTTCCGGATCGTGGGTAAGCCGGGAAACTTGTTGGTCCACCAGGGGCTAGAGATGGCTGCGCCTTCAAATGGCACAAACATTGTCGTCCTGATCTTGACCTACAAACAAAAGCAGAAGACACTGGAGTGCTTATCCAGCCTTTCGAAGATGCACGAACCCCGCTTTCAAGTGCTGGTGTGGGACAATGGCTCGCAAGACGGCACGCTGGAAGCCGTCCAGGGCGAGTTCCCTGGCGTTCTGACGCACAGTCATCCCGTCAACCTTGGGGTAGCGGAGGGACGAAACGCGGCAGCAAAGCTGGCAATTAACCACCTCGGGGCAACCCACCTGTTGTTCCTGGATAATGACATCCTGGTCGAGCCTGGCTTTGTCCAATCGCTCTTCAATCCATTTAACCAGGATTCTCAACTGGGACAAACCCAGGCCAAGCTGCGCTTCAGGCACGATCCTCAGAGGATCAATGATGGGGGCGGAGCGCAAATTAATTTTGTTTTCTGGCGCATCCGTCCGGTTGGATACGGCGAGATTGACAACGGGCAGCACGATGTCCCGCGGGAATGCATCTCTTGCGGTGGAGCTATGATGGTGCGCGCGGATGTCTTCCAACAACTGGGTGGTTTTGACCCCCAGTTTGGCCCCTTTGGGCCAGAGGACCTGGATTTTTCGCTGCGCCTGCAGAAGGCGGGCCTCCGGGCAATGTACATCCCCCAGGCGGTTGGCTACCACCAGGTCAGCCATACCTATGGAAAAGGCTACAGCGAAGATTATGCCAGGCACAAATCTCGCCACTGGTTACTGTTTATGCACCGGCACGCTGCATTGTCGGAGAAGATCGCGTTCTATTTGGTTGGCGCGCCCTACCTGGCTGTGCATGTAGCCGTGCGCGAAGGGAGAAAAGGCAATTGGAAAGCGGTGCGCGGTCTCTTGCGTGGTTTGTTCAAGAGCTAACCAATATTCATCTTGCTGTAATGTAAGGGTAAATGAATGTCTGGCTATCGTCCAAATACCACTCTAGCAAACCTGCATGAAAATACCGCTTATCAATACGGGCTCCTGGCGGCAATTACGCTCCTGGCGGCAGTGCTGCGATTCTACAAGCTCGGCGAATGGAGTCTGTGGATCGACGAAATATTCACCATCAACAGGGCGGAGATTCATTTGAATGATATGGCAATTTTCTTGCGCAATTTGCCTGACACTCTCTGGTTGCCGCTCTCCCTTATCTTTACAAAATTTTTTTTGAATCTCTTCGGGGTCACCGAGTGGAGCGCGAGGCTGGCTTCCGCCCTAATCGGCATCCTCTCCATTCCCATTTTATACTTCTCGGCTCGAAAGCTCATTGGATCTGGCGCGGCTCTAGTCATGGCGCTGTTGTTAGCCGTTTCCCCCTGGCACCTCTTCTGGTCGCAGAACGCCCGCTTTTACACCTCTTTGATGCTTATTTATACGCTGGCGGCGTTTGCATTCTTTTTCGCCTTTGAGCGTAACCGTCCAAGATATATTCTGCTGTTCTATGTGTTCTTATACTTTGCGGCTTCAGAGCGTCTGACAGTAGTCTTTATCCTGCCAGTGATCTTAATGTATCTGGCAACACTGTGGCTATTCCGTTTTGAGTTGCCGCCTGGTCTTGGGAAACGAAATTTAATTATCCTCATCGCCCCAATGCTTCTAATGGCCACTGTTGATGTCATTCGCTACCTGGCTACCGGTTCTTCGATTATGATATTTGCTATCGATGCTTTTGCAGGCCAGCAGTTCGACGACCCACCCAGGCTGTTAGTGGCTATCGGTTTCAATATCAGCCTGCCCATCATTTCTTTAGCCCTGGTCGGGGGCCTGCATCTGCTGCTGAGAAAGCGCAGGGTTGGGTTGTTCTTTATGCTCTCAGCTCTTCTACCTATGGCTCTGTTAGTGATCTTGAATCCCTTTATGTTCACCAAAGACCGCTATGTATTCATGACCCTGCCATGTTGGTTGATCCTGGCTGCCATCGCCATCCAGGAATTAATCACTCATACTAAAGAAGGGGGGAAGCTGCTGGCTGTGGGAATCCTGCTGGTACTGGTAGCAGAAGCCGCTGGAACGAACCTATTATATTACCGGGTGAATAATGGCGGTCGTCGTGATTGGAGAGCCGCCTTTGAGATCATGAAGTCGGAGAGCCGTGAGGATGATGTATTCGTTGCCTGGTGGCCTGAATTCGGACCATATTATCTGGGTAAGGAGATTATCCCCTGGAAGGATATCCGTCCAGACGCAGTGTTGGAAAGTGGTGTGCGCTACTGGTTTTTAGTAGATTCAGAAACGATCTGGGGTAATCCGGTCATGCGAGAGTGGGTTATGAGCAACACTGTATTGATTGATGTGCTGTATTTACGCCTGCCGGAAGATGATTTCAATCTAATGCTCTACCTGTATGATCCGGCTAAGAACCTGGTCAGGGAATAAGAGGAGGGCCAGGATGATTTGTTCCACCATTATTCCGACTATTGGTCGAGCAACACTGTCTCGTGCTGTCAATAGCGTCCTCAATCAGGAGTTCGACCGGGGGGAGTTCGAAGTGATCGTGGTAAATGATTCGGGAAATCCATTAGCTCCGGAAGATTGGATGAGGTCGCCGTGTGTCAAGATGCTCAACACCAAACGTCGCAATCGAAGTGTAGCCAGAAATACAGGCGCTGCCGTGGCCCAAGGCCGTTATTTGCACTTCCTGGATGATGATGATTGGATGCTGCCGGGCGCTTTCAAACATCTCATGGAGGTTGCCAAAACCACCCAGGCAGCTTGGGTGTACGGAAGCTTCCATCTGGTAGATCACACGGGAAAATTACTCTCTGAGATCGCCCCCACCGACGCTGACAACTGCTTTATCCAGATGGTTGCTTCTGAATGGATCCCCCTTCAGGCGTCCTGGATTGAATCCGAAGGGTTTTTCGCCGCGGGAGGCTTCGCTTCCTTGTATTCCCTGAGCGGCGGATACGAGGACATCGACCTATCCAGAAAAATTGCCCGATATCATCAGTTCGCCCGTTGCCCGGAAGCCGTAGCCTGCATTCGCTACGGTGATACTGGCAGCACGACTGATTATAATAACTTGATAGTGCAGAACCGCCAATCCCGGGAAAATTGTCTGGAGATGCCCGGCGCGTTTGGACGCATGCTCACTTCTGCGCAGGCCAGCTTGAATCGAACAGCCTACTGGCATGGAAAGATAGTCTATTACTATCTGGCATCGATTCGCTGGAATCTAAAACAAAATCGCCTGACCAAGGCTTCCAGCCGTGCTGTCTTTTGCCTGTTGGCTTTCCCTGCTTCTGGCCGCCATCTTCTATCCCGTGAATTCTGGCGTGGGATAGGTCGTCCCCACATCAATCTGGTGAGGACTACAGTAGGGGCAGCAGAGGTTGATCTGTACCGTAACACGACCTGGAGAAGCTGAAGGAGATTCGAGCTTGTTCTGTTCAACGATCATCCCTACTATTGGGCGGCAGTCGCTATCCCGGGCGGTAGAAAGTATTCTCAACCAGCATCTCCCCGCTGGCGACTTCGAGGTGATTGTCGTCAACGATTCGGGCGAACCCTTGCCATTTGCGGAATGGCAGCGTTCAGCGCGGGTGCAGGTCATCGATACTTACCGCCGCGAGCGCAGCGTGGCCCGTAATACTGGGGCGGCTGTCGCCAGGGGTCGCTATTTGCATTTTCTGGATGATGACGATTGGCTTGCGCCCGGCGCCTTCCAACACCTCTGGAGCTTGAGCCAATCCAGCCAGGCAAAATGGCTGTATGGGGTTTCGCAACTGGTTGATCGTCAGGACAGACCGACGATCCAGCTCCGCCACGGCTTAAACGGAAACTGCTTTATCCAGGTGATGGCAGGTGAATGGATCCCCTTGCAATCGTCATTCATCGAGCAGGAGACATTTTTCAAGGTAGGCGGATTCGACCCGCTCATCTCTGGACCCGAAGACATTGACTTATTACGGCGAGTTGCCCTGGTAGGGGAAATAGCAGAAACACCTAATCTTGTAGCCTATGTGGTCAGGGGGGAACTGGGAAGCACCACGGATTACCTGGGCCATTCTCAAGCCAGCCGTTGGGCGCGAGATCGCATCCTGGATAGTTCGGGGGCATTTGAAGCGATGCGCTCTTCTGCTAGCGCTCCTTACTGGCAGGGGCGTTTGCTGCGGGTGTACCTGACATCCGTGGTGTGGAACCTGCAGCGCAGGCGTTTGTTCACCGCTGCCAGCCGGGCTTTTTTTGCTTTGCGCAGCGCATTTGCCACCACCAGGGGCCTTTTTTCGCCAGCTTACTGGCGGGCGATATCCAGGCCTTATGCAAGCTTTACCTTCCGTAAAGGCTTCCAGGAGGCTGAAAGCGGTTAGAAAATTACGGGTGGGATTATCAGCCTGGGATGTGCAAACAGCCATCTGGCTCAACGAGAACTCGATGCAAGCGCCCATATTCTGCTCATACATCATTCCAACTATTGGTCGTTCAACACTTGAGCGCTCGGTGATGAGCGTTCTCGAACAGGACATTCACCAGGCTGATTTTGAGGTGATTGTGGTGAACGACTCTGGCAGGTCGTTGCCCAAAGCTGACTGGCAAGACTCGCCCAGGGTGACCATCATCAATACGAATCGGCGCGAACGCAGTTTTGCGCGTAACTGCGGCGCGGCGGTAGCAAAGGGCGCTTATCTGGCCTTTCTGGATGATGATGATTGGCTCTTGCCTGGCGCTTTGAGGAGCTTCTGGCATCTTGCTTGCCAGGAGAAGGAGGCTGCATGGTTGTACGGGGGTATTCGGATCGTGGATGAGCAGGGTAAAATCCTGGCAGAGATCAATTCTGGCTTGAGTGGCAACCGTTTTGCCCAGATCATGGGTGGGGCCTGGGCGCCAATTCAGGCTTCTATGATTGAAACCCGATCATTTTTTCTCGTTGGTGGGTTCAGCCCATTTATCTGCGGCACCGAAGATGAAGACCTGTGCAGGCGAATTGCTTATCACGGCGAAATTGCCAATACGTCTGCTGTTGTGGCTTGTTTATTTCGGGGTCCATCCTGGAATTCATCGACCAATTATTTACGGGCTACCGAAGACACGAAATCTTCGCGAGATCTCATCCTTGCCAGATCAGACTCTTATCGGCGCTTGTTGGCATCTGCCGAATCGAGCTATTGGTACGGTCGCATCTGCCGCGTCTATTTGAGCACCGTGACATGGAACTTGCGCCATAAGCGCTTGTTCACCGCGTTTAGCCGCTTGCTGTTTGCGCTTGCCGGCGCTTTTCAATCTGCTCGACACGTTCTAACAGGAGAATTTTGGCAGGGTCTCAAGGCGGACCATGTGCCCGGTACGTTGCATTTCGTCATGCAGGCGTACGAGCGAGAACGCGCAGGTAAACCGAAGGGTTAAGATCATCCGGGAGGGATGCAGGTGAAAAGCTACCGAGTTGCCGTGCCGGTGTGGGCGGATGCAGATGACATGACGGAGATGATCAATTACGAATTGAGACAACTGGGTCACCAGGCAGCGGGTTTCTCTTACACTGACCCTGTGCCTGAGGACATCGATGTGCTGCTGACCTTTGGACCATACAACAAGATTATCCCTATTTGGGCAGGCGTTCCGCTGCGCGAAAGTCGCCA
The DNA here is from genome assembly GCA_035286585.1 of Anaerolineales bacterium. Classification (GTDB taxonomy): domain Bacteria; phylum Chloroflexota; class Anaerolineae; order Anaerolineales; family UBA4823; genus DSOS01. Next base: position 13,802 of record DATEDC010000101.1, read on the forward strand.
AAGGCCGGTGGTGGCGCACTGGAACACGGAAGGCATGCCTGATCTGAGAATGCCGTACAGGATCGTACGCTGGCTCGGCTCCACACGCTCCTGGGTGGGCAGGTTGAGTCATTCTCATTCGTCACTTTCTCGCCGTCTATCCACATTGCCGCCCTTCAATTGGGTGGATCGCCGCATGAATCGCTACCGTTATGTGGGCGACTATGATTACGCATACAAGAAAGGCTGGCTGCATATTTTGGCAGATTCGTCCCAAATTTACGGCGCCGTCCGCAGCAGGGCAGGAATTCCAACCCTGTATGTCCCCTGGGGAGGCAGCCCGGTTTTATACGCGGATTTAAACCTGAAGCGAGATATCGATGTGCTCTGGATGGGAAAGCGTGGTACAAAGAGAAGAAGTGTCATTCTAGACCAGGTGTGTGATGAGTTACGACCCTATGGGGTGAAGATTCATGTTGCCGATAACGAACAAAATCCGTTTATCTTCAATGGAACGAGAACGGAGTATTTAAATCGGGCAAAGATCACTTTGAATATTACCCGCACCTGGTACGATGATAATTTTTCCCGTTTCGCTTTAGCTGCGCCTAATCGGTCTTTAATCGTTTCTGAACCGGTTTTGGAGCACTGTAGCGAGTTTAAAGCGAATGTCCATTATGTAGCCGCTCAAATACCCGAGTTATCCAAAACCATTTTGTATTATCTGGAACATGAAGAGGAAAGAGAGAGAATTGTTGACCGGGCTTACAACCTGGTTACCGCTGAGTTGCGCTTCTACCATGGCATAAAAAGGATAATGGACGCCGTGGAGCAAGTCAATTTGAGGTAACATAACGCCGGACTCCTGGAGCTAAACAGCCTAGATTGGATAATTAGATGCCACCACAGTTCATTTGCATTAGAGCGCTCAGCTTCCACTGGGCGCTTTCGCATTCAGGACTCTGTCTCATCGCCTGTGCAACCCATATCGATTCGCAGAGCCGCCCCATATCGGGGGTTCGCAGAATATCACCGTGAGAAGCACTCTTGGAGGTTCAGCCAGCAAAGCAGTGACAGCTAAGTGATCGCGCTGGCAATCCGGCGCCCAATCCCATCCAGCATCCACACGGGGTCACGTCAATCTTTTTCGCGCGCAGACCTACCGGCGCGCCTCGACGAAGTGTAAGCGCCTCGCAACCCTGTTTTGTGTTATAAAGGGTAATCTCATTAGCGGGAAGAATTTGTGTTCCAACAGGTGTTGTGATGGTCGCGCGAATCCACCCTTCTGATAGCACCCTGATGCCAGATCTGCGCATCCTGCCTATCGAGCTGCTGGTAGAGCACGAATATAACGACGCCCAGCGAACCGAACCGCTGGCGCAGCGCCTGGAGTCGGAAGGTATATTGAAGAACCCCCCCGTGGTTACCCCTCTGGGAGGCGACGACCCGCGCTACGTTGTCCTGGATGGCGCCAACCGCATAACCGCTCTGCACATGCTAAAGTACCCGCATATCCTGGTGCAGGTGGTGCCCTATGAGGAGCCTCACGTGACACTGACTACCTGGCATCACGTTATCGAGGGCATGGACCCTCGCAGCCTGACCGCGGGTCTGACCAACCTGGAAGGGGTAGACCTGATCCTCACCGATCGGCTGCGCGCCCGGGCGGGGCTTGCCCGGCGTGAATACCTGATGTATGTGTTCCGCGCCGATAAGGAGGTGTTCGCCGCCAGGCCGGAAGCGCCCAAGCAGGAGGTGGCCGAGCAGAACCGCCTGCTGAACGCCCTGGTAGATATTTATAAAGACCGCTGCAACCTGCACCGGGTGATGACGGAGGAGCTGGAGGAGGTGATGGTGCTCTACCCCGAGATGGCTGGGTTAGTAATCTTCCCACAGTACGATACTTCGGAGGTGCTGGAGCTGGCCCGCAATGGGGAGCTGCTGCCCGCTGGATTGACCCGCCACCTGATCCAGGGCCGGGCGCTCAGGCTGAATTATCCCTTGAGTGCGCTGAAATCGGGGGAAAGCCTGGAGAAAAAGAACGCCCGATTGAGAGAATGGCTCGTTCAAAAACTCTCCACCAAGGAAGTGCGCTTCTA
>DATEDC010000102.1:0-25062 GCA_035286585.1 Anaerolineales bacterium
CAGCGGCTTCAAAGGTTATAAATTACCCTCCAGCCATACCTGTATGTCCTGGGCATGGTCCAGGTAATGCAGGTAAGTGTTGCCGGCGATGATGCGCCAGGGCACCCAGTCGGTGGGCATGTCATTGAAGCGCGCCGGGTCGTGCAGCTCGGCGTCTTTGAGTCCCTCTAACAGGCCCAAAAGCCGGGTGTAGGTATGCCGCGAATCGGACAATATATCGTTCAACGACCGGCTTTTATTTTGCAGGTAAATAGCCTGGTTGCGCTCGGCCTGGCTCAAGTTCCACAGCTCCGAGCCGACCAGCGCCCGCCTCTCGAGCATGCCTACCATCTCGTTTTCAAACCAGGCGATGTGGACGATTATGTCTTTGAGCGACCATTCCCCAGCCACACCGGGCTGATCGTAATCACGGGGTAGAAGGCCAACCATGAGCGCCTCCCAGGCTGCCCGGGCGGAGGAGATCAGCTCGACGAGTTCGGATATTGTAGCCGGCGCTTTTAGCATTGCGCTACCGCTTATTTGGAATTACCGCCAGGTCGAGCGGATAGAAATAACCCGATAGGATTAACCGCCAGCTTGTCAGCTCACTTGATCGGCAAGGAAGCCGCGTAGGCAATGCCTTTCTCCACCCAAAGACGCAGGTCGGAGTCGCTGGCGATGCCGCCCGGCCCCACCAGCACCCAGCCGATACTCGGTTTGCCGGTCAGGTCGAAGACGCGCACGTGTGGTCGCGCCAGCGCGGCTTCGTGGCCGTCCGGGCCAACCCGCACCATCAGGTCGTCGCCGCTCACGCCGCAGGCCATGTTGCCATTGAGCATGAAGGCGATCCCGCCGAACATTTTCTTTTCCGTAAGACCCGTTTTGCCTGCCAGAAGCTCGCGGATGCGCTCGGCCAGTTCTGTATTATATGCCATATCGCAATGCCTCCTCGTATGATATGAGCCACAAGTTGCTAAAGCCCGAAGTCCTCACTCACTGACTGTGCAGGTGCAGGAGCAGATCGATTTTGGCGCTTTCAGCTGCATCGACAAATTCCGTGATCGCCTCCCGAGACAGGCCTGCGACGTCGGCAACGATCGCCCCGCCAGCCGAGGCAAGCCGCAGCACCTGGCGCCGGCTGGCGTAGTAAGTGTATAGGCACATGGCAGCCAGGATCAGGCCGAGGAGGAGGTACACCCCGCCATAGGTAGCCAGGATCAGGCCGAGCAGGAAATAAAACACACCCAGGTAGAGCCAGAAGGGATGGCTGATCCGGCGCAGCTCGCAGGATCGCAGCGCTTCGAGGGTGAGGCTGGTCAGGCGGGGCTCTCCCTTCTGGCGGTAAGCGTGCCTCAGCCTGTGAGTGGTCAGGATCAATTCTTTATTATCCGATTCCATCAGGATTTTCTCATTCGGGATCAGGTTCATGTGCAACCTCCTTTGTCTTTCCAGGCGCGAAATTGGATTTCTAAGCCAGTCGGTTGGTTTAACCTGGCTGACCTTGCAGAATACCCTCCACGAAGGCCTCAGGGTTGAAAGGCTCCAGGTCGGCGGGTTTTTCACCCAAACCGGCGAACAGGATGGGCAGGCCGAGCTCCTTTTGAATGGCGAAAGCCATCCCGCCGCGGGCGGAGGAATCCAGCTTGGCCAGGATCACGCCGCTGACCTGGACGGCCTCCTTGAAGGCGCGGGCTTGCTGCAGTGCGTTTTGACCGGTGGTGGCGTCCATCACCAGCCAGACGTGATGAGGCGCTCCGGGCAGAGCTTTGCCTACCACGCGATGGACTTTTTTGAGCTCTTCCATCAGGTTGAAGCGGGTGTGCAGCCGCCCGGCGGTGTCGACGATGACCACGTCGAAGCCGCGCGAGATGCCGGATTGGACCGTGTCGTAGGCGACAGCGCCGGCGTCGCCGCCCATCTGCCCCGAGATCACGGGCAGATCGAGGCGCGCAGCCCAGGTCTCGAGCTGGTCCACTGCGGCAGCCCGGAAAGTATCGGCAGCACCGAGTAGGACGCGCTGGCCCTGTTCTTTGAAAAGCCAACCCAGCTTGGCGATTGTGGTGGTTTTGCCGGAGCCATTAACACCGACGACCAGGATTACCGTGGGCCGGGCCGGGAATTCAACCGCAGGAGGGGAGTCCAGGCGCAGGCGCAGCTCCTCTCGGAAGGCGCGGCGCAATTCGTCGGCCCGGATGAGACCCTCCTCGCTCTCGCGCCGCCAAAGCGCCTCCAGTATCTCCTCGCTGGTTTCCACCCCCAGGTCGGCCTGGATCATCAAGGCTTCCAGGTCTTCGAAGGTTTCATCGTTGATCTCGCTCGCCCCGAACAGGGAAGCAATCTGCCCGAAGGTCGCTTTACTGGTCTTCGCCAGCCCTTGTTTCCACTTGTTAAGAAGATTTGCCATGGGCGCGATTATAACGAAGAAAGCAGGATTTTGGAGCCGCCCAGACTCGACCGGGTGGACCGGGTTTTCGATATTTCACGGCTGATCTGTTATGACCCAGTGATAAGCCTGAGCCCTGGCAATCAGGCTGCCAGATGGGGTGCGTACCTCCGCGCTGAATTTCAGGTATTGACCCTCTGCACCTAAATACCTGCCCTCCACCAGGATATATCCCAGGTCCGGCGTTACAGCCTGGCTGTATTTCATCTCCAGCCGCCGGGTTACGTTAGGGGGCGCCACCAGCATGCTCAGCGGCCCGAGGGTGTTATCTACGGCGGCAGCAAGGATGCCTCCCTGCAGCGAACCATAAGGATTGAGATACTCGTTCAGGACCGGGAAGCGGATCCTCAGCAGGCCAGCTTGCGGCTCGTAGGCCAGGAATTCGCCACGCAGCGTCTGAAAGACTGGGGGCGGGATCAGGTAGTCGCCAAGCTGGTCGCCCAGCCTCTGGCGAAGGATCTCAAAAAGCGAGGCTTCAGGTTTATCCGGGTTGTTCATAAACGTTACGGGGTATGGGTCATCTATTGTTAGTCCTGGCGACATGATTCGCTGAAAGCCGCACCAGCTCGCGAAGCGTTTGCAGGTCGATATCCTCGATTTTCTTGATATATAAACAAGATTTGCCTGTTGTGTACTTGCCTAACTTGCCCAGCAAGGATTCGTACTGGTCGAAGCCGGCCATGATGTACAGCGTAAGGTTTTGCACCCGCGGTGAGAATCCGGTCAAGAACATGTCGCCTTCGCGGCCGCTGGCATACTTTTAATGATAGCTGCCAAAGCCGATGATGCTGTCACCCCACATAACTGGCTCCTCTTTTACCCAGATTGGGAATCCAGGCTGGCACGCGTTTTTTATAAGCCTGCCAGTCTTCGCCGAAGGCCTGAGCGAGCAACCTCTCCTCGCGCCGTGCTCGAAATATGATGCCTAACGAAATCGGGGCAAAGATCAGCATCGCCCAGGTGCGGAAAATCAGCAGGGCACCCGCCGCAGCCAGGATGACTCCCAGGTACATCGGGTGGCGAACATAGCGGAACGGTCCTGTTTGGACGAGCTCGTGATCGGCGTACAGCGAGGCAGCGAACCCGGAGGATAACCCGAAATTTGCGCCTAATGTTTTATAGCCCCACAGGTACAGGCTAACGGCAGGGAAGTAAAGCAAGGCTCCGCCGAGGAGCGCTGCCGTATACCAGTATGGGGTGAGGGATATGGGAAGCGGTTTCCAGAGCAGCACACCCGCAGAGAGAAAAAGCACTGTCATCACCAGCATAAAAGGCCAGCGCACTGCAGCAGTCAGTCTGCCCGAGGTGCTCCCCCTTGCACGCCGATCCAAACGGCGAAAGCCGATCAGTGGAATCAGCAGGACCGCGACCCCTGCGAGGGCGGCGAGCCGGCTGATCCATGTTTGCAATGCGTTCAAGAAAGCGGAGAATACCATAGAGGATGTCTAAACCAAAAATTGGCCGGGTCAAGCGATTCTGTGCAAATAGTCTGTTATAGTCCTGTTCGCAGATCCGCTGTCAGCAAAAACCGCGGCGCTTGGCGCATCCGGGTAATCTGTTCGAAAGCGTATGCCAGGCGTAGCAGGGTGGGCTCGGAGTAGGCAGCGCCGATGAACGAAATGCCCACCGGCAGCCCGTACAGATAACCGGCGGGCACGGTGATGTTCGGGTAGCCCGCCACTGCGGCGGGGGAAGAGCTGCCGCCGCCGTAGTGATCGCCATTGACATAATCGATCAACCAGGCTGGTCTGCCTGTCGGGGCGACGATGGCGTCCAGCCGGTGCGTTTGCAGCGTGAAGTCGATGCCTTCATCGCGCGCCAGGCGATGATTGGTCTCCAGGGCTTTGAGATAGGCTTCGTCGGTCAGTGGACCCTTTTCCTGGGCTTTGAGCATGCGCTCCTGCCCGAAGTACGGCATTACTCGCTCCCTGTTGGCTTCGTTGAAAGCGATCACTTCCTCCAGTGAATGGACCTGCGCCCCCGGACCCAAGGCGCCCAAATAAGCGTTCAGGTCGGCTTTGAACTCGTAAAAGAGAACCTCTAGCTCGGTGTCGTCAGCTTTATCTTTGGTCTCGATGTCCGCCGGATCGACCAGCTCTGCGCCGCCTGATTTGAGCGCTTCCAGGCAGGTTTCCATAATTTGATCCACCCGAGGATGGAAATCGAAGAAGTTTCGCGCCACGCCGATGCGGGCGCCCTGCAAGCCGTCTGCCTTGAGAAATTGCGTATAGTCGACATACGATTTTCCCTGGCTTGACTCCGTCGCCGGGTCACGCGGGTCAATACCGGTCATGGCGCCCAACAGAATCGCAGCGTCGCTCACCGTGCGGGCAATCGGCCCGGCGGTATCCTGCGAATGCGAGATCGGAATCACGCCCGAGCGGCTGACCAGCCCCAATGTCGGCTTGATCCCTACCACCCCGTTGGCGTGAGAGGGGCAGACGATGGAGCCGTCCGTCTCGGTGCCCACTGCGGCAGCGCACAGGTCAGCGGCAACTGCTACCGCCGAGCCTGAGCTGGAGCCGCACGGGTTGCGGTCCAGGGCGTAAGGGTTCAGGGTCTGCCCGCCGCGACTGCTCCAGCCGGAGACCGAGCGGGTGGAGCGAAAGTTGGCCCATTCGCTCAGGTTGGCCTTGGCCAGGATGACAACCCCGGCCTGGCGCAGGCGGGAAACCAGGAAGGCATCCTGAGCGGCGATGTGACCTTCCAGAGCCAGCGATCCGGAGGTGGTGGTCATGCGGTCGGCGGTGTCGATATTGTCCTTCAGAACGATGGGAACGCCGTGCAGCGGGCTGCGGCTCTGACCGGCGAGGCGCTCCTGGTCGAGCCCGGCGGCGATTTCCTGGGCTTCCGGATTGAGCTCGATGATCGCGTTCAGCCGCGGACCATCTCGATCCAGGCTGTGGATGCGCTCCAGGTATCGCTCAACGAGCTGGCGGCTGGATAACCCCCCTGCCTGCATGAGCGCCTGCATCTCGCTGATGGTTAACGTATCCATGCTCGCCTCCTGCTCGAAAATGACTGCTGGCTAGAATTATACCGGGGATAGGATATAATTCCCGCATGTCTTCCAAGCTCTCGCACCTCGATGAAAGCGGACGCGCCCGCATGGTAGATGTAGGCGCGAAACCAGATACTGACCGCTTGGCGGTGGCTAAAGGTTCAGTGGTGATGCGCCCGGAAACGTTGGCTTTGATCCGCGAAGGCACAATAAAGAAAGGCGATGTGCTCAGCGTAGCCCAGCTTGCCGGGGTGATGGCCGCCAAGCGCACGGCTGAGTTGATCCCTCTCTGCCACCCTCTGCCGCTCACCCAGATCACGGTTGACCTGGAGCTGGATGACGAACTGCCCGGCGTGCAGATCACCGCCACCGTGCGCACGGTGGGCAAAACTGGGGTCGAGATGGAAGCGCTGACCGCTGTCAGTGTGGCGGCTCTAACGGTATACGACATGGCTAAAGCTGCCGAAAAGACCATGCGCATCCAGGACATCCGCCTGGTGGAAAAGCGCGGCGGGCGCAGCGGCGACGTTCTCAACGTGTGAAAGCATGGAAATCAAGGTGCTTTTCTTCGCCAGCCTGAAAAACCTGGCCGGGAATTCCGAGGCGTATGTGGAAATCCCGGAGGCATATCGGGTTGGCGATCTCAAGGTTTTACTTGGGCAGCGCTATCCGCAACTGGCGCCGGCTCTTGGTAGCGCGCTGGTGGCGGTGAACATGGAATTTGCCTTCGACGAGGATCTGATCCCAGTGGGGGCAGAGGTGGCGCTCTTCCCTCCAGTCAGCGGCGGCTCTGGCGATACCAACGAGAGCTCGGCAGGTAAGCCTACAATTTTCAGCATCACAGATCAGGAGCTGGACCTGGACGAGCTGCTCGCCAGCATTACCCTGCCGACCACCGGCGCGGCCTGCCTGTTCACCGGTATGGTGCGGGCTGAGACCCGGCGGGGTGAGCCACGCCAGACCGTTTACCTGGAATACGAGGCTTACAAGCCGATGGCGGAGGCCAAGATGCGCCAGGTGGCTGAGGAGATCCGCCTGCGCTGGCTGGAGGTGGAGGGCATCGCCATCGTGCAGCGCATAGGCCTGCTGCATCCGGGCACGCCCACGGTGCTGATCGCCTGCACTGCGGCGCACCGCGACACTGGCGTGTTCGAAGCGGCGCGCTATGGCATCGATCGCTTGAAGGAAATCGTACCGGTGTGGAAGAAGGAGGTCGGTCCGCAGGGCGAGATTTGGGTGGAGGGTAAATACCTTCCCGGCAAGGAGGATTAAGAGCTTAACGCAAGGTCGCAAAGAAGCATCGCGTCTTTGCAACTTTGCGGCTTTGTGTTAAAAATCCCAAACCATGATGCAAGTCCAGTGTACCAACTGTCGCCAGGCATACCCCGAAACCGGGGCAGCTTACCGTTGCCCGAAGTGTGGCGGGTTGTTCGACTTCTCCGAAGCGCTGCGCTTTGACCCGAAGGGCATCGAGCCTGAACAGCCAGGCATCTGGCGCTACCGGCATAGCTTTGGCTTGCCCGCCGAATATGAGCCGGTTTCGCTAGGAGAGGGGAACACGCCCCTGGTGTGGGATCGGGTTTTCGGCGTACAGGTGGCGTTCAAATGCGAATATCTGAACCCGAGCGGCTCGTTCAAAGACCGGGGCAGCGCATTAATTGCCGGGTTTTTGCGCGGGCGGGGCGTACAAGCGGCGCTGGAGGATTCCTCCGGCAACGCGGGGGCGTCCCTGGCTGCTTACGCCGCCCGGGCGGGAATACGCCTGCGGGTGTTCATACCCGATTCGGCCACTGGTCCAAAGCGAGCGCAAATTCAGGCCTACGGTGCGGAGATCGTGCGGATCTTGGGGCCGCGCTCCAACGCCGCCGAAGCCGTGCGCCGGGCTGCAGAAAATGGGGAGGTGTACGCCAGCCATGCTTACCTGCCCTATAACCTGCCTGGGTATGCCACGTTGGCTTATGAGCTGTGCGATCAGCTCGGAGATGCGCCCGGCTCGCTGATCGCACCCGCGGGGCAAGGCGGGCTGATCCTGGGGATCTTTCGCGGCTTCCAGGCTCTGCAGCAGGCAGGACTGGTCGAACGCACACCGGCGCTGGTCGGCGTTCAAGCGCGCGCCTGTGCGCCTCTTTGGGCTTTGGCTTCCTATGGGCAGGCCGGATTAGCCTGGGTAGCGGAAGCTCAAACCCTGGCAGAAGGCATCCGGGTGCTGCATCCCCTGCGCGGCGACGCGGTCATGCAGGCGGTATCAGCCAGCCAGGGTATGTTTGTCGCAGTCGATGAAGAGGATATCACCAGGGGTCGATCCGAGTTGGCCAGGCGGGGTTTTTATGTCGAGCCGACCTCGGCGGTGGTGTGGAACGGGTTGGCCCAAACGGTGGGCAAAATTCCTGAGCCCATTGTTTTAGTGCTGACCGGCTCAGGCTTGAAATCGAATTGAGGAGCCTTCCATGGAAGAGCGTGTGGTGGTGACTGGATTAGGGGCAGTCAGCCCATTGGGATTATCGGTAGAGGAAACGTGGCAAAAAGCAGTGGCTGGCATATCTGGGGTTGGACCGATTACCCTGTTTGACGCCTCCGCATTCCAGGTGCGAATTGCCTGCGAAGTCAAGGGTTTCCAGGCTGAGGAATGGATGCCTGCCAGGGAAGCCCGTCGCAGAGATCGGTTCGAACAGTTCGCCAGCGCCGCCGCCAGGCAAGCCATCCAGCAGGCTGGTCTACAGACCTCCGAGATCCAGTCCAACCGTGTGGGTGTGATCGTCTCATCAGCGATTGGCGGCTTGACTTCCCTGCAAGAGAACATTTTCGCCATGCAGGCAGAGGGGGCGCGGCGGATCAGCCCATTCGTCATCCCGATGATGATGGCAAACGGCGCGGCAGGCCTGGTTGCCATCGATTACGGCTACCGCGGGCCGTGCTTCTCAGTAGCTTCAGCCTGCGCTTCTGGCGCAGATGGCATCGGCGTGGCCTGGCAATTGCTGCGCAGTGGTGTGATCGACGTCGCAGTTGCAGGCGGTGCGGAGGCAACGATCACAAAAATCGCCATCGGCGCATTCGACCGCTTGGGGGCGATGTCACGCCGGAACGAGCATTATGGTAACACGCCAAAACCTTTCGACCTGGAGCGGGATGGCTTGGTGATGGGGGAGGGGGCGGCCATCATGGTGCTGGAGACTGAGAGCCACGCACGCCGGCGCGGGGTGGTTATCCTGGCTGAGCTGGCAGGCTACGGCGCCACGGCGGATGCATTCCATATCACCGCGCCCTCCGAAGACGGCGTTGGTGGGGCGCAGGCAATCACCCAGGCCTTGGAGGCTGGCAAGATCGACCCCGCCGAAGTGGGATACATCAACGCCCACGGAACTGCCACCTGGCTGAATGATATTTCTGAGACCAAAGCGATCAAGCAGGTGTTTGGAGAGCGAGCTTACCAGATACCGATTTCATCGACCAAATCGATGACTGGTCACATGATGGGAGCTACGGGCGCACTGGAGGCGCTGTTCTGCATCCAGGCGGTGCGGGAAAAAGTTATTCCTCCCACGATCAATTATCAAACTCCTGACCCGGAATGCGATCTGGACTATGTCCCTAACCAGGCGCGCGAAAAAACCGTCAAGGTAGCCTTAAGCAACGCTTTCGGCTTCGGAGGTCATAACACCGTGCTGGCTATTAGGGAGTATAATTAAAATCAATACAATCTATGGAACTGATGGATCGCCAGAGACTCGACTGTCCGTGGGGTATCTGGCGCACCCTGAGTTCCGGGAGGTCGATGATGGAATTCACTCAGGGAGACCTGGGGTACGAAACACCCCAGGAGTTTGCCCAACGTGTAAATGTACCAATCCAGGATAACCGGCTGCTCTACCGGGCGCTAACCCATCGCTCGTATGTGAACGAACACGCCGACGCGCTGGAAGATAACGAGCGCCTGGAATTTTTAGGCGACGCGGTGCTGGATTTTTTAGTGGGCGCCTGGCTGTACAATCACTTTCCAGAGATGGCTGAGGGAGAGCTCACCCGCTTGCGCTCTGCTCTGGTGCGCACAGACCAGTTAGCCAAGTTCGCCCGCCAGATCGACCTGGGACCAGCCATTCGCCTGGGGCGCGGAGAAGCGGATAATGGCGGCCGCGAGAGGCCAGCCCTGCTGTGCGCCGGCTTCGAGGCGATCGTCGGCGCCATTTACCTGGATGGTGGTTTGGAAACGGTGCGCACCTTCATCGAGCCTTTTTTGCGCCAGGCGGCCTTTCAGACTCTCCTGGAACACCAGCATGACGATCCGAAAAGCCTGCTCCAGGAATGGGCGCAGTCTCACGGTTTTAGCCATCCTCAGTATCGGACGACCGCCGCTTACGGTCCAGATCACGCTAAAACTTTCGAGGTCGAGGTGCTGCTCAACGGTCAATCGTACGGTAGAGGTAGCGGGCCCAGCAAGCAGGCAGCCGCCAAAGTGGCGGCGCGCCATGCTCTGCAAACCCTGGAATTATTATGATCGGCGCAGGAGCGATCGATTGAATGCTCACAGCCCCAATTTCGTCATCAGCGCTTACAATCGAACACAGAAAGTAAGATTAAATCGCTCATGGGCCAGAGCCTGAAGTCTCTCGAACTGCAGGGATACAAAACTTTTGCCAACCGCACCGCATTCGAGTTTGCCGGTCGCGTAACGGCAATTGTTGGACCGAACGGCTCGGGTAAATCCAATATCGCCGACAGCCTGCGCTGGGTGCTGGGCGAACAGTCCTACAGCCTGCTGCGCGCCCGGCGGACAGAGGATATGATCTTCTCGGGGTCGGAACAACGCGCCAGGTCTGGCATGGCGTCTGCCACAGTTGTGTTTGATAACAGCGATGGTTGGCTGCCGATCGAATTCAGCGAGGTCGCCGTCACGCGGCGGGCTTACCGGGATGGTCAGAACGAGTACCTGATCAACGGGCAGCGCGTGCGCCTGAAAGACGTTTCCGAGCTGCTGGCCCAGTCGGGTCTGGCGGAGCGAACCTATACGATCATCGGGCAGGGGGTGGTGGACGCAGCCCTGGCTCTGCGTGCGGATGAGCGCCGGAGATTATTCGAAGAAGCCGCCGGGATTGGCCTGCACCGCGCGCGGCGCGAGGAAGCCTTACGCCGACTGGACACCACCCGCCGCAATTTGGAGCGAGTAAAGGATATCCTGGCTGAGCTGCAGCCGCGGCTGCGCAGCCTGGAGAGACAGGCTCGCCGCACGCAGGAATACGAACAGGTGCGCTCGGATCTGCGGGCTTTGCTGCGTGAGTGGTACGGCTATCATTGGCATCGCGCCCAACAGGAGCTGGCAGCCGCACAAAACGAAGCCCGGCGAGAAGAGAGGGCATTGGAACGCTCTCGCCAGGCTCAGCTCGAACTGGACGTTAAACTCACCGGCGTTCGCAAGGATATCCAGGGCTTACGGGCGCGCCTGAACGGCTTACATCGCGAGCATGCCATGCTGCACACCCGGCGGGAGGATCTTATTCGCCAGGAGGCAGTGGCTGATGAGCGGAGGCGCTCCCTGAACGAACAGTCGTACGCGTTGCAGGCTGAGATTGCTCGCCTGGAGGAGGAGATCTCTCTGCACCAGGAGCGGCTCGACTCGGCTGCTGCCGAGGCGAAGGGTCTGGAAGCCGAGCTGGAGGAGGCTGAAACCCAGGCAGAGTCCGCTCTGCGGGCGCTGCAAGAGCGCCAGGTTGAGCGTGAGGCTGCCGAAATAGCCGTGCAGGCTGCCCGCCAGAGCTTGGATGAACTGGCTAGCCGCCAGGGAGAGCTGCAAGCGCGCCAGGCTGGTTTGATGGCGCTCATCGAGCGCCAAAGGCAGGAACAAGAGGCGGCGCTGAAAGCAGTTGAGGTTGCCGAAAAGTCGCTCCAGAACGCTCGGGTAAATACTGAGGCAGCCTACCAGGCTCAACAGCAAGCTGAAGCCGCCCTGGCTGAGCGCCGTTTGGCGCTTCAAGAGCAGCAAAAACGGCTTGCAGAGGCGGAGCAGGCAAGACGGGAAGTTCAGGAGGCATTCAACCTGGCAGGCAGCGAGCATGCCCGCCTCGTAGCTCAATTAGAGGTGCTCCAGCAGGCAGAGAGCGCCCTGGCTGGCTATGCCGTGGGCACCCGGGCGCTGCTCAAAGCTGCGCGACAAGCCCGCTTGCAGGGCGCGGCCGGCTCGCTGAGCAGCCAGCTCCAGGTGCCGGCGGAGCTTGAAACCGCGATCGCTGCGGCGCTGGGCGAATATCTGGAGGCGGTCGTCCTGGAAGGCGATCCCGCTGAGGAGACTGCCCTGGACATCCTGGCGGAGGAAGCCGTGCGCGGGGTGCTTTTACCCCTGGCAAACCTGGCGCCCCCGGGGCGGTTCACATTGCCAGATACGCCCGGAGGATTCGGAGATGGCGTGCTTGGCATGGCAGCCGAATTAGTGATAGCCCCTCCCGGGCTGCGCAGCGCGGTTTCCTTGCTGTTAGGACGCACCCTGGTTGTGCGCGAGCGCGCCGATGCGCGCCGAGTTATCCAGCAACTGCGAGCGAAACATTCGAGCCCTGTGATCCCGGACCTGCGCGTGGTGACGCTGAGGGGCGAGGTCTTTTACCTCACCGGGCTGGTGGCCGCGGGGCAGGAGGGTCGTACAACTATACTCAGCCGTCCCCGCCAGCTCTCTGAATTGAAGACAAAAATAGCGGAGAACGGAGCTCGGACAGCGGACCTGGAAGCCAGGCTGCGCCAGCAGGAGCTGCAGATCCAAAAACAGACGGCAGAACAAAGCAGGCTGGAAGAGGTAATCCGGGCTGACCAGGCGGCAAATGACCAGGCATTGATTTCGTATAGCCGTGATAAAGCTGTTCTCGAGCAGTCTGAGCGCCAGGTTGAGGAGCACACCAGACGGCAGCAGCTCCTGGTGGGTGAGCTGGCTCAGGCGATAGGCGACCGCGAACTGATTTCAAGCGAACTAAACCAGGTGGAGAGCCGTATGGCGCTGGAGCGCGACGCGCTGCGGCAGAGCATCCAGGTGCTCGGCGATCTCTCTCTAGAAGAACAACAGTCTCAGGCATCCCACTGGCAAACGCTGAGGGCGGTGGCCCGGCACAGTCTGGAGGCAGCCCAGAAGCGCCAGGCAGAGCGGGAAGCCATGCTGAGGCGGAGCCAGGCGGCTCAGGAGGCTGCCAGATTGCGCCTGGATGAATCAGGCGAGGCGCTCAGCGCCCTGGGAACTGAAATCCTGAGGCGCAAGGAGAGCGAGGCTGAGGTAGTCGCCCAAATTGGGGGTCTGAAGAGCCAAATCGAACCCGCCGAGGCCGAGCTGGACGCCCTGGAGGCGGGCGAGATGGCATGGCTCAATGCAGAAGCCGAGGCGCGGGGGGCGCTCAGCCGGGCAGAGCATCATTATGCACAGGCGCGCATCGGGCTGGCTCGTCGCCAGGAAGCCCTGGAAACATGGCGGCGGCGGATCGAGGATGATTTCGGTCTGGTAGCTTTCGATTATGTGGACGAGATCGCCGGTCCCACTCCACTGCCGTTGGAAGGAATGGTCGAACAATTGCCGCGGCTTGAGCAGCTCCCCGTAGAGCTGGAGGACAACTTGCGGCGCCAACGAGCGCTGCTGCGCCGCATTGGCGCGGTCAATCCAGAAGCCAGGGCTGAATACGAGGAGGTCAGGCAACGAGTCCAATTTATGACCGAGCAGCTCGCGGATCTAAACCAGGCCGAGGCGGATGTGCGCCGGGTGATCGCCGAGCTGGACGAATTGATGCAGCGCGAGCTGCGGCGCACTTTCGAAGCGGTGGCGGATGAGTTCAGCGCGATTTTCAAGCGCCTGTTTGGGGGTGGTTCGGCGCGTCTGATCCTGACCGATCCGGATGACATGGGCAGCACCGGGGTCGAAATCGAAGCCCGCCTGCCAGGTCGCCGGGCGCAAGGGCTGGCGCTGCTCTCAGGCGGTGAGCGCAGCCTGACGGCTACATCTCTGGTGTTTGCTCTGCTCAAGGTTTCTCCAACCCCATTCTGCCTGCTGGACGAGGTGGATGCCATGCTGGACGAGGTCAACGTGGGGCGCTTTCGCGAGCTCCTGCGCGAGTTAAGCGAGAAGACCCAATTCATCATTGTGACTCACAACCGCAACACCGTGCAGGTGGCAGATGTGATCTACGGCGTGACCATGGGTCGCGACTCAGCCAGCCAGGTCATCGGCCTGAAGCTGGACGAGGTCGCCAAGGTAGTTTAGCAAGCTGCCAACAGCCTGATGGGAACAAAATCCTCATGAAAAGAGTCTATCGATATGTTACTATAGTGTGCTTACGAACTATTGAGTTTGATGTACACCCTGATGACGCTACAATGGCGCCGGCGGAATAAATGAGGAGAATGAAGCATGAATCGCACTATATATCTCGTGATCGCGGCTTTGCTGTTCCTTGGTGTGCTGGCGCTGAGCGCCTGCGGGCTGCTTGGGGGACCGGCTGAGACCGCGGCCCCTACGACGGCTGCGCCTCCAGCAGCCTCTCCCACTACCACAATCCAGGAGACGCCCACCGAGCTTCCGATCTCTTTTCTGGATGCTGCTGGCGCCAGGGAAGCGGCAATTGCCTACCTGCGCGCCCGCTATTTGGAGCAGGCTCCTCCAGTCGGGCTCACCTGGATGGAAGAAAACACCACCCCACAAAACCTGGTGGGCACTTCCAGCTTGCGCTATACCTCTGGCGACTGGGTGATCGACGTGCAGTATCCGGTGGTAGCTCCGGAGAACCTGGTTTACAACCTGGAGGTGAGAAATCAAGCCGCCGGATTTGTGTGGACCGGCACGGTCAAAGCCACCGATGGGGTTGTAAGCGAGCTCTCTGCAGTGATCCCAGCCCTGGCGACGCCCACGCCAACCGCCTCCCCAACACCCACGTCTCAGGCGTGCAGCGATGAGATGGATTTTGTGAGGGATGTGACCGTTCCGGACGGCACGCAGCTCCAGCCGGATGAGCCATTCGTCAAGACCTGGCGGCTGCGCAACACGGGCACCTGCACCTGGACGATTGATTATAGACTGGTCTTCAGTGGCGGTGAGGCGATGGGCGCCCCTCAGGAGATTCCCCTGCCTTTCCCCGTGACGCCCGGCAGCGAAGCCAACCTGTCTGTGAATCTGATTGCGCCAGCTTCGCCTGGTGAATACCGCAGCGACTGGAAGCTGCGCAACCCAAATGGTGCCCTCTTCGGCCTTGGGGAAGCCGGCGATAAGCCTTTCTTCGTTGAGATCGAGGTCGTTGAGGGCGAAAGCGAGCTGGATCTCGGCGCGCCCGACTGGCGCGATCCACTGGATGACAGCAGTTTCTGGTTCCTGGTGAACGATGAGGACACGGAATTCGAGATAGACGATGGCATGTTGAAGATGACCTCCCGCCGAGCGGGATCGCTGGATCAATGGGGCCTGGCGACGAGGGGCGCCCTGACTGACTTTTATCTGGAAGCCACCTTCATCACCGGAGAAGAGTGCTCCGGCCTGGATCGTTACGGCGTGCTGGTGCGGGCGCCTGACCCGAACAGCGGTTATGTTTACGGCTTCTCGTGCGATGGGCGCTACCGCATCTACAAATGGGACGGCGAGAACTACCGGGCTCTGAAAGAGTGGACCAGCTCCGGCTTCATCCTGTCCGGTCCAGAGCAGACCAACAAGCTCGGCATCTGGCTGGAGGGCAGCACGATCAGGCTGTACGCCAACGGCAGGCTGCTGGCAGAGCTGGAGGACCGCGAGTTCGATGAGGGTCGCTTCGGGTTGTTCGTCGGCTCGGCGAATACGGATAACCTGGAAATCTTCGTGGACGAGGTGGCGTACTGGCTGCTGGATTGAGAGAGCAACTATCTGGTATTCATGAGACATCTTCGGCGCTGCTGCCCATATAGAGCACGGGCGAAAATGCCAGGGGCGATTCAACGCTCAATGCGGCCGCGATGGCGCGCCGCCCTTCGGAGATGGCAAACTCCGGCTGCCCGGAACGCAGCAGCGTATCGTAGAATGGGAAGTAAAATGCCCGGACCGCCTCCAGGCTGTAAGCAGAATTCCAGGCGAGCACAAGTGAAGCCCCATATTCAGCCAGCTTGCGGGCGACGGAAGCGCTACTTGGCGAGTCGATCACCAGAAGCCCGATATCTTTCCAGTTAAATCTGACATTTAACCCTCTAAATTGAAAGGAAAGAGATGAACTGATAGTTTGCCCGCCATTCACCTCCATTAAACCAACCATATGGGCGATCAATGGTTGTTCTTTAGTGAGGACTGCATACACCTCGTTCGGATCTGAGCTGGGAAGGTGGAGAGTTGGAAAGTTGAATTTTATCTGTTGGAGGACTTTCACCTGGTCGTCAACCCCCTTGGGAGGGGTCACCAAAACAAACCCGGGCTGCCACTCCTCCAGAGGTTTCACCCTGCGCATGGCTGTTGAAGGAGAGCCGCGCACCAGGCTGAAACGAGGGTCCAGGCCGAGCGGCGGGTTGTCAGGATATACGCTTGCCAGCTCCCAGGGTAGGGCGTCAACGGATTCTTCGGCGGCGCTCAAGCGCAAGCGGTATGGCGTTTGAAGTGAAGGCTCCAACATGGATAATACCGGTTTCAGGTAACCGCCGAGCAATTCTCCAAGCGTGTGCATCTCAACCTGGCTGGCCTGCCCGCTCATGACCCGGTAAGCGATATCCCCACCGCGAATCTCCGGGAAGTGCTCACGCCGATCATCACCTGGCAGATAAGCAATAACCTCACCCGGCTTACCCGGTTTGAAACCCTCGATGCGCAACTCCACCGGCTGGTAGGAGATCGCCCGGGAAAATACCAGCCGCCCATCCTTCCCAATCATGGCATCGACTGGGCGCTCACCTTCATGCTGGCGCATTTCGAGCGCAGCCTGGATTTTTTCGGCAATTTTCCGGATGCCCTCCATTTCGCTGGTTGCGCCGCGTAATTCACCTCGTGAAGCCAAAACAGCCGCATTCTCCAGGCGGCGCTCCATCTGGCTCAGCAAGGCGGTATCGGCTCCCTGGGACTTCCACTCTTTTACCCGGGTTTTCCAGGCGGAGAGTTCGCTTTCTACCTTTCCCAATTCCTCGATGCGGCTCGGTGCCTCGGTCTCCACAACGGGTTCGGGGGCTCTCTTTTGCTCATCGACTTCGAAAGCCTGCGCCTCTTCAATAGGAGGTGTGATCCCTTGCGCCTCTGGCTGGGCAGGGCGGGTTAAAAAGATGTAATCTACGAGCCTGACATCTTCTTCTTTTAGTGCTTGCGCTTTCTCCATCGTAAGAAGAGATTTAAGACCGCGTTTGCCGGCGTGCTTAGAAACCAGCTCTTGCAACCCGGCAGCCAGTTTTGGCGGTTTGGGATCATAACTGGATCGAAGCGCGGCGAGCAGATCGGGTTTCTCCTCCAGGTCTTGATACAGATCAGGCCAGCGATACTGGATGACGGTTAATATTGCCAGGATATCTGGCCTGATGATTTGGGAATAGAACAACCCTTTCTGCTCAGCGAGCTCGCTGACGAAGTTATAAATGTTAATCGTCCGGATCACCTGCCGCGGATTGGGCAGCAGGCCGGCGGCAAAGATTTGGGAGTTCTCTTTTACCCGGGCGTTATCGCTGAAAATTTCGTCGATAAATTGGTCGATCTGGGTGTCCATAATCGGGGGTAAATTGAAAGAAAGCTGAACGATCTTTTCCAGATACTCGTGCCCAAGCTGGCCGAAGCGCTCTCCGCGCGGCGAATCAGGATCGTCCTTGGGGATTAGCTTCTCGTATTTCACCTCGATGGCGCGCTCGATAAACTCCCGGTCAGCGCCGAGGATAAAAATCACCGGAGCCTCATCGCCAATGAAGAGCTTAATCGCTTCCAGGATGGATACAGCTTGCTCGGGTAGGCAGCGGTCCAGGTCGTCTAACATCAGCACGATTGGGTTGCCCTTCCCGCGAGCGATCTCCATGACTTGTTTGAACTCATCGCTGAATTCCGCCAGGAAGGTCAATTGATCTTTGTAGGAGAATTTCTTGCGATATTTGCTGAAATCTATCTCGGCTGTCGGCTCGATTACATTCGCGCGCAGCCAGCCGCTGATGCTGGCCAGTCCAACCAGCAGCCCACCAGCAGCGCCGGCTGCCTGGCCCAACTCAGCGCCGAAGCGACTGCTCACGGCGGTGTCGGCCAGCCAACCCCCCATGTAGGAGCCCACGCCAGCCATAAGAGTCTTGCCCAGGCCGGGCAGGAGCTTGAGCGTCACGTCGCGCGAGCTGGATTTCCAGTCGACGCTGCGCCACCACAACTGCCTGCGAATGCGCAACCGCTCCACTCCTTGAGCCTTGATCTGCACCTGGCGCAGCACCTCCTGTAATAACGCCGCCCACAGCTCTTTCTCATTGGCGAATTTCCAGGCGTTGAACCAGATCACCTGGAAATTACCGCCTGGTTCGGACGAACTTTCCGCTGCCGATCCGGATTGAGCCACCCCAGCCTGCTGAGTCGCCTCAGCTTGTTTTTTTGGGCGGAAGAACTGGGCGCCCAGGTCGATCACATAATGGATGACAGAAGGGGCGAATGCGCCAAGAATGATCGCTGCCAGGTAAATTATGGTCAGCGCTGTGGGGGGCCAGGTCGTCTGCAGGTCCAGGCCGAACACAGCCACAGCGATTGCCACGCTCACCAACCCATATACACCTCCCAGCAGTGGTAGAGATAAGAGCCAAAGAGCGTGACGGCTGTTGAGATTATGCTCGATGTAGCCGTGAATCCAAAAATCGAAGGCTGCCCTGACCACCCAACCGAGTCCACCATAACAGGCGGATAACCAGACCACGGTTTTGAAGCTGCTGAAACCTTGAAAATAATTGATGATGAGCGGGGTGAAGAAGATAGCCAGCACAACCAGGAGCGCCCAAAGCGCCAATGCGGGCCATGACCAGCGCAATATCCGGCCAGCGTCCTTACGGCGCTTTTCAGCTTCGGCGCGTGTTGTGGGTGAAGGACCAAGCTCTTCTTCCACCATGCGCATCAGGCTGGTCTTGCCTGATCCCCAGCGGCCGAAGATGCCAATCGACAGGGGTAACTGGTTGGCGCGAGTAGCTTCGATGATGGTTTCTTTAATTGGCTGGATATAGTCGCCGAAATTCAGCCGGTCGTTTGCTTTGGTGATTGGGCGATCGGGACCCGGTTTTGGCATAACTCAGTACGCCTCGGGGACAAAGGTCTGGTCTGTGATGGGTGGGCGGACGTAGGCGATATCGTCCTGGCGCGGCGGCAGCTCGATCTGTTCGGGGGTCAGGTCTTCGTAGGGAATTATGCTGAGCAGATGGCTGATGCAGTTCAGACGGGCGCGTTTTTTATCGTCGGAGTTCACCACGTACCAGGGCGCCTGCTTGATATCGGTGTATTTGAACATCTCGTCCTTCGCTCGCGAATATTGGATCCAGTGGGAGCGTGACGCCAGGTCCATCGGGCTGAGCTTCCAGCGCTTGGTGGGATCCTCGATGCGAGCCTGGAAGCGGCGCTCCTGTTCTTCGTCGCTGACCGAAAACCAGTACTTGACCAGGATGATGCCCGAGCGCACCAACATGCGCTCGAACTCCGGGCAGGAGCGAAGGAACTCGCGATACTCCTCTTCGGTGCAATAACCCATCACGCGTTCCACCCCAGCCCGGTTGTACCAGGAGCGGTCCATGAGGACGATTTCACCCGCCGCGGGCAGGTGAGCAACGTAGCGCTGGAAATACCACTGGGTTTTCTCCCGCTCGGTGGGCGCGGGTAGTGCGACCACGCGGGCGATGCGCGGGTTAAGGCGCTCGGTGATGCGCTTGATCACGCCGCCCTTGCCGGCTGCGTCGCGACCTTCAAAGATCACCACCACTTTTAATCCCTTGTTTTTTACCCACTCTTGCAGCTTCACCAGTTCGATCTGCAGCTTGCCCAGCTCTTTCAGGTACATTTTATTCCTCAATTTTTTAGGTTTTACTTCCACGACTCCCACCTGGGGCTGGTCCTTGCCGTCTGGGTTGCTTTTCTTTTTCTTCGCCATGCCCGCCTCCGGGTTTGAAGACAAATGCGGCGGATAAAAGTTATTTATTGAGATTATAGGTCAGATTTTCCAGGAGTCAACTCGTAATCGGGGCTTATTGATTCGCGTGGCTGATATAATACCTGCGTTGTCGCGGACAAGCTCGGTATAAAATGCCTTCTCCCACAAAGGAGAAAAATATGGAAGAAAAATCTGCTGTAAAACGCACACCCAAGAAAATAACCAAGGAGGCAAAAATGACCCCGGCAGGAGGGCGCACTGATCCGTATCGTAAATTTAATTTCGTGGTGGAGCTGGATGGCATCGCGACAACCGGTTTTATTTCCGTGGAGGGCATCGAGACACTCACCGATGTGATACATTATCGTGAGGGTAATGAAATCGCTGCCCTGCGCAAGCTGCCGGGTTTGCATAAATTCACCAACATCACTCTGAAGCGCGGCGTGACCGCCAACCGTGAGCTGTGGGAATGGCGCAAAACTGTATTGGACGGGCGCACTGAGCGCAAAAACGGCTCTATCGTCGTGCTGGGCGAATCCCGCGAGCAGGTGATGCGGATCAATTTTCGGGATGCCTGGCCCTGCCGCTGGAAGGTAGGCGCCCTGGACTCCATGGAAAGTGATGTGCTGATCGAAGAGCTTGAGTTGGTGGTGGAGAGGTTGGAGCTAGATTGACGATCAGACCAGCAAGCGGAAAGCGCCGATAAAGTCAGGACGCCAGGAGGAACATCTTTATCCCTGGCGCTTATCGGGCGCGGATGGTATAAAACTTGCAAGCGAAACTGCGCATTTGCTTGCATTCAAGCCTCGAATTTCTTTTTCAGGTGGTGGTAATGTTTAAACGTCCCCGGATGGCGATCATCCTGCTGGGCTGCCTGGTAGCGGGTGGGTTTTCACCGCCAGGGCTGCAAATTCCGCGGGGGTCGGCGCAGGCTCCGCTGGCGATTGAAGGCCAGATCGCCTACGTGGCGACCGACGGCAACCTGTGGGTGCTTCGCCAGGGAGAAAGCATCCCACTGCCGATTACCAGCGACGCAAACCCGGAGCGGGTCTATCTCTCGCCGCGCTGGTCGCCGGACGGATCGCTGCTGGCTTTCTGCCGCCAGGCTGGAGGCGAAGGGGGAAGAGCGGGGCTGTATTTTGCCCGTACGGGGGAGTGGCAGCCGTTCCTGCTGGTGGAGGATATCTACTGCACAGATTGGC
Organism: Anaerolineales bacterium; assembly: GCA_035286585.1. Lineage (GTDB taxonomy): Bacteria > Chloroflexota > Anaerolineae > Anaerolineales > UBA4823 > DSOS01. The sequence continues at coordinate 20,653 of DATEDC010000102.1, forward strand.
CCGAGGGCAGTTTTACCTGGTCTCCGGATGGCCGGAAGATCGTCTACGCCAGGAATTTCGCCTCCAACCCTCAACCCGGCGGCGCGATCTGGCAAGCTTATTACGGGCTGTGGTCGGTCGATCTGCTCACCAACGAGGTGAGCGAGTTGGTCCCGCCCTCCGGCGGAAATCCCCTGATACACCCGCAGTGGTCGGCGGACGGAAAGTGGCTTAAATTCTACGAGGTGGCGTATATCGAAGGCCTGGGTGTGCTGCATACCTGGGAAGTGGGAACTGGCAGGCTGGTCAATTGGCTTGGCCTGGGCGCGGACATCTTCCCAGGCTTTTCATCCTGGTCTCCGGATGGGAGTCGGGTGGTTTTTGATGTGGTCAGTTATGCAGGATTTCCGGGAGCTGGCCTTTACTCCGCCAACCCGGATGGCAGCGACATTCAGAAGCTGTTCGCCAAATCGAGCCAGGTGGCAACTCAGCCGCTGCTCTCGCCGCGCGGCGATCGGATCGCCTTCCTGTTAAATGAATATGGCAGATCGACGAATACCCTGGTATTGATCACCCCCGACGGCGAAGCCAGCCAGGATATCGCCAGCAGCGATTCGGGGCTGCTTGCTCTGGACTGGTCGCCGGCTGGGAACCAGCTCCTGTACGCGATCCAGGCAGGTGAGGCCGCTGATGTAGTGATCCTGGACGTGGACAGCGGCGCCCAAAACGTGCTGGCTCAATCCAGTCTGCATCAAGCGGATTGGGGCCCGTATTCGGCAGGCTCAACCGCGCGCGAAGCTCTCAGTCCGCAAACCATAGCGGATGTGACTTACAAGCCGAGTCTGATGATCTACCTGGCGGAGGATTACCGCCTGGTGCTGTTCGATCCGGCTAAGGGGAGGCAGGTGGATCTGAGCCCACCCATGACGATAGGCGCTTACCAGGCTTCCCCCAGCCGCCAGGGGTTGGTGTACCGCGACCGCTGGCTGTGGCTGAGCTTCGAGCCGGGAGGCAGCTTGAGCGTACAAGGCGCGCTGCTGCCCTCCGCGCCCGCCCAGGGACAAATTTCCTGGTCGCCGAATGAGGATCGCCTGGCGATGCGGGACGCACAGGGCAGAGTCTGGCTGGCCGCCCGGTCCGGCGCGTATGTCGAAATTCCAGGCGCAGCCAGCCTGCCAGGCTGGTCGTTCGACGGGCAGTGGCTGAGCTACTGCAATGCGGAAAACGCCCTGTGGGTGGTTGGACCGGGGTCTCCACCCAAGCAGATCGCTGTCAACGTGGAGTGCCCGGCGCGCTGGTCATCGCGAGGTTACAACCTTGCCTACACCGTCAACGGTGGCGAGAGCGCGGCGCCTCAAGTGTTCGTGTACGACCCACCTGCCGCGGCAGGGACATTCGTTGCGGAAGGGGCTCGCCTGATCGGCTGGTCGCCGGATGGTAGATTGCTGGCGATAGCGCGCCCGGATGCCACCCCCGGACGGCGGATCGTCTTCAGCGTGGAACCGCACTCTGGGAAGCAGTTGCTGGTGGGACGTTTCCTGCAGAATGAGGCAGGCATGGCGAACTGGCTGTCACAAAGCGGCAGCTATCTCTTCGGCCCTTTCCGGCTCACTCCTGATTTGAGCTCTGCCTCGCGGGTAGCGGATGCGGTCTTCGCCACCACCCCGCAAAGTCTGCGCATGCTGGTCGGGATTGGGACCAGCAACCTGATCACGCTCTCTTGCCTGGAGCCTTTCTCCGGTCAGGCGGTCAGGCTGACAACGGCAAACCTGGCAGGGTATCAGGCGGGCTTGCTGGCGGGGATTTGGGCGAATCTTTCGAGCGATGGCGAGTGGGCTGCGTTTTACGTTTACGACGGCGGTCGCTATCAGGCCAGGCTCAGCCGCTGCGACGGCACGGCCCAGGCGCCTCTGAGCGATCCTGTCAGCGCTGTGCCGGGGGAGTTTTCTGCCAACGGCCTGTGGTACCTGGAGCGGCAGGTTGCGGCGGGCGCCAGCAAGCTGGTGATCCACGATCTTACGCAAAACATCACCCAGACCCTGTCCACCGCCGACCATAAACTGGGCTTGTGGCTCAAGGCGTTGCAGCCAATTCCACCAGGCGGGTACACACTCTCGGGTCAGGTGAGGGGCAGGGGCAACCGACCGCTGAAGGGCGCCACGCTGCTGCTGGACGGCCTGCCTGCCGCAATCAGTGGTGAGGATGGCAGCTTCACCATCAGTGGGCTGCGACCAGGTGAATATACCCTCTCACCTCTATCAGATGAATATTATTTCGAGCCTTCGGATGAATTCGTCAGGCTGCCTGCGGAAGAGGTGGAATTTGAATTTTCAGGCAGCCCAATCGAGGCTGGCGTGCCGCCCGAAGGTGGGCAACCGGAAGAGGTCCCAGGAGAAGCTGCTGAAGATGTAACCGATCAAGGCGAAGCGCTGCCCGGTGGACCAGGCATCATACCAACCAATCCGTTCATTCTGATCCCCTGGATTTGCGGGGGTGGATTGGTATTATTCGTTTTTCTGTTTTTTGCCGCAGTAATTGGGCTGGTTCGCAGGCGGCGGAGGCGGCGAGCGGCGATCTTGCCTGCACCGGTGGGCTTATCTCTCGAAGACACCGCTCCCGTCCGGGTAGAGGCGACTGAGACGCAACCTGTCAGGCTGCCAATGCCCAAGATGGATCAGGCGCTACCGCAAGCGCAAAAATCTGTCCCCCAGGCCGAGGCGAAGACAGAGCAGCTTCAAACCTGGCTGGCTGAGGGCATCCGGCTAGTGAGGAGAGGCGAGCTGGGACGCGGCGCGGAGACGCTGCGCAAGGTGGTGGAGGTCGATGCCCAAAACGCAACCGCCTGGATGTGGCTGGGCTGGGCAGCTGCCAAATCTGGCGACCTCAAGCTGGCGGGGCGCTGCTTCCGCCAAGCCAGGGAGCTTGGGCACCCGCGCGCGGAGCAGGCTCTTGCCTGGCTGCACAGGATTTAATCTTAAATCACGTCCGGTAGCTCGTCTTCCAGCAAGCGCAAACTCGGGTTGGCGTAAGCCAAGCCGCAGGCTGCCAGCAGGCACAAACCGGAGAGCACAAACCCCAGACCTATGCCTCGACCGGGACCACTTCCCAGCAGGCTGCCAGCCAGACCAGCTCCCAGGCTGCCATCGACTGCCATCAGCGGCTCCAACAGCCGGTCGGCCAGCGGTCCCGCCAGGAAGAAGGCGAGCGGCATGATGGAGCGCGAGATCATGCTGCGGATGGCAAACACCCGTCCCTGCACCTGCGGAGCAACTTTGCTCTGGAAGATCGCCTGGCTCGGACCGGAAGCCAGAGGGACGCTGAAGAGCATGACGAACATACCAAAACCAATGAGCACGACCAGGTGCGAAACCCCAGTCAAAGCGAGTCCAACTCCTGCCAGAGCGATAAAGCCGATCACTGCGGGAACCTTGCGCCCTTTAGGCCCACCCCAGGCGCTCAGCAGCAGGCTGCCGGAGAGCAGCCCCAATCCGACCGCCATCTGAACCAGTCCGTACTCACGCGCAGTATAGCGAGAAAGCACCAGCGGGCCGAGCAGCACAGTCGAGAAATTCAAGAAGAAATTCACCAGAGCGTAGAACCACAGCAGCCCGAATAAGCCGCGGCGAGCGCGCAGATAGCGCCAACCGTAGAGAGCGTCCTGCCAGACCTTGCCTTTTGGATTGATTTGTGTCTCTGCTTCTGCCAGTTTCGGCTGGGGGATACGCACTGCCAGCAATGCGCCGATGGCGAAAAAATAGGTAATGAAATCGATGAGGATGACGCCACGCAGCCCGATGGCGACGAACAAAAATCCGGCTGCCAGTGGGGTGAGCAACGATTCCAGGGCCTGGCTCAGATTGCTCATACCAGAAGCGCGGGTCAGCTCACTTTTCGGCACCAGCATAGTGATCGAGGCGGTATAGGCAGGCTCCTGGAAAGCCGAGAAGCAAGAGCCAATCACCGCGATCAGGTAGATCATCCAAATCTGCAGATTGCCGCCCAGTAGCAGCAAAAAAGCGCCCAGCGTTACCAGGGCGTTGCCCGTGTCGGAGAGCAGCATAACCAGGCGTCTGTTCCAGCGGTCAGCCAGGGAGCCGGCCAGAGGGGAGAGCAGCAGGCGCGGAAAGCTGGCGAACAGCACCGTCAGGGCGAACGGTGTAGCCTTGCCAGTCTGGTCGAAGATCCATACGCCTAAGGCAAAGGCAGTTAAACCCGATCCGAGCATCGAGATCAACTGCCCGACCCAGAGGATAAAAAATGTGCGCATGCTGTCAGGTTGCTCGAACAGCTCTACGGGTAAAAACGGTACCTGCCCCCTTTCTTGCGGCGGGAAGTGTAAAACCCCCGGCGAGCCAGCTCGCCGGCATAATGCTCACCCAACGTGCTGGCATTTGCCCTCGCCCAATCGCTCAGGCGGGTCTCTCCAACGGG
>DATEDC010000103.1:0-10836 GCA_035286585.1 Anaerolineales bacterium
GGACGCCCTGGTGCTGAAGCACTTGAAGGACACCGGGGCGGTCTTCGACCTGGTGCTGCGCTCGCCCACTTCGACCCAGTTGTTCGAGCTGAACCCGGTGTACTCGGACTACCTGATCGACCGCTATGGATTTACTATTCCTAAATAGTGGTATAAATTGAGCCAGTGATTGAAACACGCTGAAACTTGTATTGAAAGGATGATTGAATGACCGCGACAAGTAATCAAACCCGGGTAATTTTGATCGGTGATCCCGGGCCCGTGCAGCAGCAGATCACTGCCGCCTTGAGCTCCCAGTCGGAATTCCTGCTGGTAGATGTGCTCTCCTCGCTCGACCGCCTGGTCCGCGAGGTGCGGGCAGCCGAGCCGGATATTATCTTGATGGACCACCGCCTGGGGAACCAGCCAACCCTGGACATCGTGGACGACGTCGCCCTGCAGTATCCGCAGGCGCCCATCGTGGCGGTGCTGCCCGAGAATGACCCGGTTGTCATCCAGCAGATCATGCTGGCGGGGGCGCGCGCCTTCCTGGTTCAGCCTTTTACCCAGGTGAACCTGTTGAGCACGCTGCGCCGGGTGCATGAGCTGGAGAGCCGGCGAACCCATCTGCAGGCGGCTGCGACGGCTGCCAGCGCAGCGGGTGAGGCGACCCGCCCGCTGCGCAGCCTGGCGATCTTCAGCCCGCGCGGCGGGGTGGGCTGCTCCACCCTGGCGACCAACCTGGCAATCAGCCTGTATGAAGAGACCTCTGCCCGGGTGCTGCTGATGGAGGGCAAGCTGTTCTTCGGGCACGTGGACGTGTTATTGAATATCCGCACGCGCAACACCATCGCCGATTTGCTGCCGCACGCCAGCAACCTGGATGAGTCGCTGGTACGCGACGTGGTGGTGCGCCACGCCACGGGGATCGAGGTGCTGCTGGGACCGCGCGATCTGCAGGTAGCCCAGGGGATCCGCCCGGATGATATGTACGCCGTGTTTATCAGCTTGCAGCGCCTGTACGATCACATCGTCATCGATGTGGGCAACAATCTGAACGAGAACACGGTGACGCTGATGGACGCATCCGACCGGGTGATGTTGGTGACGACGCCCGACCTGGCCGCGCTGCACGATGCCAGCCAGTTCGTCCAGATCAGCCGCTCGCTGGGTTACCCGGCAGAGAAGCTGTTGGTGGCGCTGAACCGGGCTGGCTACAGCGGTGGCATCCGCACGGGCGACATCGAGAGCGCCTTGCGTCACGAGCTCTACGCCCAGGTGCCCGATGACAGCCCGAACGCCATCCGCAGCCTGAACCGGGGCATCCCGCTGATCATCCGCTATCCGCGCAGCCCGGTAAGCAGGGCGTTGAAGAGCCTGGCTAAAAGCCTGCTGGAGGTGCACATGGCCGAGCCGTTGCGGGCTGCGGTCAGCACCGCAGAAAAATCGCGTCGCGAGGCGCTGCTGGCTTCTTCGCGGTTGGGATAAATATATAGACCAGACGCAGAAAGCGGGCTTGTTTTGGAGAGGAAGTAGGACGGCATGTCTGCAGATCTTTTGACCATTGGCGCAATCGCCCTGGCGATGATGCTGGCTGGAGGCGTGGCTTTCTTGAGCATCATGAACCTGGCAGTGGGTCGCGACGAGGTGAGCGAACGCCTGGGCGCGTATGCCTTAGTCCCGGAAATGGGCATGCAGCGCGATAGCGACCGGCGGCGCTCACGCCTGATCCGCCTGCGTTTGCGCCTGAATACCATGCTATCCATGCTCAGCTCGGAGGAGCTGAGTTTGAAACTGGCCAGCGCGAACTGGCCGATCACCGAGTCCGAGTACATTGTGCTGCGCATTGCGGGCGTGATCGTTGGGGGCGTGATCGGCGGCTTGCTTTTTCGCTCCATCTTTCCGGGCGTGGGCTTTGCCCTGCTGGCTTATCTAATCCCGGCGGTGCTATTGCAGCGCAGCATCCACAATCGCAGGTTGAAGTTCGAGCGCCAACTGGTGGACGTGCTGGTGCTGGTAAAAGGAGCGGTGAGATCAGGCTACAGCTTCCTGCAGGCGCTGGATGTGGTCATCCAGGAGATGCAGGCCCCCGCCTCCGAGGAGTTCCGCCGCGTGCGCCGGGAGGTCGGATTGGGGCTGCCGCTCAGCCAGGCGTTGAATAACATGCACGCCCGCATGCAGAACGACGATCTTTACCTGGTGGTGACTGCGGTCAACATCAATACCCAGGTGGGCGGCAACCTGAGCACCATGCTGGAAGCGGTTACGACCACGATCCGCGAGCGGATTCGGCTGTTCAGCGAGATCCGCGCTCTGACCTCCATGCAGCGCTATTCGGGTTATTTGCTGACGGTTCTGCCTTTTATTGTGTCCGCGGTCTTGTTTATTATCAATCCCAGTTACATCAGCCGGCTTTTTGAGCCGGGGCCATATATCTGTATCCCCATTGGGGCGCTGGTGCTGGTCCTGATCGGCAACATCCTCATCCGGATGATGGCAAAAATAGATGTGTAGGCTTATACAGATAAGCAGGGTAGAGCGATGCAGCTAATCATTTTCTTGGTGTTCGGAGGAATTTTCCTGCTCGCGGGGGCGTTGTTCGTCTTCATGAGTTTGGGCTGGCTGTTCAAAGACGACCTCACCACCCGGCTGGAATCGTTTGTGGTCGAGCCGGAAGTTCATCACAGCGCCTGGTCGCCTGTGCTGCAAGTCCGTTCGCGGGAGATAACCGGTTCTTTAATGAGCCGGCTGCTGTTTCCGCTGACCCAGGGTATCGGCAGGCTGTTGGGACGCCTGACGCCGGCGAGCTCCATCGAAAGCTTGCGGCACCAGCTAACCATCGCTGGCAACCCGCTGCGCCTCGGCCCACGCGAATTTTATGGCTTGCGAGTGGCATTTGTCATCCTCGGCCTGGGGCTGGCTTACCTGGTGGTCACCAGGGGGTTAGATTCCAGGCGCATGCTGATCGCTCTCCTGATACTTGTAGTCACTTTTATTTTCCCTATCCTGTGGCTGCGGTTGATGGTTAATTCCCGACAGAATAAGATCCGCCGGACTCTGCCCGACGCGCTGGATATGCTCAGCGTGTGCGCGGATGCGGGATTGGGCTTCGACCAGGCGTTGCAGCGGGTGAGTGAATTCTGGAATACCGCCATTGCCCAGGAGCTCGGCCGGGTGGTGGCAGAGATGGAAATGGGCGTCTCGCGGCGGGATGCGCTGCGCAATATGGCGGATCGCCTGGATATCAGCGAGCTCTCCAGCTTCGTCTCGGTCATTATCCAATCTGAACAGATCGGCATGAGCATCGCCGACACGCTGCACGCCCAGGCGGAACAGATGCGGGTGGAACGGCGCTTCCGGGCGCAGGAGATCGCCCGCACACTGCCGATCAAAATGCTGATCCCGCTGGCATTTTTTATCTTCCCGGCGATCATTGCGGTAGTCCTTGGTCCGGCAATCCCACCGTTGATGGAGCTGTTTGGCGGTTTTTAGAAAGCAGACTTTGGAGCCTTTATGAGTGTAAATACAGCTGAAACTCCTCTAAGCGACCCGCGCTATAAAAGCGCCATGGGTCACCTGCAAGGAGGAAATTGGGAGGCTGGCTTAACCGAGCTGGATAAGCTGGTGGAGAGCTACCCACTGGACCGTGAATTGCGCGCCCTACGCCAGGAGATGCAGCTCCGCGCCAGGATCGACCATGATGAGCGCCAGGATAAGATTGCGGAAAGCAGGCGCAGGTTTGTGGTCCTGACATTCCGCGTGGCTGCCATCGTTTTACTGCTCGGCCTGCTCGGTTGGGGGATACGCACCTATTCGGCCTGGTTCCAGCAGCAGGCGCTGGCTGCCAGCGAGCGCGTGAAGAGTGAGCTGCTGGTGATCGAATTGGCGGCGAAATTCAGGGACGCCCAGGATCTGGTGGTGGCCGGCAGGTCGGAAATGGCGATTGAGCTGTACCAGGAAATTGCCGCCACAGATCCAAGCTATCCCGGCCTGGAGGAAGCCCTCCGGCAGGCAGAAAAGCAGAAACTGCTTCAAGAAAAATACCTGCAGGCGATCGCCATGTTTGACAGCGGAGACATGCCAGGAGCTTTGGCTTTATTCGAGGAAATCACCACAGAGGAGCCCTATTTCCGCGACGTCTCCGTCCGCATCGCCGAGATCAAAGACAAGTTTTTCCTGGGGGATATCCTCGCCCAGGCCGAGCGGGCTTATGAGGGCCAGGATTGGTCCACTGCCGTGGCGCGCTATGAGACGCTGCGCGCCCTGGACCCGCTTTACCAGGCAGAGCTGGTTGAGGATCGCCTGTTCGAAGCCTATATGAATGCGGCCGTGCAAGCGCTGGCTGATAACACCGAATCTCTGGAGGGGTTGAAACTGGCTGAAAGCTATTTCCGCAAGGCGCTGGCTTTGCGCCCTCAAGACCAGGTCATACGCCAGGAGCAATTGCAGGCGCGTCAGACGTTCAGGGAGCGCCTGTTTGGCAGCTACGTACAGGCCGCACAGGCTGCTTTAGCTCTGCAGGCCGATTCGCTCCAGGCACAGGCGTTGGCTGAAGAGTATTTTAACAAAGCCATCGAACTTCGCCCTGACGACGTCAGCGTGAGACAGCAGCGCGAGATGGCAAAACTGTACCTGCAAGCCCAGGTGGATTTCGGCCGCGGCCGTTGGGAAGCTGTCATCGAGGCGTTGGAGGCTGTCTATGAAGCCGACCCTGATTATGCGCTCGGAACAGCCCGGCAAACGCTTTATGAAGCCCTGGCGGCGCGCGGCAACCAGCGGATAGCCAGCGGCGATTACGAGCTGGCCCTGCAAGATTTTCAACGCGCTGCCGTTTTGGCTGAACAGGCGCCGGATGCGAAGCTGCGCCTGTTCGAATCGCAGATCAAGGTTGCCGAAGTCCGTGGCGTTCTGGGAGACTATGAAACCGCGGTGGTTGTTTACCGCGGCGCGATTGAGAACGCCGAAATCAGCGACGCAGACCTCAGCCAACGACCGGCGCTGGCTCAGAGCCTTGCCGAGGCGGATTTCTACGCTCAAGCGCGCAACTTCCGCCAGGCGTATCGCATCTACCGAGAGGCAGCCCGTGAGGTTATGCTGATCTTCCCCACGATCGAGATCGTCGTCCAATCGGGCGACTACCTGACCATGTTAGCCAGCCGTTATCAGACCACGGTGGATGCGATCATCCGGGCGAACAACCTGGATAGCTCCAGAAAGATCTCGATCGGTCAGAAGTTATATATTCCGGTTCAAGAAGAAGACGGTGGATCGGGGCAGTAAATAACCCGCAGAGGAGTGTGATGATGTTTACCAATCGCCCAGCTTTAAACGGACGCCCTGCGACCGCAGGCACAGGCCAACTGACCAACGCACCGGCGGTCGAAAGCCTCGGCGGGGTCACTGCGGATGTGTATCATATCCGTGACAGGGTACAGCGCAAGCTGTTGTCTGAGACCGAAGGCGAGGTCAATCTGAGCCATCTGCCCCAAATGCGGCAGATGATCGAGACCTTATTCAACCAGGTCCTGGCCGAGGAGAACCTGCTCTACACCCGCGCCAATCGGACGCGTTTGCTCGAGTGGGTGATATCTGATATTTTAGGTTATGGTCCATTGGAGCCGCTCCTGCAGGATCCCAGCATTACTGAGGTGATGGTCAATGGGTCGGAGAATATATTTATCGAACGCCATGGGAAAATCGAGCGCACCCAGATCGTTTTCGAGAATGACGCCCACCTGATGAGAATCATTGACCGCATTGTTTCTCCCATCGGTCGCCGAGTGGACGAATCTTCACCGATGGTGGACGCCCGCCTGCCAAACGGCTACCGCGTGAACGCCACCATCCCGCCGCTTTCTTTGGATGGACCATTACTGACCATCCGTAAATTTGCCCAGACGCCATTTACGGCCCAGGACCTGATCGCAAACGGCACACTGACCCCTTCGCTGGTAAGCTTCATCAAAGCCTGCGTGGAGGCGCGGGTCAATACGGTGATCTCCGGGGGAACCGGGTCAGGAAAGACCACGCTTCTGAATGTGGCATCGGCGTTCATCCCCTCGAATGAACGGGTCATCACCATCGAAGATACCGCCGAGCTGCAGCTAAAACAGGAACACGTGGTGCGAGTGGAGAAACGCCCACCGAACGTGGAAGGTAAGGGTGAAGTTACCATCCGCTCGCTGGTGATCAACGCCTTGCGTATGCGCCCAGACCGGATCATCGTCGGCGAGGCGCGCGGCGGGGAAGCCCTGGATATGCTCCAGGCGATGAACACAGGTCACGATGGCTCGATGACGACCGTCCACTCCAACAGCCCGCGGGATACCATCCGGCGTATTGAGACCATGGTGTTAATGGCCGGCATGGAGCTGCCCTTGAAGGCTATTCGCGAGCAGGTCGCCTCCGCCCTGGAGCTGATCGTTCATATGGAGCGCCTGCGCGACGGCACCCGCAGGGTTGTCAAAGTGGCGGAAGTTCAGGGCATGGAAGGCGACAGCGTAGTGATGCAGGACATCTTCTTTTTCGATCAAACCGGCTTCCAAAACGGGCGGGTGGTCGGCAGCTTGAAGTCTACAGGGCTGCGTCCCAAGTTCTCCGAGAAGTTTACCGTCAACAATATTGAGCTGCCTGCGAGCATCTTCGAAGCGTAATCTCAAAATTACCTATGCGAATATAAAAGGCTTATTGGGAGTTGCTACCTGGGGTAATCCTCCACGGCGATTCCCAATGGGCCACAAATAAGGGGTGAAACGTGGGAGGCCAAGGGAGGATTCGAGTGGCGATTGTCGATGATCAGCAGATATTAGCCGACGCCTTGAAAATGATGTTCGAGTTTGAGGAAAATTTCGACTGCGTTGGCAGCGCGGACAGTCTGGCAGGCGGTTTGGCGTTAGTGGCCTCCACAAAACCTGATGTCTTGCTGCTGGATGTCGCTCTGGAGGATGGGGATGGGCTGGATTTGATCCCGAAGCTGAGGCAGGCTGGTCTTGAGACCAAGGTGGTCGTTTTGACCGGTAAGCCCGACGAATCCGTCCTTATGCGGGCGGTTGAAATGGGGGTAGAAGGTTTTATCACCAAGGGATGCACTTTGCCGGAATTGCTCGCCAGCATAGAAAAGGTGGCCCAGGGCGAGATTGTGATGCCTTCCGAGCTGCTCGTCAGGCTGCTCAGGCGGTTTGGGCGGGAGCGGATGATATTCGAAAGGAATGAACAGCTCCTGGAGCGGCTGACGCCGCGTGAGCACGAAATCCTGGCCAGCCTGGCAAGGGGAAAATCGGGCGACGAGATTGCCGTTGAACTCAATATCACCCCACTGACGGTGCGCACGCATATTCGCAACATGATGGCCAAGCTGGGGGTGCATTCACGGCTTGAGGCGGTGACTTTTGCTCTCAATCAAGGCCTGATTAATATTCCATCGCAGCAGGACCTGGAATCTGGTGAGTAGGATTCTCCTTTATTGAGGTGAACCACGTAGCGAACAAAAAGGATGCGCAAGATGGCAGCTCTGAGTGTCTTGATTGACTATAAACCACATCTCTATGCTGATCTCTTTGGACAGCTCCTCCAAAAGCTCGGAGAGGTCAACCTGGTCAGATATCACCCGGTAGATCCCGCTCTCGATTGGAGTTCGATCGATGTGGCTGTGCTCTCAGTGGATAAGGAGGGCCAGCCTGATTTTGAAGCCCTGAGGGAGATGTCTTTAGACGCCATGCTGGTCGCTTTCTCGCCATCTGGAAACCTGGGGTTGCTCCGCCTGCCCGGGGGAGGCGGTTGGAACGTGATCCGCCCGTTCGGGATCGATGAGCTGGTACGAACAATATTCGGAGAGACGGGCAGCGGAAACGGAACGAAGAACAAAAACTGAACCTCACTACGCTGCAGTAAATCCCGGAAATGGGGATGTTTAGGTGCTTTACACCTTGACATCTCCATTTCCGGTTTTTCTGCCTTAGGAGATGCCCAGAAAATTTAATTGTTTATAATAATTCGGGAGAAAGGAGGCGGTTTGGACAACTCTATTGCGCTCACCCTTGGCATTTTGAGTGTGGCAGTCATTCTCTTTGTAACTGAGATCGTCCGGGTGGACGTGGTGGCCTTGATTGTGATCGGGTTGCTGGCGATCAGCGGGTTGGTTTCGCCGGGCGAGGCGCTATCGGGCTTCAGCAACCCGGCAGTGGTTACCGTTTGGGCGGTGTTTATCCTGAGTGGGGGATTGTATCGAACCGGGGTAGCCAATATCATCGGCAGGCAGGTGCTGCGGCTGGCAGGGAAAGGTGAAGTGAGGCTGATCGCGGTCATCATGATCTCGGCTGGTCTGATGTCGTCGATCATGAATAATATTGGCGTGGCTGCGCTGTTGCTCCCGGTCGTGATGGATATCGCCCGGCGGACAGGTCGACCGCCCTCCAAACTGCTCATGCCACTCGCTTTTGGCTGCCTGATGGGAGGGATGACCACGCTGATCGGCACCTCTCCGAATATCCTGGTGAACAATGCCCTGCGAGAATTCAACCTCAGACCGTTCCAATTCTTCGATTTCGCTCCCCTGGGGTTGACGATCCTGGTCGTAGGAACGGCATTCGTTGCTCTGGTAGGTCGGCGCTTGCTGCCCACCACAGATATCTCGCGCGAATACAGCCCTGAGCGCAGGGGTTTAAAAGGCGGGATATACGCCATGGAAGAACGGCTTTTCACCCTCCACCTGCCAGCCGACTCCACCCTGGCAGGGAAAAGCCTGGAAAAATCGCGCCTGGGGGCGATCCTGAGCCTGAATGTAATTGGAATCATCCGCAATGGCGCAACCCACTTCGCCCCAGGACCTGATTTTGTCCTCCTGGCTGACGACCGGCTGCTTGTTGCTGGGCGGTTGGATGCCCTGGATGAGTTGCGCAATCACCAACCCTTGTATGTCCAGGATGAAAGATTGGGCGCTGAATACCTGGTCTCGACGGATATTCAAATTGCGACCCTTGAGTTAGCGACCGACTCGGAGTTGCTGGGAAAGACATTGAGCCAGAGCGATTTCAGGCGCAAATTTGGAGCCAATGCTCTGGCGATCTGGCGCGCAGGGGCGCCTTTAATGGATGATCTCCAGCACATCTTGCTCAGGGAAGGCGACCTGTTGGTAGTGCAGGCCTCTCGAGAACAGATCGAAAAACTGGCGCAGTCAGAAGCGCTGACCATCAGCGAGCGACTGGCGAGCGAGCTTTACCGTTTGGATGACCACCTGTTCGCGATCAGCATCCCGGCTGGCTCGGTGCTGGTAGGGCAGACACTGATTGAAAGTCGCCTGGGCGAAGCGTATGGCTTGAATGTACTCTCGATCGTCCGCCAGGACCGGAGGATCTCGATGCCAGGTCCTGAAGAACGGGTGGAGGCCGGGGATATACTGGTGGTGGAGGGAGAGTTAAAAGATTTGCTTTTACTGCGGGCTTTGCAGGAGCTGGAAATCGAGCCCCCAGCCAACCTGGACCTGGAAGGTTTGGAATCCGAGAGACACGGGTTGCTCGAAGCAGTTTTATCTCCATTTACAACCCTGGCAGGCAAAACCCTGAGAGAGATCTATTTCCGAGAGAAGTACGGCCTGAGTGTCCTGGCGATCTGGCGGGAGGGCAGGCCATATCGTTGGAAGCTGGCTGAGATGGCGCTGCATTTTGGGGATGCGCTCCTGCTGTATGGGCCAAGAGATAAGCTCAAGCTGCTGGCGAGTGAGCCAGATTTCCTTCTTTTGGCTGAAGAAGTCCAGGAGGAGCCGGTATATCAAAAAGCTCCCCTGACGGCTTTCCTGATGGCGCTCGTGGTGCTTTCGAATGCCTTCGGCCTGACCTCCATCGCGGTTGCGGCGTTGGTGGGCGCAACGATAATGATCCTGTATGGCAGCCTGAATATGGAAGAGGCTTACCGGTTTATCCAATGGCGGGTGGTGTTTCTAATTGCCGGGATGCTTCCACTTGGCCTCGCTATGCAGAGCAGTGGGACGGCAAACTGGATGGCTGAAAGATTGGTGAGCCTGATCGGGGCGGGAGGGCCACATCTCTTGCTAGCAGGGCTGCTCGTCATGACCAGCCTGGCTTCTCTGTTTATGCCAAATGTCGTGGTGACGGTGTTGGTCGCTCCCATCGCGATCAACACCGCATTAGAGCTGGGTTATTCTCCGTTCGCGTTTGTCATGGCGGTGGCGGTTGGGGCTTCGGCTGCCTTTCTGAGCCCGGTTGGACACCCAGCAAATGCCTTGATCATGGGACCGGGTGGCTATCGATTTGGAGACTATTTCAAGCTGGGTGGGCCGCTCATGGTCGTGATCTTGGTGGTCATGTTAGTGCTGATGCCGGTGATCTGGCCGCTTCAGTGAAGGCCACTGCCTGTATGAGGAAGCCCTGACCATAAGCTTCTCGCACTACGTGGGCTACGCAAAAGGATGAGATTGCCACAGCGGCAAAGAACGCCGCTACGCAATGACAGATCTATCAATAAAGGGTGTACGATCCTGCTAGAAGATCTCGGAACGCTCAACCTCAAAGGCGAAAATCGTGGCCCCGCCAACGGTTATGGGGATGGGCGCGGAAAGCCCGTTAGGAAAGCCAAGGATGGGCTCGCTCAGATACTCAACGCGCTGGCTGCAACTCCGCTGAATGGCTTTTAGGGTGGTCTCTTCCTGTCCATCCGCCAGGCCGATGAGCAGCGTGGTGTTGCGCTGCCTTAAGAATCCGCCGCTGCTGGGCAGACTGGTGACCGAAACGCCCAGCTTGGCGAGGGCGCTGAGGGCGTTTTCCACATCCTGTTCCTGGATCACAGCCGCAATCAGCCATTTTATCGGCTGGCGTACGCTTTGGCCAGTGACCAGCTCGGGCC
>DATEDC010000104.1:0-12561 GCA_035286585.1 Anaerolineales bacterium
GCCCGATCATGCTGAACGGCAGTAAAGCCGACCCGATTGCCCAAAATGGGGCAGCGGAGCTTGCTAAGATGGCTCAGGGAGAGGCGGCGCTGAAAGAGATGGAGGGGTCGCTGCACGGAACCATGCTGTTTATCAATGAGCCCAGCCTGGCCGATTCGATTCTCAGGTTCCTGGAAGACAAGCTGAAAGGCCGGATAGTGGCGCAACCGCCGCCGGCCGCCCCCGGATACGGCCTGGGTTCGCTCGTTCTCGGTTTCCTGGCGAGCGTGGCAGGCGCCCTGCTGATCGGCGCTGGCGTATACCAGGCGTACAACCGCTTGAGCAAGCCCACCCCGGTCAGCGAGCTGCTCTCCATCCACGAGCTGACCCCGCAAAGAGGTCTGGTGCTGATCAAGGGCGTGATCGCCGAGGTGCCTAAACCGTTGGACAAGGAGACGAACAGACCGCTGGCGGCGCTGCGTCTGCTGATCGAGGAGCACGATCCGGAGAAGGGCTGGAAAACGCGCTTCGATGAACTGAGAACCACACCTTTCTGGCTGCGCGAAGCGCGCGGCTTGGTTTGGGTGGCGGCCGATAAACTGGATAAAACCCGGCTCGGTGAGGGATACTATGCCTCCACCCGGCAAGCCGAACAGGCTTTGCAGATCCTGGGGCGCCCCAAAAACGCCGCCTGGGGAAAGGGTTTACGCCACAGGATATGGGAGCTGCGCGGCGGTCAGGTAGTCAGCGTGACCGGACAGGTGCGCCAGAAGCTCGAGCTGGTCTCCACGGAGAGCCAGCCGCTGGTCATCTCCCCCCTGGCAGGTGGCGCCCCGGTCAAAGCCCCGCCAGCCGTCAGCGGCAGGACCAGAATCGGGACGATCGTTTTCTTACTGCTGGTGGGCGCCTCCATGCTGTGCATGGGTTCAGCCGGAGTGGTGAACACCCTGCTGAGCTGGCTGCGCTGAGCGCCCTCCATCTACCGCGCAGATAAACGGGCGCAGATAGCGCCCGGTGTATGAATCATCTCGGGCGCAAACTTCCTCGGGTGTGCCTTCCGCCACCACCCACCCACCGCGGTCGCCGCCTTCGGGCCCCAGGTCGATGATGTAATCCGCCACCTTGATGATATCCAGGTTATGTTCGATGATCAGCACGCTGTTGCCGGCATCCACCAGGCGCTGCAGCACCTCGATCAGCTTGTGGACATCGGCGGCGTGCAAGCCCACCGAGGGTTCGTCTAACACGTACAGCGTGCGCCCGGTGGAGCGCTTGGAGAGCTCGCGAGCCAGCTTAACCCGTTGGGCCTCGCCGCCCGAAAGCGTGGGCGCTGGCTGCCCGACGCGGATATACCCCAGGCCGACGTCCTGCAAGGTCTGCAAGCGGCTGACCATCGAAGGAAAGGCTTCGAAGGTCTCCAGGGCGTGGTCAACGGTCATGTCCAGCACCTCAGCGATGTTGTACTCTTTGAAGCGCACCTGGAGCGTCTCGCGGTTAAAGCGCGCCCCGTGGCACACATCGCAGGGGACGTAAACATCGGGCATAAACTGCATCTCGATGCGCAACTGGCCCTGCCCCTGGCAGGCCTCGCAGCGCCCGCCGTGGACGTTGAACGAGAACCGCCCCGGCTTGTAGCCGCGGATTTTACTCTCAGGCAGCTCGGCGAACAGAGCGCGGATGTGGTCGAACAGGCTGGTATAAGTGCCCGGGTTGGAGCGCGGCGTGCGCCCGATGGGGGACTGGTCGATATTGATGACCTTGTCGACGTGCTCCAGGCCCTCAATCGAGTCGTGGCTTCCGGGCAGGCTGCGCGAGCCGTGCAACTGGCGGGCCAGCGCCTTGTATAGGATCTCCACCATCAAGGTGGATTTACCCGACCCGGAAACCCCGGTGATGCAGACCAGCCTGCCCAAAGGGATGCGCACGTCGATATCCTTGAGGTTGTTCTGGCGCGCCCCGGTGACGCGGATCGATTTGCCGTTGCCGGTGCGCCGCTTATCCGGGATCGGCACGCGCAGGCGCCCGGTGAGGTAAGCCCCGGTGAGCGAGCGCTCGTGGTTTAAGATCACTTCCAGCGTGCCTTCGGCAACCACCTCGCCGCCGTGCTCGCCCGCCAGCGGGCCAAGATCGAGCACCCAATCGGCAGTGCGGATGGTTTCCTCATCGTGCTCCACCACCAGCACGGTGTTTCCCAGGTCGCGCAGGCCCTTGAGGGTGTTCAGCAGGCGGTTGTTGTCGCGCGGGTGCAGGCCGATGGATGGCTCGTCCAGCACGTAGAGCACGCCCATCAGGCGCGAGCCGATCTGGGTCGCCAGACGGATGCGCTGGGCTTCACCCCCAGAGAGCGAAGCCGCCGAGCGCTGCAGGGTAAGGTAATCCAGGCCCACGTCCACCAGAAAACCCAGCCGGGCGCTGATTTCCTTCAAGATGCGCTCAGCAATCGCCTGCTGGCGAGCGCTCAAAGGCGTTTCCGGATCTCTCAACCGCTGCACCCATTCCAGCGTGCGCAGCACGGGCCATTGGGTGACGGTGACGATGTCCACCTCGTCCACGGTGACTGCCAGGGCTTCCCGGCGCAGGCGCGCCCCGTTGCAGGTGGGACAGATGCGCTCGCTCATGAACTCGGAGATCTTGTCCCGCATGTACTCGGAATTGGTTTCGCTGTAGCGGCGCTGCAGGTTGCCGATCACGCCTTCGAAGGGCGCGTTGAAAGTTGCCCGCCGTCCATCGCGGTTGCGGTAGTGCACGGTGACCTCTTTACCATTGGTGCCATACAGGACGATATCCAATTTTTCTTTTGGCAGGGTGTTTACCGGGGCGTCCAGGTCGATGCCGTACTCGCGGGCGGCGGCTTCCAGGGTCTGCCAGTAATAGCCGCCCTCCTCGCGCGGACCGCTCCACTCGGAGACCGCGATGGCGCCCTCGTTCAGCGAGAGCTGCGGGTCGGGGATGAGCAATTCGGGATCGATCTCCAGCTTGCCGCCCAACCCCTGGCAGTCGGGGCAGGCGCCGTGGGGCGTGTTGAATGAAAAGGTGCGCGGCTCGATCTCGGGCAGGACCGAGCCGTGCTCCGGGCAGGCTAAATGCTCAGAAAAGTGCAGGTCCGCTGGATGGTCGGGATCAGTCACGTCCTGGATCACCAGGTAGCCATCCCCGAATTTCAGGGCGGTCTCGACGGAATCGGTCAAACGCGAGCGAAACGCCTGGGCTTCCATCTGGTCTTCCGCCCGGCGCAAGACCAGGCGGTCCACCACCGCTTCGATGGTGTGCATCTTGTAGCGGTCCATCTGGATGTCTTCATCCAGCTCGTAGACCTGACCATCGACGCGGGCGCGCACGAAGCCGGACTTGCGGATTTCGTCCAGCACAGCCTGGTGGGTGCCTTTACGGCCGCGCACCAGTGGGGAGAGGACCAGCAGGCGCGAATCAGCCGGCAGGGACTCGACCGCATCCACGATCTCCTGCGCCGACTGGCGAGCCACCTGGCGACCGCACTCCGGGCAGTGAGGGATGCCCGCCCGGGCGTACAGCAGGCGCAGGTAGTCATAAACCTCGGTGACGGTGCCCACCGTGGAGCGCGGGTTGTGCGAGGCGCCTTTCTGGTCGATCGAGACCGCCGGGGAAAGGCCTTCGATGTAATCCACGTCGGGCTTGTCCATCTGGCCGAGGAACTGGCGCGCGTAGGCGGAGAGCGATTCGACGTAACGCCTCTGACCCTCGGCGAAGATGGTGTCAAACGCCAGGGAGGATTTGCCCGAGCCAGACAGGCCGGTGATCACCACCAGCCTGTCGCGCGGAATCTCTACGGTGATATTCTTGAGATTATGGACGCGCGCCCCCACCACACGGATAACGTTCTGAGACATATGACAACCTTCTGGCTCGATCTGCTTTGGACGGTATAGCTGGATCGATATTATAGCACAGATGTTTTATTATTTACCAGATCTGACGGGTTTTTGAAAAATTGACAGGATGATCGCGTTGCTATCGGTGATGTACATGATTTCAGACCACATATGTGAGCAAACCCGTCAGGCCTCATTCGTTAAGTGCTAAACCTTTATTATACCAAGGCACAGGCTATGTTCCGCTCTCGCCTCGTTAGAATTGGGGCGCGTTTTATCTTTCGTCTCTTCTTAGCGTCATGATTTTCAATAAACGCCCCCGCACGTGGCGGGGATTTTTCTGGCGTAACTAAAACCAGGCTCACGAAACTGCGCCCGGCTGAGAAACGGCCAGGCGCAGGTTGTGATTGGTTTTGATATACCCGCAGGTTTATGGTTTTCTGGAGCCCTTGTCCCTCAGCTCCTGGCGGATCTGGCCCCAGTTCTGGCCCGCGGCGCGCATGGCGAAGATCTCGGCTACGGGCGCCGCGTAAGTCTGGCTGAGGCTGTAGGCCTGGTCGATATCTGCAAAGCTGTGGCCGCGGTTGTACCAGCCCATGATGACATCGTACGGAACGCCATAGCGAGCGGACAGGTTCTGCCCGGATTGGTTCCGATTGGACCCGTTGGACCGACCGGGCGGATTATTATTCGAATTATTTGACCTGCCTGGCGGCTCGTTGGGCTTATTTGACCTGCCAGGCGGCTCATTATTGGGGTTATTCGACCTGCCAGGTGGCTCAGAGGCGGACTCAGTCTCGGCAGGTTCCTCCGTGGTAGCTTCGGGAAGCGACTTGAGCCAGTTCTTGATCTGGCCCCAGCCCAGGCCGGAGTGGCGCATATCGAAGAGCTGCGCTGCGGTTATGCCTTGAGCCGCATAAGCCTCTGCCAGGCTGTAAGCCAGGTCGATCTCGCCGAAGCCAAAGCGCTGGCAGAACCAGCCCATGATCTCCTCGTAGGTCACGCCATGCTCATCCGCCAGCATCTGACCCTTGGGGTGGGTTTCGTTGCCGGTGCAGTCCGTCACAGGGCTGGAGGTCACCGTCTCGCTGTCGCTGTTGGAGGTCACCGTGACGCCATCAACCTGCCCGCTGGCTTGCGCCACATTAGTGATCGAACCGGCAACCAGATCGGCCGCAGTGATGGTATAGCTGGCAGTGCAGGTGAAAGATTCCCCAGGCAGCAAGCTGGCAGGCGCGGAGCTGCAATCCAAGGTCGCGATCTTGTCGTCGGTGACGGGGAACGGCCCAGCGATTTCCACTCCTCCGCTATTCATGATTGTGTAGGTGTAATTGATCACGTCGCCGAGGGCGGCATATTCGCTTGGGCTGGCGCTCTTGTCCAGGGTAAGCTGCGCGGGCTCGACCAGGGAAGTAACCGTCGCGCTGTCGGTGTTGGAAGTCACAGCAGCTCCAGCTGCAACGGCCACGTTGGTGACCGAACCGGCAACCAGGTCAGCCGCGCTGATGGTATAGCTTCTGGCGCAGGTGAAAGACGCTCCTGGGGTCAGGCTGGCAGGCGCCGAGGTGCAATCCACGGCCGCGACCTTGTCGTCGCTGACCGTGAATGGTCCGGCGATGTCAGTCGTTCCGGTATTCGTAACTGTATAGCTGTAAGAGATCACGTCCCCGATCGCGTCATATTCGCTCGGGCTGGCGCTCTTCTCGAGGTCAAGCGCCGTCTCTCCAGCGACGAAAAGCACCGTTGCGCTGTCCGTGTTGGAGGTTACAGGGCTGCCGCTGTTATCTGCAGTGGCGTAGGCGGAATTGGTGACCGAGCCAGCCAGGATATCCGCCGCGGTGGTGGTATAGCTGGCGGTGCAGGTTAGATCCTCGCCCGGGGCCAGGCTGACCGGCTCCGCCGGGCATGCTTCATCGGCAGCCTTATCATCAATGACAGCGAAGGGGCCGGAGAGCACCGTATCGCCGGTGTTGCTGATCACGAAACTGTAGCTGATCAACTCGCCTACCGCGCTGTATTCCGTGGGGCTGGCGCTTTTCGCCAGGGTCAAGGCAGGCCCAGGGATGGGCTCCGGCTCCGCCGCAGGCTCATCGGCCAGCGTTTCGATCTTCAGCGCCAGCCAGGTGCCATCCGGCAGAACCTCGAAAGTCACATCCACCGGGTCGTATACTGCCAGCTCATCGTCCAGCTCGGTGACTCCCGCGACCACCGAGAGGGTTCGGCCGCTTACGACCCAGGGATCGGGGCTCATCGTTTCGAGCACGCCCGTGAAGGATGATTTTAGCTCGCCAGCAGATGTCTTCTCCTCGATATGGTAAGCTTCAAAAACGCCTCCCGCGAACACGTGACCCTCGACCTCAACAAAATCTCCACCTTCCAGGTCGCCTTCGATGACAACGCCATCAGCCAGATCGAAATACACCCCATTCACCTCCCATGGATCCGTATCGTTGATCACGCCTTTCAGCTCGTATTGATAATCTGCATCCAGGGCAGCTAGGCCAGGTTCAACGGCAGTGATTTGACCGGCGAGCAGCCAGACCTCGGAACCCTGGGAGTTGACGCGCACCTTGCCCTTGTTCACGATGAAGCGCGAGTGGCCTGCTGGGTCTACATCCACACGGAAAGTGGTCCCGTGCACGCTGGCGGTGCCGGAGGGCGTATTGACATAGTAGAGGCTGCCGTCCCCGCGTAAAGGAACCACGCTGTGGACGGTTTCGCCCATGCGCTGGTCCAGCACTACCCGCAGACTCCGATCCCAACCGCCCTGGAGCTGGCGCAAGGTGACATCGGTGTAGGAACCCAGGAGAGCGCGCGTGCCTTCATAAAACACAAGCGTGGCGCTGCCGCCCGCCCCGGTGCGGATGCGCTGGCCTTCCACCACCCGGAAGCCGTCGCTCGCCAGGCGCCAATCGGCTGCCGTAGCGCTGGAAGCGACTTCCACCGGGCCGCTGATCGACATCAAGGTGGCTGCCTGAGCGCTGCGTGGTCCGGCTAACCACACGCCAACTCCAACCAGAGAGGCAAACAGTACCACCACGACCATGGCGGCGAGCAGGCCTCCGGAGAGAAGGAGAGCCGGGCGAGGTTGCGCCCAGTTGAAGCGCCAAAGCGGACTGGCTGGGCGGGAACGGCCTGGTTGGCGCCGGCGCTGGATCAGCTTGCCTTGCAGGCTGGGATGTGGGTGCGGCAAGCCACGCACGGCGCTGGCCAGATAGATCAAATCCGTCAACCCGGACGCCTCTCCCGGAAGTTCATCCACTACGGCTTTCAGCGGTTTGCCGTTTTCCAGAGCTTCAAGCCGGTTTTGCAAAAGATCATCCATTTCAGACATAGTAAACCTCCCACTCGGTTAAGATCTCGCGCAGGGCGAGTAAGCCGCGCCTTTGCAGGCCTTTGATCGAATCAACGCTTTTATTCAGCGTTTGAGCGACCTGCTCCAGGCGCATACCATTGACGAAGCGCAGGACCAAAACATCACGCTGGTCTTCGCTCAGCCTGTTCAGCGCCCTGACCAGCTTATCGCTGGTCAATTTACGCTCGACGGTGCCGTCCACATCCACTGTCTCAGCGATCATTTCCTCCTCCAATGATACGTGATTGCGCACGTTCATTTTGCGCAGGTGATCGACCGCCAGATTGCGGGCGATCTGAAACAGCCAGGCGTCAAAGGGTACATTTTGGGAGCGATAGCCACGCAGGGAGCGAATCATGCGGATAAATACCTCAGAGGTCAAGTCTTCGGAGGCATGCTTATCCCCGAGCCGGTAGTAAAGATAGCGAAAAATATCCAGGTTGTAGCGTTCGTATAGCTCGCCGATCACCTCGGAATCGCCGTTTTTCGCCCGGGCTATCACTTCGGGGTTGACAGCTTCAATCGTCATTGCTACTCGTCTGGC
Source organism: Anaerolineales bacterium (assembly GCA_035286585.1). Classification (GTDB taxonomy): domain Bacteria; phylum Chloroflexota; class Anaerolineae; order Anaerolineales; family UBA4823; genus DSOS01. Next base: position 7,727 of record DATEDC010000104.1, read on the forward strand.
TGTACTCCTCGCTAATCTTAACGTATGAGGGGTCTAGAATGAGTCGTATTTTGGATAAGACTTAAACACACCTTAATTGGATTGGGGGGCGGGATTAATAAATCCCCCTGCGCGCAGAGTCGTTCGTCAGGTTATAGTGATTTTGACCAAGCTCATTAAAAATTGCTACAGGTGGATTGTATCACAATAACTGGAGATCATGCTGCTGCACCGTGTTGCTCGCGCCGCTCTCGAAAGGCTGAACGCCACCCGCGTTCTGCTTACCGCAGCTTATTCCGGATAAATCTGCACATCCAAAGGAGGTTCTCGCCGCCTCTCATGGGCGACATTCACCTGGCTGGTTAGCTGCTGGACTTGCTCGGCAGGTGAGGCAGGATGGCCTTTGCCAGGTTGCTGGTGGGCATGGTCTGCAGCCAGATGCGCCCAGGACCTTTTAGGGTCGCCAGGAACAGTCCTTCGCCGCCAAACATGATGTTGGTGAAGCCCTTGACCGTTTCCACATCGAATGAAACCGTGGGTTCGTACATGGCAATATGGCCGGTGTCAACCTTCAAAACCTGGTTTGAGCCCAGGGTATATTCCATGATCTCGCCATCCAGGCAGACAAACGCCACGCCTGGACCGGTGAGCTTCTGCAAGATGAACCCCTCCCCGCCGAATAAGCCCGCGCCCAGCCGTTTGCGGAAATGGATGTCCAGCCCGACGGTCTTCTCGGCGCATAGAAAGGCGGTTTTCTGGCAGATCATCTGCTGGCCATTGCCCAGGTTCAAAGGGATGATCTTGCCGGGGAAATCGGAGGCGAATGCCACCAGGCCTTTGCTGCCCTGGCTGGTATATTCAACCAGGAAAAGCGATTCCCCGCTCACGGCGCGCTTCAAGGCGCCGCCCAGCCCGCCGCCGCGGCCGCTGGTTTTCATCTCTATATTGCCGCTCATCCAGGCCATGCCGCCACTTTCGGAGTAGACGGTTTCTCCTGGGTCCAGCTCGAGAATAACTGCCTGCAAGGTGCTGCCAATGATGCGGTATTCCATGCCGGTAACCCCCCGCCCGCTCTCAGCCACCGGGGCATCAGGCAGGTCCAGGCGCTGACCGGGGATATTAGCTGTAGCGCTCATGATAATTCTCCTCTAAAGATCAGTTTTGCGATGACTGCGGTTTATAACTAGCTTATCTGATCATAGCACTTTTTTGACCAGGTCACAACTCTCAACTTTGTGCTCGTCCGCGTGCTATCAAGGTGCGTTCTTCAGGTGTTGATTGAAGAACTCGATCGTGCGGGTCATTGCCAGGCTGAAATATTGGGACAAATTGTGATTATCGCCCGGGTAGGAGTAAAACTCGGTCAGCTTTCCCGCCTCCTGCAACTGCTGGTAAAGGATCTCGGAGAATTCAAGCGGCACGCTTTCATCCGCTGTGCCGTGATGCAATTGCAGCGGTCCAGATAGATCAGCCAGGTACGTGTTAGCCGATATGCCATTCCAGAAATCGGGGTTCTCCTCCGGCAAGCCATACAGGCTGGTCCAATCCAGGCGCCAGCGCCGGGCTGACGCGGCGGGAGGCGTGGGCGTTGGCCCTGCGCGACGCCGCCAGCGGGTGAGCAGGTCTGGGTAGGAGGCCACCACACCGGCCCATATTACCCCGGCGCGAATGTCAGGCGAGATCACCATCGCACGCAAGGTCAGATAACCGCCCATCGAATGCCCCCACATGCCAATCCGCTTGGGGTCCGCCTGCGGGAAGCGCTGCAGCGCAGCTACGGCGTTGAGCACATCCGCGGCATAGCCAGTATCCCCATAAGCGCCGCGCGGCTCGCCTTCCGAGCGGTCGTGACCGCGGTAGTCAATCCGGAATACGATGTAGCCGCTGCGAGCCAACCAATCCACGTAGGCGATGTAGCGCTCCGTGGTGCGGTATTGGTTTGGGGGGATATAGCCGTGATTGAAGACGATGGCCGGCCAGCCGCTCGGGGGCTGTTCACCGTTGGGTATAGTGAGCAGACCATAGATCTTCAAACCGTCGGATAGGTAAGAAGCGTAGTAACGCCGGTAATTAGCTCCCCGTTCCAGTTCGTTTTCGATGAGGATCTCGCTGCCCGGGTAGGGGGTCTGGCGCAGCGCCAGGATATGCATCGGATGCAGCGTGGGCGTCGGCGTGACTGTAGGGTTGCTGGTGGCTGTCGGGGATGATGGCAGGGTTGGAATCGGCGTAGCTGTCGGGAATTGTGCCTGGTTGTCTGGTACGTCTAAAGATACCTGAGCAACCGGTGTGCTTCCGGCCGGCATAGCCCCGATTACCTGGGGGGCGCAAGAGGATAGAAGCAGGCAACCAAGGGACAACCAATAAAATAGAGAATAGCGTAAATTTACCATCCGGCCACCAGTGATCCGGAGGCAATCTTACCAGAAAACAGGCACCCTGGGAAATTGCAACTTATTAACGATTAAGGTGAGCTACTCACCGGCGTCACTCATCTCTTATGCCAGCGGCTGGCGAGCATAGCTCCAAAGTACAGGCCGATAGCCAGCAAATACAGGCTCTTTATGCCCCACCAGATGGAAGCGTACTCCAACGCCCCTCCAACGACCGAGCCGCTAAAGTTGGATGCCAGCGGCTTGGAGGTTTCGCCAAAGCGGCGCAAGGATTCAGAGAAGATAATCCCGGCAAAAAATAACGGCATGGTGAGTAAAAAGGTGCTGGTGGCCCCGCGCAGCGCAGGGGATAGTCCCGCTAAACGACTCAAAGGGAAGAACAGGCTTACCAGCAGGCTGAGAAAGAGCAAAATATAGATCGCTCGCAGGTTGATCCTTTTAGTTCGCAAGACGAGCAGGTTTGCCAGCAAGGCCATAACCAACACGCCGGAGATTGCCAGTGCGTTCACCAGCCAGGTCGTCCCAAAGAGCAAAGCCAGCTCGGTAATGGCTTTGAATTCGATCAGCAGGAAAGCAGCCCCCAACAGCCAGAAATGCCAGTTTGGGCGCAAAGCCTCCGGGAAGGAGCGCGATATCAACGCCAGGCAGAGCAAACCGATCAACAGGAGAGCTTGCCAGTAGGCAGGGGGGACTTTCCTGCCGCGCATGTACAGATACGGCCAGTCATCGGAAGCCAACGGTACTTGGTCGTAGCCTGGGTCAGGCCGCCAGGGTGAGAGCCCGGATTGTGAAACCTGTTCCTCGCTGAGAGGGCCAGCAACGAAGGTCAGGCCTAACTCCGCTGCATAAAAATAGAGTCTCTCGGCGCCAAACACGGACGCCATCATCCGCCCGAGCCTCTCCTCCATCCACTTCTCCTTCGCTGCGAAGGTAAGAGACACGATCCCATCTTCTTTCAATAGGCCTTCGACCTGTTCGAAACTCTGGAGGGTGTAAACAAAAGAATCCAGGCGGACGCTGGACATGCTCGAGAGCAAGGTGTGCGAGTCGAGCAGCCCAAAAACGATCAGGTCGAATTTCTCATTGCTTTTGTTGAAATACGAGCGGGCGTCATCCACGACGACATGGACGCGAGCATCCTCGTATGGTTTTTCCGGATGATAGCGCTCACCGAAATCCAGGATCGATGCGTCAATATCTACAGCCTCCACAGAGCCCATATGATTGCGGATCGCCGCGGCGACGTCATTACCCATTCCAGCCCCGACGATCAGCACTTTACTGCCTGGGCTGACAAATTGGTAGGGTAAGTTGTATTCGTAGGCGATGGTATCCAGCTCCGGAAGGTTGACCTGGCGAATAAAATCCTCGGATAGATTGAGAGCGGATTGGTAAAAAACTTGCTGGACGTTCAAATGGTACCCAACTTGCCACGATTCTCCATCTCTCCCCTCAATCTCTAATTCTGAAAGGCTTAAGCGATTGTATGGCGACCAGGTAGCCTGGCTGCCGGATAATTGGATCGCGGCTAATGGTAAAACCAGCAACAATAAGTTAAAACGGTTATTTTTCACCCCCGGTTGTTTATATAGTAGATACCCGATCACGAACAACCCAAACCACAAGAGTGGGGGGGTGCGCAGGTAAGAAACCAGCGTGAATGCCCAAACGCCGATCAGGCTGGCCAGGATATTGACAACATAGGCGGGCACGGGCTGATGCCGTGCCATTTCCTTGCCAATGAGCTGCCCCAAGGGGATGAATAAAAACACGATGAACAAGAAAAAAACGATGACCGTGCCGAGAAATATAATCAATGAAAGCCAGCTCGATAGTTGGGCAGGAAACCAGAAAAATTCATCCTGACTCCCCGGGTAAACGATATGCTTCGTAGAGGTGATCTTGTTGAAGGCGATCACCAGAATTACAAAAATCGCCAATAAGAGCGCAAAGGCAGAACTGTAATCCCGCCCTTTGCCTACCAGGCTGAACCCAATGGAAAGGCCCAGAAAAGCTGCCAGGAGGGGCAGGTTCTTGAAATACGCGAACAGCCTGACTTCGCCCGCTATCCAGCGGATGACAGCCAGCTCCAGAAAAAGGCTCAGCGCGCTGATCAGGAATAACGGGCCCCACCTGACCAATAAATTCTGTTTTGCGATGGATTGGGAAGCCAGCAGTGCCGGGCCTATCGTCTCGCCTTGGATCGACATTTTTTTTCTCCACGGATTTGGGAATCAGTGTATTTTACACTCGAAAGCCCTTCTGGGATTGCAGATTGCCAATTTTTCAATTATCCCCCAAGACGCGGATTACCGGGCAAATCCAAGGTTTTCATTTTTGATAACCTATGTATTCGATTTATAATTCACTCCCGGAGAGCTTATCCATGCAAAAAGATTGGCCGCGCCTGCTCAAAATGCTGCATGAAGAACTGGGATACGCCGTGCGCGAGGGTAAACCCTCCCT
>DATEDC010000105.1:0-4872 GCA_035286585.1 Anaerolineales bacterium
CGGCCCCTGGGCGCCGGTGGGCGTCGGCGTGCACACCGGCAGGGCGTATTACGGCGCGGTCAGTTCTGCGGATGGCTTGGTCGAATTGACCGCCCTGGGGGACGCGGTCAACGTCGCCGCCCGGCTGGGTTCCCAGGCCGCCAGCGGGGAGTTATTGCTCAGCGAGCCTGCGGCTCGAAAAGCAGGGGTGGATACCTCCAGCCTGGAAAAGCGCACCCTCGAGCTGAAAGGCAAGAGCGAGCCGATGGACGTCTGGGCGCTGCGGGTGATGCCCCGTTAGCCTTGCAGCCAGTCTTGTATTTGCCGGTAATGCCGGCCCTCGTCGTCGATCTCGAACTGTAAAAACCACTCGACGGTGATATTCTTCCCCTTCGGCGAGCGGATGCCGAAGTCCTTTTCGATATCATCACTGGGGACCGTGCGGATGAAATCGATCAGCGTCTGTTGCGATTGCCGCATGGCGCCCAGCAGCTCGGCGAAATCTTCGCGCTTATGCTCAGCCACCAGGCGGGCATTGTAAGCGACCCAATCCGGGTCCCAGTGCTGGAACACGGCGGGAGCTCCACCCCTGCGGATGTCCTCCACGGCTTCGATATTGGTGTAATCCCAGCCGACCAGGTGGGCGAGCAGGTCCTTGAGCGACCAGACCCCCAGGAAGACTTCGTCCCGCTTATTCGCCGGCAGCGCCTCGGCAACCTCCAGGATTTTACCCCTGGCGGCGATCAAGCCGGCGATGATTTCTTCTTTTCTGCTCATCGCTGTCTATTTTAACCGCCTTTTTCTCGCCGGGGCGGGGAAAACACTGTAGTTGACTGCAAAGCGTGGTTCCTCCACCCACATATCTGCCAGGGCGCGCAGGAATTTCACATCACAGGTGTAGAAATACTTGTTGAGATAGGCGTGGTACTCGCCAATGGCGGCCTGCACGTCCGGGTCATCTGGGGCGGCTTTCGGGTGACTGACCATGCGGATGGTCAGGCGACCGCCTGCGGCCTTAATAGCCTATTTTTGCTCTCGAGAAGAACTGGTCCACTTCTTCTGCGACTTGGCGTATTGAGGGGTATGACCCCAGCGTTCCCGGACTTCGTCTTCATACTGGCTCTCGTCGAAGCCTGCAAAAAACTGTTCCTCAAAAAAGAAAACCAACGCCATCCCAATGTGTGGGTATAATATGGGACGCTCTGAATCAAAGACTGCCTCCCGTGAGATTATATTAAGATGGATATCGGCAATATCGTCATCGGCCAGGGTAAAAAGTGGCAACTGGTAAACAAGCTCGGAGAGGGGGATGCCGGCGAGGTATACCTGGTCGTGTCGCTCTTGGAAGGCAAAACGGCTATTCTGAAACGCCCGCGCAGGAGCGCTTTTCCCAGTGACGTGTTGCGCCAGGCTTCCCAGATTGCTGCCGAAGGGAATATCCTGAGAGCGTTAAGCGGCGTTTCATTCCCCAGCGGAGAGACCCGCCTCGCCACGCCTGCTTTGCTGGACCATAGTCCCTCAGATGCCGGGGTGGGCGAAGGGGTCTTTATCGTTATCGAACAGGCCAGGGGTTACGACCTGCTGTCGCTCCTGCGCCTGGCCCGCTCAGGAAGGGTCGATGAAATTCCCACCCCACCTGGGGCAGAAAATGCTTTTTTCGTGCGCAGGCTGGCTGAAATCGGGGTGGTCCCCGAAGCGATATTGGTCCGCTCGTTGTTGGGCGTGATCAGCTTGCTGGAAAAAATCCACTCCGTAGAGGTCTGGACTGATGGGCGTAAACAGCACGGCGTGCTCTGGAATGACGTGAAACCGGAGCACCTGTACTGGGACCCGGCGCGCCTCTGCCTGACGGTTATTGACTGGGGCAACGGGAGTTTTTTGGGGGTCGATGGGGCCTCCAAGGACAGGCAGCGTTCCGCAGCAGACGACTACCACCAGTTCGTCCTGGCATTGGGGGGATTTCTATCAGATGCCAGCCCGGAGTTGTACGAACGCCTCGCCTGGCCCCAGGATATATCCCCAGCAGGCGCCTATTCGCGCGGCGTGAAGCCGCTGAAGAAAAGGTTGCTGTGGTTACACAAGGAGCAGGCGAATCACTTGAAGGTCCTGCGCACTGCAGAGTCGCGGCTGTACACCGACCTCAGACCAGCGTTGAGCCATCTAACGCAAAGCGACGAGCTCCACCGGCAGGTCGTCTCTCTCGGCGAGATGCCCGATTTTTCCGGCGCGCTGAACGTGCACGCCCGGGTCGCGCTGCAACTGGCTGCGGCTAACAACCTGGAGGATTTTCAGCGGGTGTGCGCAAAGACGGCGCTACTGCCGACCTCCCCAAGGGAAAAATGGGAAGTGCTCGCCGATATCGCCGGGATCGCCATCCGCCAGAACGCTGACCAGGGCGACAATTCAATCGATTCTATTTCCAGCGCCCTATCAGCCGGCGTCGCTGATGATTGGCCTGCGCTGCTTTGGGATTTGTTCGAGCGCAGTCGAGATGGGCCGCTTCCAGACTGGTGGGGCGACCTGAGCCAGGGCGTCCGCAGAGTGCAGCTTAAACTGGATGACGATACCCTGCCCCCAGACGTCCTGGTCAGCCGGGTTTTTTATACCCTTCAGACGGCGATCTTGCAAATGGGGGATAAAAACCACGCTCGCACTGCCGATGAATTACCGGCGCGTGAAGGTCTGCTGCGCATATTCGAAGAAGAGGTGGTGAGGAAATGGAAGGAAGTGGAACCCGCGCCGCCGAACTCAGGCATTGGCTATACGGAAATCGACGGCTTGATCGAGGGTATTCAAGCCATCTTGCCGGATGCGCGCGCACAGTTGGACAAAGCGCTGGCGCAGCCCAAAGCGCAAGCCGAGATCGTCCTGAGCGCCTGGGATCGCAAGGATTTTGAGACCGCCCGCCAGGGATTGCGTCGCCTGCTCTTGTGGGACCCTAACCGGCGGCGCTTGCTTCAAGCCGACATGGCGCTGCAGGGTGCCCCGCGCTGGCTGTCTAAAGTTCGCCAGGGAGCCGGGAAAGACGAGCCATTTCACGATTTTCTGACCTCCCTCGAGCTCGCCGGGCGAGGCTTGCGCAACCGGGTGGGCGGCGCGCAGTGGCTGGACCTGATCCTGGATGCGCTCAAACGATTGCGCAAGGGCGCCGGGGCGGTGGATTTAATTATGGAACACCCGGAAATAACGAGTGAAATCCCCTGGCTGCACGAGTTCCAATCCCGCGAGATCCTGGCTTTGCCACACAGCCGCCCCTTAAGCCTGGAAAGAGATGGGACCATGCCTGATCGGGTGAAGACAGTTGCCGGAGTGGTTGAGGGCAGGCTGGGCTTAGATCTCGATCTGCACCTGGGAGAGCCTTTGGATACCTGGATGGCGGAAGCGCGCGGCTCCTCAGCCCGGGTGTTCGCCGGGAATGCGCGCGACCGGGCGGGCAGGCTGTCCTCGCTGGCAATAAAAATCATGCGTCCGGACCGCCTGGAGTACGCCCTGCCTTTGTTCAAGGAAGAGGCCCACATCCTGTCTCTGCTTAGAGATGTGCCCGGCGTCACCCCTTTGGTCGAATGCGGCTTTATACGCCTGGAGCCGGGCATGGACCTGCCAGGCGATGAAAGCCAGGCGACCGCCGCTCATCTATCCGGAGAGCTGATTCGCTACGGAGCTGAGGAGGTCCAGAATTTCCTGACCCCGATAGAAGGGCAGTTAGCCCGCGGCTGGTTCCCTTACCTGGCATTGGTCAGGCGAGACCACCAGTATAACCTGGTGAAATTTTGTGACGTGGGCTACACCCGTGGCTGGTTTCTCCCGCTTCGCGAGGGCTTGCTGTTGGGCATCCAGATATGCGATATCTTGCAGATCGCGCACGACAGGAATATCGCCTACCGGGATCACAAGATACTCCATTTCTATTGGGACCCTGCCTCCCATGGGGTGGTCACCATCGACTGGAACATCGCCAAGCGGCATGCGCAGGGCATCTCGGACTCGGAGCGGCAGTTCGACCTGGTCCAGTTCGGCGCCAGGGCGCTGCATCACATCTTGACCGGCAGACCCGCTATCGGCGCGCTGCCCTTGGGTCCAAATAAACCCGAGGAGATCGAGAGCGCCTCGCTGAGCTACCCGGTGAATTGGACTTACGACGACGAGCGTTTGCCGTTTCGTCTCAAAGAAATCTTGGAACAGCTCCTCAACGGGGGGTACGCCCAGGTAAAAGACCTGCGCCACGACCTGGTCCAGGTTTACGAGCAAGCCCCCGCCCCGGTCCAGGCTGCCCACAATTACAGTCATTGAGCCAGGCTGCTTCCAATTCGCTATCACGGTTCAAGGCATCCATAAATGAGTCTTTTCGATGAATTGTTAGCCCAAATTGAGCAATTGCACGCTCGGGATACTGCCGACCTGGTTGACCGGCGCAGTCTATTGCTGGAGATCGAAGAATTTATCAGCTCCGCTGCTTACCAGTCTTTGTCCTCCGAAGAGCGGGGCCGGCTCCAGGTCTCACGCAAGGAGCTGATTGCCCTCATCCAGCAGGGTGAGGGCGAAGGGCAGGGCGCAGCCCAGGGGCAAGAAACGGCTGAGGGGGCATCCTTCCTGGGCCAGCCCCCTGCCGAGGGCGGACAGGAGCCCTCCCCGGAGAGCGCCATGGACCCCCCCGGCGCGGTCTCTGCCAGAGAACACAACCCGCAGGCGGAGCAGCAGATGGAGGTAGCCGAAAAATTATTCTACGCCGGGCGCTACGCGGAGGCCCTGCCAATCTTCGACCGGGTGCTGCAACTGGAGCCTAACTGGGAGCGAGCCAGGCAGCATCGTTCGGAGGCCGAGAATTACCTGCGCACCGGTTACATCCCCTCCGTAGCCCTGCCGACCGACGCCGCCTCTTTTTACGGCAAGGCT
>DATEDC010000106.1:0-2952 GCA_035286585.1 Anaerolineales bacterium
GCGTAATCGCGCACCCTGCGCAGCAGGCGCAAGGCGACCCGCGGCGTGCCCCGTCCGCGCCGGGCGATCTCATCCACGCCTTCAAGGTCGGCCTCCACCCCGAGAACGCCGCACGCCCGTTGAACGATGGCTTGCATCGCCTCCAGCTCGTAGTAGTTCAGGCGGAAGACGGCGCCAAAACGCGCCCGCAATGGGGCGGTGATCAGCGCCAGGCGGGTGGTCGCGCCGATCATGGTGAAGCGCGGCAGTGGCAGGCGGATAGAGCGCGCCGAAGGGCCTTTGCCGATGACGATATCCAGGGCAAAATCCTCCATCGCCGGATAGAGGATCTCCTCAATCGCCCGCCCCAGGCGGTGCACCTCGTCTACGAATAAAACGTCCGCCGCCCTCAGGTTGGTCAGGATTGCCGCCAGGTCTCCCGGGCGCTCGATTGCCGGCCCTGAGGTCACCTTGATATTGACGCCCATCTCGTTGGCGAGGATGTGCGCCAGGGTGGTTTTTCCCAGTCCGGGCGGTCCGTAGAAGAGCACGTGGTCGAGCGGTTCGCTGCGCTGGCGGGCGGCGTCGATCAAGATCTGCAGGTTTTCTTTGACCCGCTCCTGCCCGATCAAGTCACCCAGGGTGCGCGGGCGCAGGTCCAGTTCGAGGCGGTCTTCTGGCTGAGGTTTAGGCGTCACCAGTCGGCTGGGTGTCTCATCCATGGGCACGATTATAACCCGGAAAAGTCAGGCTGTAGTATGATTGAATGCAAAAGCCCATCAGGTAATCACCTGAGGGCATCGCCTGCCGAACCTTTACCGGAGGACTGGCATGTCGAACGTTCATATCTCGTCCCATCCTTTGGTCGCCCATAAACTCACCTTGCTGCGCCATCGGGATACGGAACCCAAGAAATTTCGCGAGCTGGTGCGGGAGATCTCCGCCCTGCTGGCATATGAAGCCACTGCCGACCTGCTCGTCGAGCCGAAGACGGTGGAAACGCCCCTCGCTACCAGCAGTGGAGCTGAATTAAAGGAGAAGATCGGCCTGGTGCCTATATTGCGAGCTGGACTGGGCATGGTAGAGGGCGTGTGGAACCTGATGCCCGCCGCCGAAGTCTGGCACATTGGCTTATACCGCGATGAGCGCACCCTCAAGCCGGTCGAATACTACAACAAGCTGCCGGTGGAGCCCACGGTTTCCGCCTGCCTGATCCTGGATCCCATGCTGGCAACCGGCGGTTCGGCAGTCGCTACCGTCGACGTGTTGAAGCGCTGGGGGGTGAAGAAGATCAAGTTTGTGGGCATCCTGGGGGCGCCAGAGGGCATCGCCCGGATGCAGGAAAACCATCCCGAGGTGCCCATCCACCTGGCAGCCGTTGACGAGCGCCTCAACCAGCGCGGCTACATCTTGCCCGGCCTGGGCGACGCCGGCGACCGCCAGTTCGGCACGGGCTGAGATCCTTTGTACCAGCCACACTAAAACAAAAAAAGGATGCAAACATGCTATCCGTGGTCAATTGCTAGAAGAAAGGTGAGTCCTTTTAGCGGTCAATCTGCTGTAGTTCGCCGGTTTCCAAATTAAATTCGAATGATATACTTTGTGAGGAGTCTTGTTCGTCAATCAAGGCCTTCAGAATGATCTTTGTTTCTTCAGCCCATTCACGGGGCATCAGTAATTCCCAATAATCTTCGACGAGCAAGATTGCTTCTGCTTCCCCTTGAATCCACATGTAAATGGAGACTCCTACATAGTCGTAAGCGGTCGTATCGAATTGGGCGACAGAAAATACCATTTTTTGCCCATCGGGCGACCAGACATAACCGCCACCCGTATTGTATTTGGGATCGAACCTAATTTTTTGCTCGTCTCCCGTCTGTAAATCGCGAAGAGTCAAAACCACCGGCGACTTAGCTGTCACAATATAAGCCAGGGTTTCTCCATCGGGAGAGAATGTATAGGCGTAAAAATTGTAGCCATCAGTCGCTTTTGGCAACACTTCGCTGATATATCCGCTTTCCAGCTGGATACGGTATAGAACCTCCCCTTGATGAAATAACTCCCAGAATCCGTCTAAGTGTGGTTCTGCAACGATGTAGGCATACGCGCCATCTTTCGACCAGTGAGCCAGATTAATAAAATGCTCAGAATAAGGGCCAATGAGACTATCGGAGGATAAGCGCCACACTTTTGATTCGTCCATGCGAACCAGCGCTACCGCCTCACGCCCACAACCCAATACAGCCCATTGCCTATCCGGCGAAAGCCTGATTCTTTCAGCAGGTCTGCCCGTATCACAATGTTTGTCCAGTCGATCATGAAGGGCCTGTTGGGTTGCGGTTGCGATTTGATCCGCAGACAGGGTCGGCGTGGGCTTGGTGGTGGGCGCAACCCATTTGGTTGGCGTTGGGTTAGGAGTCTGTGTCAAGGTAGGTCGAGGAGCTGTACGCTGGAGGTTAGCGAGCGTAGGCGTTAACGTCGGCGTCAGCGATGGTGCGAGAGATTCGCTGCAGCCGGTAATCAGGAGAATAATCAAGATCAAGAGAGCCCTTCGTGATCCGTTCAATCCGTTTTCCTAATCCGTTGCCAGCGATCCGTACAAGCTGTTCCCCTAATCAGTTGCCAGTGCTGATTCTCTTCACCACCTTCAATGCTCGCATGGTGACCCACTTATTGGGCTGCTTCTTTTCGCCGAATTCCACCCACGTCTTGCCCGCATAATCATATTCCAGCTTCCAACGCCCGTGGGCGTCTTGCTTCTCCAGGATCAGGTTTATGGCTTCCGCCAGGCGCTCGTCCCCTCCATAGCCCAGGCAGACCAGCGCTTCGACCAGTTGCAGCAGATCGGTCACGTAAAAAACCGGAAATCCGAATTTCCACCAGTTGCGGCTCGGTCTGTCGCTCCATCCGTTGGGATAACCCGCCTCGGCAGGGTTCACCCCGAAGAAAAACTCCACACCGTGCTGGATCGCC
>DATEDC010000107.1:0-16373 GCA_035286585.1 Anaerolineales bacterium
AAGCAGGGCCAGCGGGTGCGCTTCGTTTACACCCGGGGCGAGCCGGGCGTGCACGCCTGGGACCTGCCCCAGCCGCCCGCCGCAGCTGCCGCGGACTTGCGCCGCTACCTGGAGCTGCTGTGCCGCGCCGCCCTCACCGTCCTGGAGCCGCTGGGCGTGGAGGAGGCTCAGTTGCGGGATTGGCTGGATTCCAACGCGGCGTACGGCGCCCCGCCGGGCTATTTGCTTTCCCGGGTGGATAACACGCCGGAGAACAATTTACCTTTGCCGCTGTTTTGAGTTATTATCTGGCGTAGGGCAAAATCAGGATCGCGCTGCTTGGTTGAGGCTCGGCAGGGCTCTGATCCCATCGTTCATTATGCGACAATCAGCTCATCGGCAAAGACCAATCGCCAGTAGAAGCGTAATTGTGTATCCGTGGCGGCAAGCAAGCCGCCGGGCATGAGGCGCAGGAATTCTGAGGCGTTGGCTAACATCTCAAGCCGGCCTTCAGCCGGTAAAGGAACGTATTTGTAACCGGGTCGTTCGATATTAGCTTCCAGCTCGATCAGCAATATGCGCAATGGGCGCGGGGCGCCGGCGGGCAGGGTTAACTCGCCTTCCCATATGGTCTCTTCGGCGGATCGCTGGGTGAGGTTGAAATCGCCGCCACTGACGCCGGCCAGCAGCTCCCAGTTAAGCTCATCGTCCAGATTGGCATCCCTACGTTTCTGCACGCCCGCGAAGACGAGCGGCGAGCCATATCTCTCTTGCTGGGGATTGTAGTAAGCCGGGCCGCTCATTTTGATCCCAATTTTCCCTTGCGCCGCGAGCTGGCTAAGGTCATATTCCAGGGTACGATGGGGGACGACCTGGCAAAAATCGGTCAACACGACAGGGGAGAGATGCGCATTCGCCACCGAGATGGGCTGGAAGCGAGCCAGCGCCAGGCGTACAAAGGGGAAGTAAGCGGTTTGCGGATCGAGCTGGATATCGCAATACCACAGCTTGCGACCGGCGTCGAAACCTGGCTCATAACCGGCCACGTGAACGCTGGCAGTCGCCAGCTCCGCAATGGAAAGGTTTTGCCGCCCTTCTTTAACTGCGATGAAATCATCCAGCTTGAGCGGAGCGGTGGCATCGGCTGGCCAGATCGGGTCCATCCCCCACTCGCTGGTGTACTTCTTCAGGATTTCAGCTTGATTGGAGGTGGGGGAGATCTCCGCCGGGCGCACCAGCGCGCCGAGGAGCTCGCCATCGCCGGAGGAGTACCAGGGTCGCTCCAGATAGACGCGTAAACCGCCGCCACGCCGGACATGGCTCACCAGGTCTCCCGCTTCGGCCTGGCTCCAGTGGAAGGTCGGAAGGATGTACAGGGGCTTAGGGGCCGTCGGTCGGGCGTTATTGGGGATATCCACCACTCTATGAGACACAGCAGCCGGGGGTGTGCCCACCTCTGCAGGTGTCGGGCGCACCAGGTTCTGCGAATCGCTGGTTAGCGCCACCGGGAAGTGCTCGCGGTAGCGGGTGGTGGCAATCGTTGAATAGGTGATCTGGTGATATTTGGTGTCGCCAATGCTGTGGACCAGGTTACCGAAGTTAACCGAGTTCTGGGCCGGGTCTTCGACCTGGATCTCGCCGACGTGCATCTCGGCCCTGGTCGCATCCGTGACTTTATCGAAGGTCGGTTTACCCGGGTCATCGAAGGGGTCTTGCCAGGCAGCCCGAAAGTCCAGCTTGCCGGTGCTTTTCGCGTCTACCTGCACCGTTCCGGTTAGAATCGCGCGCGTGTCCCCAATGGGTCGCCAGGGGACAGTTGCATTGGGTGGAACGCGGATGATTTGCAACTGCTGCAGGTTGGGGATCGCCAAGGGGCGCTGCACCGCGTGCACCAGGACGAGCGTACGGTAGGGTAAATGCAGCCAACTGCGCCCGGCGACTGCCTGGTCGCGAAGCTGGTTGAGGTTCGCTGGGGCGGCGGATTCCGTCCAGCCCCAAACAGCCTGATTTTCTAAATCTTCCAAATTGAAATAGGAGCTGATGCGCACCTGAACGGTCTCACCCTGGGGGAGCTGGACGGTAAGCAGCCGGTCCGTGGCGTCCCAGGCGGGTTGGGCGGGCATTCCGCCAGCGGCAATCCCAACCAGGCGCAGGCGGAACGGCTTGGGATCAGGCCAGGCGCCCTGGAAGGGGATCTTGTTCACGATCAGCCCATCCGGCTCGATAATCTGCTCGAAAGAGGCCATACCCGGCAGCCCGAGCAGCAGTACGCCGCGGGCATAGGGATCGGGCAGGTAAGGGATATCGAAGCTGTCGCCGGTTTGCAGCCAATAGGTATGCTCGGGTGTGGTCACTTCTTGTACGCCTGGGATGAGCTCCAACGTCCCTGTCCCCAGGTTCAGTCGGTGGGTGGTGGTGCCGGCCTCACGCGAGGCCAGGTCATAGGCAGCCTGGTCTTTGAGCATACCCCCTGCCTGGTCGAACTTCCTATGGCGCTCGATAGCCAGTTGGGAGACTTTGGGCGGGGCAATGTGGCGCTCGCTGTGGATCTCCGCCGGGTCTGCAGGCAGGGAATCGTGCGGGCTGCGCACCACCAACCGCTCCAGCGATTCGCCTTCTTTGGGCTCTGAGCGCAGCAGCATGGGCGGCGGGCTGACCGGCTCGAAGCGCTTGAACTTGATGGCCGGCGACACCTGGGGTTGGGAGGCGCCGAAAGCCGGGTCGCTCGGGTTGAAGACGCTGTTACCTGCCAGGTCTGCCACCCGGGCGCGTAACTTATACGTATAGCCGAAGCGCAAGCGCGGCAGCGTGCCGGGCTTGGCTTTGAAGCTGGTCTCCATCTTGAACGGCGTCACGGCGGTATTCGCCGGGTCGCCGGTGGTGTGGTCTGGCAAGATCGTGCGCCCGGGTCGGGGAGCGCACAGGCTCCAGCCATCCCAGGTGAACAGGGTCTCCTGGGCGCGCAACCGGGTGGTGGTTGCGATGTCAATAGGCTCGGTGGAACCCATCTGGACGAAGCCTTCGTCTTCCAGATCTAGCGGCGCCTCGCCCAGGTCTGGGAAGTCATAGGTGCCGATGCGCTGGCAAAGCGAATGCCATTCGTCGGATTTGTCGTCCCACACGTCGATGCGGTAGCCGCGGGTGACGTCCTCAGCGTACAGCTCATCGGTCGGGGCAGGCGCGGGGTCGCTTCCCTGCGGCGCTGGGGCGGGGGAGCCGTCCAGGACTGCCAGGGCGAGGTTTAAGGCATAGGATTTATAAAAGACCTGCCTGAGCCGGACCGGCAGGTTGGGGCGCACGATCGAGAGGCCTGCGGTTTGCAAGCCGGGCAGGCCTTCCGCCGTAGGCCGGTTGGGCGGCGGCGGCACGGCGCTGACCAGGGCGAGCAGGTTGGTGGCCATATTTTGCAGCTTGAGTCCGCTGCTGGGGATGTCTGTCTGCGTCACCCGGAAGCGGGTGGTGTCATCCAGGCGCAGCAATCCGCTGCTGATTTCCGGGCCAGTCGGGCGCGGGCGGGTTAAAAAGCGCCCATCGCCCAGCTCGTAATGCGTGCGTGGGCTGGAATGGGTCGTCGTCGTGGCGAGCGAGATCGTTGTTATGACCTGTACCTTCGAGCTCACAGGCGGCAGGTTGGCGCCAAGGGTCACCTCCAGGTCAACCACCAGGCCTAACAGGCGCAACAGAGCGGGGTAGTCGCCTGCTGACGAGACCATCGAGTGAAAATCATATTCTTCGGCAATATCTGCGGGCTGTTGGGGCATCGCCACGGCGACCTGGCTGTAGGGCTGCGTGAACGCCACAAGCTGGTCGAAAGCAGTTTTTTTTGCGCTGGCAGCCGCTGGAGGGGTAATCGTGGAGCCTGATGGAGGTCCATCCGGGCTGTACCTGGGAGGCGGCAGGGTGAGCGCTGAGGCAGATAAGCTGGAGAGGATACCCAGGGCTTTCAGCAGCCTGCGGATCAGCTCGACGAAGAACAGCAGGCAGCTACGCCACCAGGGTTGTTTTGGCACTTCCGGTCTCTCGTCAATGACCACTGGACCGCGGTCAGTACTCTGCGGATGATAGGGCCGGGCCGGCTCGGTGGGCCGGGCGACATCGGCGAGATCGGGGTCAACCTGCCAGACAGAGATGCCCGGCAAGTCCAGGCCGCCTCCATAGGCTGGATCGATCGCGGCGCGCGTGTAAACACCTTCAATTACGCTGTGGATCTCGAGCGCCGGGAAGGAGACAATCTCGACTCCGGTCAGGTCTTCGAAGACGAACGGTTTAACCAGTGAATCGGTTTTAAAGAGCGCCTGCCAGAGGTCGGAGCGAGCCGGGGCGCTCAGGCGGGTGGCGCTCAGGGTTGGTCCGCCCTCGAAAGAAACCTGGAAGGTAGCAGCGTTCACTTTGGCGGGCCAATCCAGGAAATCCGGGAAGCTGTTGAGCTGCATCTTGGTCACAGCCGGATCGCTGTTCCACAGGCGGGGTGAGATGTAAGCAGACAGGCGCAGTTTGGTCCCTGCCTGTGGCGGCCCATCACTGCCGTTGGGTAGAGCGGTCCACAGGATGGTTTGTTTGAGCATGGCTAGCCTCCTGCTACCAGTGGGTAATCAGCGGAATACGCCTCACAGTACTCCGTCCAGTCTCCAGCGGCGAGCATCTCGCGGAAATTGGGGTCGGAGCCGGCGAATTCGCGCTCCATCTTGATCTTGACGGTGATGCTGAAGAATAGGATCTCGATCTTGACTTTAACCGTGCACTGTCCCCACAGCGTCCCGCCGTGGGGCACGATGCCCTTAGAGGCGTAGGTGAGCGCCAGGTAAAACTCTACCGAGACGGTGATGATGCCAAGCACGGAAAGCGAGCCGCACGCCCGGAAGTAGGCGGAAAGAACGAAATCCGAACCAGCCATCTGGAAGTAAAAGCCACCCATGATACTGGCTTTGCCGCTGGCGACGCCCAAATCCAGGGCTACGCTGGCGCCGAACTCCAGGGCCGCCTCCAACATCTGCACGCCGGAAATGCCGATATCGATGCTGAAAAAGCCGCCCCCGCCGAACAAGTACACGGTGAGGGTGAAGGGCTGCTGGCGCTCGCAGAAGGCGAAGTGGAAGTTGAGCTGCTTGCCGCTGATAAACGGCAGGTAAACGCTGGCGGCGAAGCTGATATTTTGAATAGACATAACCCCGATGCTCACTGTCGGCAGGCCGAGCGAAAAGCCGACGGTGATGCCCTGCGAGGTGATATCCAGCACCGGCGGGTCGCTAAATCCGTCTAACGGCACCAGCTCCGCCAGGCGTTGCACGTATTCCAGGATGCCTTTGAACTTGATCTCGCCCATGTCCACATCGACATCGGGTTTTTTGTCCTTCTCAGCGATAAATTTAACCGCCTTAAAGCCGATCTCGACGAGTTCAGCAGGAGGCGGAAGCAGCAAGACCGAGAAGTTAGTCAGAGATCCGCTGGTGCGGAAGGTGGGTGGGCTGCCGTCGATGGGCGCCTCCACTACTGCTTCCAGGCTGAACTCGGCGTTATTCGGATCGGGCTTAAACAGCCCGGTATCCACCAGCTCGGCTGCCGAGCATTTCCAGGTATAACTGGTGCGGAGAATATCCCCGTCTTTGACGGTGATGAACTTTGGGAGCTTCAAGCCGGCGTTCTCTGCGCTGCTGAAGAGCATGTCTTTGATGATCTCCCACAAGTCGATGCCGCCCAGCAGCTTGACATTCAGGTCGAAGATATCCTGGGGCTTGAAGCTGCCATCCACGATCTGGTTGATGGGACCGCCCACCGGGCCGAGCGCTCGGGAGAGACCGCTGATGGAGATATCCGGCGCGACCAGACCGCCGGCTTTGTCTACGGCAAAGCCCAGCGCGGTGGAAGTCTTGTTTTTCACAAAGACCAAGCCTTTATTCACAGCGCCAAAGCCTGCATCCAGGTATTTCGGCTCCCATTCGATCGTCGAGGGGGTTTTCTTGCCCAAGAGCTGCTGGACAGCGGGGATATCCACCTCGGCCTGTTCCATCTCCGCTCGGAAGTGGCGCCCGGCGTAACCCTGGCTACCGGCTTTGAAGGTCATCGCCTGGGTCTCCAGGGTGGTATCGCCGGGTTTATTGTTCGGTGCGTAGGCAACGCTCTGCCCGCTCATCGGCCTGCGCCGGCGCTCGTTATTGGCTGCCAGGCTGTTGTATGCGTTGACTGCGCTGGCCGCGTCGCTGGTGTCCACGTTGAGGCTGATGAAGATCAGCGGCGCGGTGAACTCGATCTCCCGCCCCTCCCAGTCTTTACCGGCGAGATGGAACTGGAAGGGGACGATACCCTGGCTGGTGGCTACCCGCGGCCAGAAGGCCTCCTGCCCGTGCCCGCCGATCTGATCGCCGGTAGGGTCCGCCAGGTTAGGCGTCACCCGAGTGCGCAGCGTCACGCTGCGGAAAGGCGCATGACGGTAATCATAGGTGCGGGTTGGCTCGCGCACCAGGATGAACATGCGCTGGAACAGGTAGGCGATGTTGCCAGAGGTCCCTCTACGTTGCTGGTAGAGGAATTTGCGCTCGGTCACTTTGACCAGCGAAGCGCGATGCCCGAAAGGGAACAGGTAGCCGGCGTAGACCACGCGCACGTAATGATCCCGCCCCAGGGTGGTGATGTTGCGCCATAGTTCAACGGTCAGGTGTTTGCTGGCGGTGAGCGCTGGTGGGTTCCAGTCCCCTTGCAGGCGCAGGTAGCTGCCCAGGGTGGTGAGCATCAATTGCTCGCTGTCCACGGGTAAGGGCGTGTAGCTGCCCAGGCGCCAGTTGGAGGTCAGGTGGACCAGCTCGTTGCGGTCACGCTGGTCGAGGGTCGACCTGAACGGGGGGATGAAATTCGTGGGCGGGTCGTTGGGATCGTAATGCTTTTGCAGGTCAGCAGGGAGATAATCTGGCGACCAGACGGCGCGCACTTCCGCCTCATCGCCGGGATTATCCCCTTCCAGGCGGGTGTGCCACAGCTCGGTGCGCTCCTCGTGGGTGACATCTCCGCTGGCATGCCGCCAGTTGGCTTTGTCGTTGGGCGAAAGGATCAGCCGGTAAGGCGCCTCTATGGCGGTGTGGAAATCCGCTGGCTCCAGGATTGGCGGAGGGGTGGGGTAGCGCCCCCGCCTCAGGAGCAACAACAGATTCGAGCAACCCGGGAACAGAGGCTGATAACTTGCCACGGGTGCCACGCTCAGCGATAAGCGACTCATGGCTTCCAGCAAGCCTTCCAGCGTGTAGGTTATGAAATCCAGCGGTCCGACTTTGTACACCAGTCGGCTGGTTCCTGCCGCAGCGAACTTTACCTGCCCGGGCGGCGAGGGCTGTTCATCGTCAGCAGGATACTGCGGTTGACCGGCGCCGGCCTCCGCGGGCGTCTGGCTTGTCGAAGAGACCTGGTAAAAAGCCTGCTCGGCCAGGTGCTGGGTGGGAAAATGGACGATCATGTAGGCGTCGCTCCCACCGTTCATCCGGGCAGGGTTCCCGCCAATCGGGGGGATGACGTTCACATTGCGGAACTCAAAGGTCAAGTTCAGCAGATCTTTGGAGCGGAGCGCCCAGACACTGAAGCTTTGAGGGGGCATCGATACCTCCTTGCCAATATGGGAAACAAGAAGAAAACCCGACCCAACGATTTGGTGGACGGGTTATTCACGCTGCGAGCGACGCCGGCTCGTCTACCTTCATGGATCTTGATGTTTTTATTTAATTGGGAGATATCGCTAAAGATATTGGCAGAAGTATAACATTGTTAAGTCTTCGTGTCAATTTAAATTGACTTAACATGGTCACTATTCAGTGAAAATAACATTTAATTTGATCTGACGCCTCAAATATCCTGGGGAGTGTGCTCTTTCGATTGTTAAATTCTACTCAGAATTCGCGCCAAGGCGATGATTACCCTGGTGCTGGGCGTGTTCGCCAGCCTGTCGGCGCTGATCACCTATTTGCGCCTGCCTGGCTCGGCGGATGCCCAGGACGCCGAGGCGCGAGATACGACCCGCCCCAGGCAGGGCCATATAACTGTCAAGTAAGCCAGCCTCAGCCCTGGTAAGACCAATCCCACATCCAGTAAGCCAGCCCCTTCCACTCCCCCCAGCGTTCGAAGTGTGCTCTGACCTCGGCGGGTCCGACCGGCTCGCCGCCGTACCACTCGTGTGAGACCAGCTTGAAAGCCCAGGAATCGATGGGTATCTCATCGTAGCGCCCGAGGAGCATCAGCAGGTTGGCAGCCGCGTAGGCGCCCACACCCTTGATCGCCAGCAGTTGCACGCGTAGCTCAGGGGTTGGCAGGTCGGACCCTTTCAGCGCTTCCAGGTCAAGCTGACCTGAGGCTACCTGCTGCGCCAGGGACAAGACGTAAGGTGCGCGGTACCCCAGGCGGGTTTCAGCGCGTAATGTGGCCTCATCCGTGGCTGCCAGGCTATGCGAGGTGGGGAAGGCTTTGCGCTCCGGATCCTCCGGCAGCGACGCACCGAACTGGTTTACCAGGTTGGCGCACATGCGCTTGGTGGCAGCCCACAGGGTGTTGGTGGTTAAAATCGTCTTGATCACGTCCTCGAACAGGCTGGGCGAGCGCAGCAGGCGACCGCTCGCCTTGGTCACCACGTGGGCTAATTTGGGTTCCTGGACTGCCAGGGCGTAGAAAGTCGTGAAATCTTGCTCCAGACCCAGCATCCAGGTGACCTTCTGGGCGATCTCCGTCTGCTCGACGGCGTTGAGATCGCGGCCGGCGGTCACGGCGACGCCGCCAGTGCCCTCACGCACTTTTAGTTCGACCACTTTTCCGCTGGTGAGCTGGTCGATGTAGGACATGCCACCGTGATCTGGTTCTTCATTGAAAGGCAGCAGGCGGATCCAGCCGTGGGAGAGCACCACGGGCTGGAGGGAAAAGGGGGGCCGAGCGGTCAGGTGGATTTGCATCGGGGAACTCCTCAGGGATGATAGGGGCTGGTACCCAGGCCCTCGAAGACGCGGCGAATAGTTTCATCCATTTCCAGCTCGGCTTCGACCAGCACGGGCGGTGTGAAACCGATCTCGGGGCACGCATAGGGCCAGCCAGATCAAGAGTCTACTTCTCTCCATGCTGCCTCATGAAACTGACGGTAGGATTATACCCATCATCCGGTGCACTGACTGCAAGATCGTGTCAAGAGTAATTTACACCGCTAAATTTTTCAGGTATGATAAGAGAAATGTTTCACAAGCTCTGTTTGCTTCCTCTTCCTCTCAACAATACCCCTTCATCGTAGCACCAAATCCTGGAGGTGCCAGATGACTTCTCCAGTTCTGACAGCCACCGCGACCGCTTCCCTGCTCGGGTTCCTGTCCAATTGTGTCATCTTTTATCTGGTGCTCACATACAGGCAGCGCTTCTATCATTACCTGTTTGCTGCCCTGGTGCTGGCCTGTATCATTTGGGATATGAACGTCTTTTTGCTGATGGTCAGAAACCAGCACATTGATGAGTTAAATTTATATGGTTTAATCGCCGGTGTGCCGGGCGTCTTCATACCGGTGCTGGTGTATCATTTTACAGCCTTATACACGGGCCGGATTAGAATTTGGGAGATTGCCATACTTTGGCTGATCACTCTGGCGTATATCGTCCTGGTCGCCAGCGGCGTTTTCATGCCGCCTGATCGTGTTCACCAATACGCTTGGGGTAACATATTTTCCATGACGGAGAACCCAGTTCTAAGCATACCGATGTTTCTCGTCTGGTATGTAGCTCTTTGGCCTGCGTGCTATTTTTTATTGCGCGCTGCCCAAAAAGCCCCCACCCGTCTCTCCAGGCGCCATCACTATTATTTGTGCACCGGGTTTTTCGTCATCAGCATCGCGATCTGGAAAGTGCTAGTGACCATGGGCATTGATGCGCCGTTCCTGCTGGTAATGGGTATGGTTTTGAACGACCTGTTTGCGGCTGTCATCGGGATCGCCATCGTGAAAGAAAAGCTGTTCGATATCACTATTATCATCAAGAAAGGCGCTGTCTACTCCGCCCTGGCAGGGGTGCTTATCTTTGTTTTCAGCTTCACCGAGCACATCCTGGTCACGAATTTTGGCGAGTTGATTGCCGGGCACTCGCAGATAATCCACTTTATCGCCATCGGTGCAGGCATACTGGTTTTAATGCCCGTCAAGCACCGTTTAGAAGGCGCGGTGGATAGATTCTTCGCTCAGAGGGTGGTTGAGTTTTAGGTCGTAGACGCGATCACGGACAAACTTAAGCACCGATAATTGTCAGTGAACTAGAATTCAGTCTTATCCGTTCCAGTTGAGGATATTGAGCAAGTAGGGCGCCCAGGCCATGGCCTGGAAGAACAGGCTGACCAGCACTACGCCACCTGCCAACATCAGCAAGAGCAGGATAATAAAGTTAAAGCGTTCTCGATCGGTCATCTCAATCCCTCCTGGCGAAGTACTCCAGTTTTTATTCCCGGTTCACAATTTGCGTCGTAGAACCAGGCACGACGGCATACATGTCCAGAATTTTCCATCAAAACAAAAACCCCTCAAGCAGCTGTGACTGCCTGAGGGGCGAATGAACGCAAGAAGCGCCTTGGCAGCCCGACTGTCATGCGCTGGCGAAAGTGGCGAATACCCACCAGCGTTTAGACCGCAGCTTTGCGTCCCTGTCTTTCGACAGGTTTGCCTTTTCTGGGCTATATTACGAGCTTGTTAAGGTATTTTGATTATAGATTAAGAATTCATCCTAGAGTCACGTTTGTCACAAAATTGGTTGGTGATTTCTCCGGCTTCAGCCCATTCTTGTGACTCTATCGGGATTGTGGTAATCTTGGCTTCATTGCCCCCTCTCATGGATGGTTGACTTGATCGAAGCCGTAAATACCGACATTACGAAGACCACTAATGCCTGGCATGGGCTGCTCTTTTTGTTCACATTCGGTAGCCTGGTGGAGACGATCTTCTACGGGCAAATCTCCGCTTTCACGCCTCTCTATCTCCCTGGCTTGGGTGTCCCCCTCCTGGATATTGCCCGTTGGACGGGGGTCATCGCTTCGGTTTCCGGCCTGATAGGGCTGCCGTTCTTGCCCTTATGGGGCGCGCTGGCAGACCGTTACGCTCGCAAGCCGGTGATCATCCGCTCCTTCGCGGTTCACCTGCTGGCAGGCCTGGTGGCGCTGCTGGCGGGGAATGTGTGGATCTTCCTGATTGGGCGTTCGATCTCCAGCTTTGCCCTGGGCAACAGCGGGTTGATGATGACCACCCTGGCCGAGCGCGTCCCGGCGCGCAAGCAGGGGCTGGCATTTGCCGTCATGAACAGCGCGGCCCCGATAGGGGTGTTTATCGGTCCCTTGCTCGGCGGTCCGGTCGTGGACCGCTGGGGGGTGCGCCTTCTGCTCGGGATCGATGCGATTTTACTCCTGGTTGTGGTGCTGGTTTTGGCTTACGGGTACCGCGATCCTTACCGGGGGCAGGCGCGCGGCCCAATTCTGCGCATGGCATACGATTCACTCGGAATTCTATGGCACAGCCATCGGTTGCGTACCCTGCTGCCAGCCCTATTTTTACTGTTCGCAGGTTGGGTAATGGCGATGACCTATGTGCCCGTTGTGGTAGGCGAATTGTATAGGGGCTCGAACCTGGGCACGGTTGTAGGGGTTGTCATGGGGGCAGGTGGATTTTTAGCCCTGTTTTTAGGTCCTTTCATGGGCGCCCTGTCAGACCGCTTCGGTCACTGGCGGGTGCTTTTTGGGGGAGCGCTTTTGTTGGTCCTGTTGTGGTCCACGCCTTTGCTCGCCTCACAATTAGTGGGATTGGGCATCGCCTGGGCTGTGATCAACGGGCTGGCATCTGGAGTGTTCTCGGTATCCTTCAATGTGCTGGCAAGCTCGGCTTCCGAGCAGGTGCGCGGCCGGGTGATGTCGTTCGCCTACCTGCCGGTGAACATCGGCGGCATCCTGGGACCCGCCTTGGGCGCCTACCTGACCCAAAATACCGCCATGGCTGTCTTCCCTGCCGCTGCGGTGATCACTGCCCTGGGCTTAGGCGTTTTGTATCTGGCGTCCCGCTATCCCGTCTCGCTGAGTCGCGGAGGGTATTAAAGCGCTTAAAACGCAGATGAAGCTCTGAAATACTGGTAGCAGCGAACTCATTTCGTTCTAGCGTCCCGTGAAGCAAATGACGTAAGCGCTTTTGTTCTCCAGAGTCCACACGCCAGACCAGTTTAAAGGCTCACCTTGCGGGTCAGTCTGGATGACCACCTGGTAATCCCCCGGCTGCAGGCGGAACTCCGCTGCCGGGCTGCTCGTCGGACAGGAAAATGACGCCCGGCAGCTTGGGCAGGCTTCCAGCTCAGCCACGCTCCCCTCCAGCCCATAAAAAGCAATGCGCAGGGGGTATGGCGACCCGTTCAAAATGGTCACCGCGGCGTAATCTCCTGGGGCGCTGCTACGGCGCATCGGCTGCGGCAGCGTTACGGGCTGCAAGGAGGCGGCCTGGGCGACCATTGTACGAGCCAAGGCTGTCATCATCTGGTCTGTAAAACGGTGCTCGGGAAATTCGCCCAAGAATGACACGAACATGCGGATGGCGCTGGCGAGCTCTCCGGCGCTCTCGTAGTTCAACCCGCAGGTGTAATACAGCCTGGGGATGAAGTCTGGGCGGGCTCCGAGCGGGCTGTCTCTCAGCAGCTCCGGTTTCTGGCAGGCAAGCGGATTACTCACCAGGCCCGCCTCTGCCTCTCGCCCGGATTCATGCTCTGGGTACTCACTGAGGAAGATGACGTAGGCGGCATAGGCTTGTTGCACTTCCTGGTTTTGAACGTAGAAATGGGCGCAGGATAAGTATAGCTCTGGCAAATTGAGCTCGCGCTGCGGAACCAGGCGCTGTTCCAGCAGGGCGGGCAGGTGGGTGCAGATCGCTTCATTGACCAGCTCGTAAGGTCCTGCCTGGGCGAACAGAGCCGTGCTGCGCCCCCGGATGGCCTCGCTCAAGCCGCTCTCCGGGTGGCTTTCGAGGAACTCCAGGTAGCCCTGCAAGGCCTGGCTGTATCTGCCGTTGCGCTCTAAATTAATTGCCTCCTGTAATACCTGGCACTCAGCCATTGCGATCTCCGCCATGGTCGCATAGCTGCCTAAATCTGCCAGCCGCCAGCCGGAGATTACGCGCTCAAAATAGCGGTTAGCGGTGAAACAATCGCCTTGCAAAAAGGCCTGGTGGCCGCGGCCAAAGCTGAACCAGTCATATACGAAGCGGGCCGTCTGCAGTGCCAGAAGCGCTGCCAGCAGGTAGGCGAATAAGTTGGCGATATTCACCCTGCGCCTGGATTTTCGGTAGCGGCGTGCACTCATGTCCTCATAGCCCTCAAGTCTTATTCGGTTCCAATTGTAACCCGCTTGATTAACCGAGAATCACCCCTGATTTGAATTCAGTATAGCTGAAATTTTTTTCCATCACCTGGCCTATACCTTACAAAAATGATAGCTTGGGAAGCCAGTGGGAGGTGTCGAAAATATTTCACTTTTTCTAAGCCTCAAAAAATAACCCTGAAAATCTGCAAATAAGTTGTTGACACGAAAATTGAATCTTTATATACTGGTATCAAGCCTGGTTGCCTGGTGATCTGCTGGGGGATGATCGATCCACCTGGCAGTAACAGCCGGTTTTGGAAATCCGTTTCATTCCTGTATCCGAAGAAAAGGAGAATGCGATGAGCAAAATACCCACTTATCTAAAGCCTACATATCGCCTGACCAGCATCAGCCTGATGCTGCTGTTGATCATCGGCCTCTTACCCACGGGCGCAGCCCTGGCGAGGCCCATGGCGCCTCCCGACAGCAACCCGGCGCGCCAGGAATTTGGCGTGGAGGTGGTTTCCAGCGCAGCCGACATGGTGACCGGCGGCGATGCCCGCCTGCACGTTCACGTGCCCTGGACCGTGCCCCTGCACCAGGTGGAAGTCTGGGTCAACGGCGCGGATCAAAGCGACCATTTTGAGGTCCTGCCTGGAACGCGCACGCTGAGCGGCGTGATCGACGGATTGAATCTGGGCGCCAACGTGGTTGAAGTGCGCCCGAATGGACAGGGCAAGGGTCGCCCGGCTCCGGTCAGCCTGGAACTGACCAATTATCCGATCACCGGGCCGGTCTTCTCCGGTCCACAGCAGCATCCCTTCGTGTGCACCGCTCACCGCCAGGGTCTCGATCCGTTGTTGGTGGATAACGACCAGCGCGGCATCCCGGTGAGAGATGCTTCTGGGAATCTGCTCGGCTACAGCCAGGACTGCTCGGTGGAAACCAGGGTGGACTACCGCTACCGCTCGACGAGCGGCTCCTGGAACCCTTATACACCCGGCAGCGAGCGCCCCGCGGATATGGCTCAGACCACCACGCTCGAAGGTCTGACCGTGGATTACATCGTGCGCTGGGAGCGCGGCACCATCAACCGTTTCATCTACAGTATCGCCATGCTGGCGCCGTTCGACACCGGCCCGGATGACCTGGACACTGCGGCCTGGAACGGTCGTGCCATCTACCACTTCCAGGGTGGGGTTGGCATCGGTCACAGCCAGGGCAACCCGAGCACCTCGACTATGCTGTACGAATACGGTCTTTCGAAGGGGTATGCCATCCTGTACTCGACCGGCAACCGCACCGGCGTGCACTACAACCTTGCCCTGGGCGGCGAGACAGCCTTGATGGTCAAGGAGCGCTTCGTCGAGCTGTATGACGTGCCCCTGTATACGGTCGGCCTGGGCGGCTCGGGCGGCGCGATTCAGCAGTATGTCTATGCCCAAAACCACCCGGGCTTGCTCGACGCGGCCATCCCGCAGTACTCCTACCCCGATATGGTCACCCAAGCCATTCACGTGGGCGACTGCGAGCTGCTCGAGTTCTACATGGACGTGCTGGACGCCTCCAACCCGCGCTGGGCGACCTGGTCTAACCGCACCCTGTTGGAGGGGATGAACGCCAGCGATACGCTGCGCAATCCCTATACTGGCGGCAGACCAGGTCTGAGCGAATGCGTCAACGGCTGGCGCGGCCTCTCTCCCCTGGCGCTCAATCCGCTGTACGGCTCCGCCCCCAACCAAGGCGAGTATGTGCCGCAGTCTGACATCGCCGCCATCGAGTGGAGCCACTTCGGGGACATCGTCAACGTGGTCGGGGTGGCTGAGGACGGCTACGCCCGCAGTTACTGGGATAACGTCGGCGTACAGTATGGCCTGGAGTCGCTGGCTGCGGGCCTGATCACGCCGGACGAATTCCTCAAGCTCAACGCCATGGTCGGCGGCTGGAAAAACGAGCCAAATATGATCCAGGAGGGATGCCCCTTCTTCCCGCCCGGCTGCACCGACTTGAGCCGCTGGGACCCGTGGAGCGCCCGCAACCAGGTCTTCAGCCTTAACCCGCTGGTCGCTCCCGCGGCGCGCACCCAGGGCGATTTGGCTGCCATGCATGCCTTGTATACATCTGGCCTGGTATTCCACGGCGAGATCGATATCCCGGTGATCGACTGGCGCCATTACCTGGAAGACGAGCTGGACATGCACAACTCGCACCAGTCCTTCGCCTCACGCCAGCGCATTCGTGATTACCAGGGCAACTCGGATAACCAGGTGATCTGGTTCACGGACGTGGTCAACGTCCCGCAGTTCGACCAGACGCCCGAGGCTTTAGCGGTGATCGACGAGTGGATGCTCAACCTGCTGGCGAACCCTGACTTGGGCGTGGCGGGCAACAAGCCGGCCCGCGCCATCGACCGCTGCTTCGACGTGAACGGCAATGAGATCGCGGCTGGCGAGGGCGTCTGGGATGGCATCCTGGACTCCAATCCGCCCGGCGCCTGTACGCAGCAGTTCCGCATCTACAGCACCAGCCGCATTGTGGCTGGCGCCCCGATCCGCGGAGGGGTGTTCAAATGCCAGCTCATGCCGGTCATGGAAGCGGTCTCGCGCGGCCTGTACGGCGCCTGGACGCCCAGCCCGCTGCAAATTGGCATGCTGAGCGCTATCTTCCCGCAGGGCGTGTGCGATTACAGCCTGCCGGACGCGGGATTGCCGCCGGGATGGTAGCCTGATTTTGCTGAGTAAAAAACCCGCCCTCGATCAGCGAGGGCGGGTTTTTGTCGGGGAGGGAAGCCAGGTATTCAACTAGAACTAATGGGTGAACTGACCCAACCCAGGATCCGTTTTATAATATAATCCCGTTAAGCCACCAGCAGGATCGTTGTATACTTCTTCAATGACAGAATAGGAACCCCATAAGGGACTACCTGGACCGGTGTAACCAATTTTAACGAACCAAGTGTAATGTTGTGGATTTCCGTTTGTATCGATGTAATCTCCTTCCACGTGATTGGTTAACCAGCCTTTGCTAATCCCATCGGATGTTCCGTTGACCAGACCACGATCTAGTTTTCCATCATTGT
>DATEDC010000108.1:0-11908 GCA_035286585.1 Anaerolineales bacterium
AAGGAAATTGACGAGAAGAATGGCAAAAGCGACGGTGCTGCTGGTCGATGATGATCGCTCGATGCTCCTGCTCCTGCAGACTTTGTTGGAGATAGAGGGTTTCAGGGCGCTCTCTTTGCAAAACGATACGGAGATGGACAAGATCCTGGCAGAGGTGCGGGAAAATAAGCCCGACTTGCTGCTGGTGGATGTTCATCTGCATCACCTCTCCGGACTGGAGCTGGTCCGGCGGCTGCGAGGCGATGCCGTGATCGGTTCGATGCGGGTGCTGATGACCTCCGGCATGGAAATGAGCTCAGAATGCTATCAGGTGGGCGCAGACGGGTTTATCTTGAAGCCGTTCATGCCGGACGATCTGGTGGCGAAAATATATTCATTATTACCCTCCGCAGGGGGATGAGGAAAAAAATTAACGAAAGAGAGAGAATTGTGGGAAAGAAAAAAACGCGCGCCGTGATGCAATGGCGCTTAATAGATTTACATATGCATACGCCGGCTTCCGAAGACTATCAACAGCCGGAAGTCAGCTACCTGGAGCTGCTCCAACGCGCCGAAGGGCGCGGCCTGGATGCGATAGCCATCACGGACCACAACACCATTGTAGGCTATCGGAAGATGCGGGAGGAGGTTCAGCAGCTCGAGTTGTTGGAAAAACTGGACCGGTTGATGCCGGGCGAGAAAACTCGCCTGGCTGAATACCGCCGAATCCTGGGCAAGATGTTGGTACTGCCGGGATTTGAGCTCACCGCCACGTTCGGATTCCATATCCTGGGCATATTTCCACCCGATAAGCCGGTCCGCGAGATCGAGCACTTGCTGATCGATTTGAACATCCCTACCGAGAAACTGGATGAGGGGGCGGTGGCGGTTGGGGCTTCAAGCGATGTGCTGACTACCTACAGCCTGATCAGGCAAGCCGGCGGACTGGTGATCGCCGCCCACGCCAATTCCAGCAACGGCGTGGCGATGCGCGGTTTTCCGTTTGGCGGGCAAACCAAGATCGCTTACACACAGGACCTCAACCTGCACGCCCTGGAAGTCACCGACCTGGAGGTGAAAGGCAGGCGCAGCACGGCGGCGTTCTTCAATGGCACCAAGCCTGAATACCCACGCCGCATGCACTGCATCCAGGGATCGGATTCCCATCGCCTGAAAGCCGACCCGCAACGCAGGAAGAACCTTGGGGTGGGCGACCGGGCGACCGAGGCTCTGCTGCCGGAAGTCAGCTTTGAAGCCCTGATCGAGCTGTTCAGCAGCAACGATTTTGCCCGCACCCGCCCGCAGCGCCATACGGAGGAGCCAGCTTTCGATTTCATCCAGGCAGCGCGAGAAGAGGGGCCGAATATCGTCCAGGATTTCCTTGATGAGATGTCCGTGCGCGGCGGCAAGCGCTACGCCATCATCGCCGATGTGTGTGCTTTTGCCAACACGAATGGTGGCACCCTGTATATCGGCTTGAGCAGCGATCCGAAAAAACCGGTTGATGGTATACCCAACCCGGAAGCAGGCATCGCTCAGTTAGAGCAAGAGATCAACAACCGCATCAGCCCACAGTTGCAGTGCACGCTGGACGTGCACGAGACGGCTGGCAAGAAAATTATCCGCATCCTGGTGCCGCGCGGCGAGGATCCGCCTTATGCCGTGGACGATAACAAGATTTACGTGCGCTCCGAGGCGGATACGGGACTGGCGGTGCGGGATGAGATTGTGGATCTGGTGATGCGCGGATTGCCCCAGCCGGCGGCGTTGGGGGAGCGGGTGGAAATCCCGGCAGCGCTGCCCGGGGAGCCTGGCGAGCCAGCCCTGGATACTGCAAAGGCTGACCAGTCGCCGCGAACCGGAGTGGAGATCGTCTCGGTCGAGGAGCGCGGCGGGGGACGCTACTATACTGTGCGCGACCTGCGCAATGGCAACGTGGTCAAAAATGTCACTCAGACCTCCGCCAGGCGATTGTGGCATTACGCCATCAAATGCTTCTCTGAATATCCGCACGATCTCACTAAAGCCGGTATTCAGTGGCAGGGAGATCTGGGGCTGGTCAAGCGCTGGAAGCAGGGTAAGAGCGTGCGCTACGACCTGGTGCAGCGCACGCCTGACGGCTATCGCCACTACTTTGGGGTCACAGAAGACGGTATCCATGGCCCGTGGGAGAGGCTGGTTGGCAAGGAAGACGAGGGCTAGCGCCTCGCTGATCCGGGATTTCAACTTTGCAGAGGATTACCAGGCGGTCATCGAGCTGTGGTCTCAGGCAGGCCCAGGCGTCCACCTGCGCCGTTCTGACGAGCCGGAGGAGGTGCTCAAGAAGCTGCAGCGCGATCCGGATTTATTCCTGGTGGCCGAGGATGAGGGGAAGATCGTCGCGGCTGTGTTGGGCGGTTTTGACGGCCGGCGAGGGATAATGTATCACCTGGCGGTGACTCCGGCATACCGCCGCCGCGGCTTTGCCCGACTGCTGGTTGCTGAGCTGGAAAGGCGGCTGCGCCTGAAAGGCTGCATCAAATATTACCTGCTGGTGACCAAGGATAATGATGAGGCCATGCGCTTCTATGAAAACAACGGTTGGGAGCGTATGGATCTGCACGTGTATGGGAAGGATTTGTGAGCTCCTGAGGCTAGCAGTCGGCGTCCGAGCGGGACCTGGCAGGTGAGGTGATCCTATGAAGCTGCGTTTTGGCATAATGACCGTCTCCGACCGATCCGCCAGGGGCGAGCGAGCAGACGTCTCCGGCCCGGCGTTGGAAGCCATCTTGGCGGAGCAAGGCTGGGTGGTTTTGCGCCGCCAAGTGCTACCGGATGACTTACTCAGGCTGAGCGACGCTTTGGCCAAGTGGGCGGATTCCGGCGAGCTGGATGTGATCCTGACCACCGGCGGGACGGGATTTTCGCCACGGGACGTCACCCCGGAGGCGACAGCCGCGGTCACCCAGCGAGCGGCGCCGGGGCTGGCGGAGGCTATGCGGGCAGCCAGCTTGCAGGTAACCCCACACGCCATGCTTTCCCGGGCGACAGCCGGCATCCGCGGCGCATGCCTGATCGTCAATCTGCCAGGCAGCCCCCGAGGAGCGGCGGAAAACTTGAAGGTAGTCCTTCCCGTCCTGGAGCATGCGGTCCAACTGCTGCGGGAAGACCCCGCCGCCGAAGCGGGCCACCGGGCGGATTAAGGTTTGCTTAGACGACGGAATCCTCCGACATACAGGGTATTGAACAAGAGTATAATAATTGCATATGGAAGATTTTCACAGCGAGATTTACCCCGATCCTGAAATCACTGTCCCCGGCGAGAGACCCGGCGGGCTGCAGCGCTTCCTGATCGACGTCGTCGAGACGGTCCTGCTATCCCTGCTGCTCTTCCTGGGCATCAACGCCGTTTCAGCGCGCATCCGCATCGAATCGGTCAGCATGCAGCCGACCCTGTATGAGGGGGATTTTGTGATTGTCAACAAGCTGGCTTATAAGCTCGGAGACTTCAGCCGCGGGGATGTGATCGTCTTTCACTACCCGCCGGACCCGGATCGTGAGCCGTACATCAAGCGCGTCATCGGGCTACCCGGAGACCGGGTATCCGTACAGGAGGGGAAGGTGTACGTCAACAATGAGCCGCTGCGCGAGCCTTACATCAGCGCGCCGCCCGTCTACCAGGGTTTGTGGCTCGTGCCGGAGGGATCGCTGTTCGTGCTGGGGGATAACCGCAACAGCTCTTCAGACTCGCATTCCTGGGGGATGGTGCCGTATGAGAACGTGATCGGCAAAGCGGAGGTGGTTTATTGGCCGCCGGAGGAGTGGAAGCTGCTGAACCAGGAGACGGCTGTGGCAGCCGAACCCGTGCAGCCATAAGTCGTTCGCAATGACAGGTTCCTCCTTCCCTGATTTTATTTATTAACTTTTCAACAATTGCCGGGCGATGACCATGCGCTGGATCTCACTGGTGCCCTCGCCAATGGTCATCAGGCGGGCGTCCCGGTAGATGCGCTCCACAGGGTATTCCCGGCTGTAGCCATAACCGCCGTGGACCTGGATGGCATTGCGACAAACGCGCTCGGCCATTTCTGTGGCGAACATTTTCGCCATGGCGGCTTCCATGGTAAACGGGCGTCCCTGCTCTTTGAGCCAGGCGGCGTAATAGACCAAGAAACGGGCGGCCTGGATCTCAGTGGCAGCCTCTGCCAGCATCCACTGGATCGCCTGGTGCTCGGCGATGGGCACGCCAAAGGTTTTCCTCTCCTGCGCGTAGCGCATGGCTTCCTCGAAAGCAGCCTGGGCCAACCCCACCGACAGGGCGCCGATGCCGATGCGCCCGCCGTCGAGCACGACCAGGGTTTGGTGGAGGCCCTGGCCCGGCTCGCCGATCAGGTAGCTCGAGGGGAGGCGCACGTTTTCGTACGCAACCGCATGGGTGGGCGAGCCTTTCAATCCCATCTTCTTCTCCGGGGGAGCGATGTGCAGGCCAGGGGTATCGACCGGCACCACGATCAGGCCCAGGGAGCGCGAGCCGCTGCCGGGGGAGGTGCGGGCCAGGGTGACGATAAAGTCGGCGACGCTTGCGTTAGTACACCACATTTTGGCGCCGTTGAGCAGCCACTCATCCCCTTCGAGGTGGGCGCGCAAGCTGACCCCGCCCTTCAGGTCCGAGCCGGCGCCGGGTTCGGTGAGCGCCAGAGCTGCCAGCCGACCCTGACCGGTGGTGGCGGGGGGGAGAAAGCGCGCCTTGAGCTCCGCGGAGCCGAACAAGGCGATAGGGGAGCACCCCAGGCCGTTGTGAGCGGAGATTGCCAGGGCGGTGCTGCCGCAGCCCCAGGCGATCTCCTCGATGGCGACTGCCGCGCTGACCGCGTCCACCCCCGCTCCGCCGTATTCTTCCGGGACATTCAGGCCGAGCAAGCCCAGCGGCCCCATCTTGCGGACGGCAGTCTCGTTAAATTCGCTGTTCTCGTCCACCTCGCGCGCTCGAGGCTTGACCTCGCGGGCGACGAAATCGTGGACCGCGTCGCGCCACATGCGCTGCTCCTCGTTCAAATCGAAATGCATGCTGTTCCCCTCCTGTGTAGTGTATTCATTAAATATTACCATAAACAAGAAGTGGGTGCAGGTGGCGGCCAGCGCCATACAAAATTAAAGGGGTGGGAGGTGAGAAGAAGGCTTACCCTGGTAACCGTTAGGGTGGGTCCTGGCCTGGGCTGGCATGGTGCTAAAAGCAGCTATGCCATTGACAAGCGAGCTTCATCTGGCTGGACAGACCCACCCCTACGCCGGTCTCGCCAGCCCTGCCACCAGGTCGTCGGGCACCCGGATGGCGACGACCTCGCCGCGAGCGCAGACCTGGCCGTCCGCGAGCAGCTCCTCGGCGATCACGACTTTCCGGCCCTTGATCTCTTTCACCCGGGCGCGCACTTCCAGGACGGCGTCGATGGGGGTGGGGTGCAGGTATTCGACGTGCAGCGCGCCGGTCAGAAAGCGCAGCGGCGGCTGGCTGTCCATCGCCCTGCCTTCGTGGCGGTAGGCCGCGGCGGCGGCGGTGCCCGTGCCGTGGCAGTCGATCAGCGAGGCGATAAGGCCGCCGTATACGTAGCCCGGAATAGCCGTGTGGTAGGGCTGCGGCTTGAAATGGCAGACCGCCTCTTCACCATCCCAATAGCTCTTGATCTGGTGACCGTGTTCATTCAGCCGCCCGCAGCCGTAGCAGTGGCTGAGGTAATCGGGATAGTGATCTTGAAAGGCGGATTGGGTCATGTGCGTCTCCGTGGAGGTTTTTGGACAGGTTGAAATCTGTGCTACGGTTTGGACAGGTTGAAATCTGTGCTACGGTTTGGACAGGTTGAAATCTGTGCTATGGTTTGGACAGGTTGAAACCTGTGTTACGCTGTGCTGGCAGCGTCCAGCCAGGCGGAGATGGTCTCGCGGTGCTCTTTGTAATGCCACCAGGTGTTGGCGGCGACCATGTGCCAGAGGGGGTCTCCCCGGCGCCAGGCGTAACGCTGCGGCTCGAACAGGTCGGCTTCGCGGAGGCCGTTCAGCATCTCCAGCACCTGCTGGTGGGAGGCGTGGAAGCCCGCCAGCACCTCATCCAGGGGTCGGTCCTCTTGCGCCTGGCGCAGTCTTTCGTTGTAGAGGTCCATGTCATCCCAGGATTCGCCGGGGGCAGGGCGGTCGGGTGTCCCGCCATCCAGGGAGGTCTGCACCCAGCCTAGCATGAGCTGCTCCCAGGCGGAGAGGTGCGCCAGGGTATCTTTGACCGACCAATCACCCTCGCCAGCGAGGCTGGCGCCTGCGAAGGGGATGGTCATCTTACTCAGCGGGATGGTTTCCAGTATGCCCTCGAGCTTTGCCCTTTCATCCTGGATGCGGTCCAGGATTTGCGCTTTGCTGGTTGGTTCTTCCATGGGGTCCATCAGTTTGCCTCCTTTATCTCCTCGACCGCCTGCGGGTTGACCAGCGAGGAGGTATCCCCGGGGTCCTGCCCCAGGTAGGCGGCGCGAATCATGCGGCGCATCACCTTGAGGTTGCGGGTCTTGGGCAGGTCACTGACGAAGAGGATCTCCTTGGGAGCCAGCGGCTTGCCAAGGGCGGCTACAACCAGCTCGCGCAGCTCCTGGCGCAGCTCGGCGGAACCCCGGCTCCCGGCGGCGAGCACGCAGAAGATGACCACGCTGCTGCCCTTGAGCGCGTCGGGGACGCCGATGGCGGCGGCCTCGACCACCTGGGGATGGCTGACCATGATCGACTCGACCTCGGCGGGACCTAAACGCTTGCCGGCGACCTTGATGGTGTCATCCGAGCGCCCGAGGATATACCACAGCCCGTCGCTGTCCACGGCGGCAAAATCGCCGTGCACCCAGACATCCCGCCAGCGCGACCAGTAGGTCTCTTCGTAGCGCTGCGGGTCTTTCCAGAAGCCGCGGGTCATACCGATCCAGGGCGCCTTGATGACCAGCTCGCCGACCTGATTCCTGACAGGATTTCCATCCTCATCGAAGACGTCGGCGGCCATGCCGGGGCAGGGGGCGGAGAAGGCGCAGGGCTTGAGCGGCAAAATGGGGTTGCCCATGACGATGCCGCCCGAGAGCTCCGTACCGCCGGAGTAATTGATGATGGGGATGCGCCCCTGGCCGACTCTCTCAAACAGCCAGCGCCAGGAGTCAGGATCCCAGGTCTCGCCGGTGGAGGCGATATAGCGCAAGGAGGAGAGATCGTGGCGGCGAAACTGCTCCTCGCCGTGGGGGATGAGCGCCCGGATGAGGGTGGGGGAGACGCCCAGGGTAG
Organism: Anaerolineales bacterium; assembly: GCA_035286585.1. Taxonomy (GTDB): domain Bacteria; phylum Chloroflexota; class Anaerolineae; order Anaerolineales; family UBA4823; genus DSOS01. Next base: position 7,258 of record DATEDC010000108.1, read on the forward strand.
TGATCCTGTGGCGGGCGACCATGGCCCACAAGCGGTCTGGTCCGGGATAGTCTGGGGCGCCATCGTAGATGAAATGGGCGCCGCCCAGGATTAGCGAGCCGAAGACCAGCCAGGGGCCCATCATCCAGCCCATATCGGTGACCCAGTAGAGCAGCTCGCCGGAGTGCAGGTCGGCGCCGAAAGCCATATCCTGGGCAGCTTTGACCGGGAAGCCGCAGTGGGTGTGCAGCGCACCTTTGGGTTTGCCGGTGGTGCCGGAGGTGTAGATCACCATCAGCGCCTCCTCAGCGTCGGTGACCTCGGTGGGGGCAGCCTCGGGTTGAACGTCGACCAGCTCATGCCACCAGTGGTCGCGGCCGGGGCGCATCCCCACCCGCAAGCCAGCCCGATCGAGCACGATCATGTGCTGCAAGGTGGGCAGTTGGACGGCGGCCTGGTCGGCCACGGGCTTCATGGGAACCGGCGCGCCGCGGCGGAAGAAGCCATCCGCGGTGAACAAGGCTTTGGCGTCGGCGTCCGCCAGGCGGGTGATTACCGCCCCGGCGCCGTAGCCGGAGAAGAGCGGCAGGATGATCGCGCCGATCTTGGCTATCGCCAGCAGGGCGACGACGATCTCGGGCGTCATGGGCATAAACAGGCCGATGGCGTCCCCCCTGCCCAGCCCCAGGCTTCGCAGGGCGTTGGCGGCCTGGTTGACCTGGCGGTACAGCTCTTTGTAGCTCAGGGTGCGGGTCTGTCCCTCCTCGCCCTCCCAAATCAGGGCGGGACGGCTTTCAACCAGCGTGCCGATGTATTTATCCAGGCAGTTGTGGACGATGTTCATCTCGCCGTCCAGGCACCAGCGCGGCCAGGCGACCCCGCGGGAGAGGTCAACCACCTGGGAATAGGGTTTAGAGAAGCGGATATCCAGGAAATCCAGCACGGCGGTGGTGAACCAGGCCACGTCGGCGGTGGAGCGCTCCATCAGCTCGGCAAAAGTGGCCAGCCCGTGCTGGCGCATGAAGCGGGTCAGGTTGGCGTTTTCCAGGTAATCTGGCGTGGGTCGCCAGACGATCTTGCCGCCAAAATCGAATTGGTCGGGCATGGTCTCCTCCGCGGGCAGTGAGTTCATAGAATGGTTGGTGGAGTGGTTGGGGGAATTATAACATTAGGATATTTTGGGGAAAAGCCATGGGGGAGTGAGGAAATGGCCTTGCAAGGATAATACATAGCGTTTATAATTGTCTATATCATATTGCAATCTGGAGGCAGTTTATATGGAAATATCCATTGCAGAAGCGCATAATCGCCTGTCTCACTGGCTGAAGCAAGTGGAGAAGGGCAATACCGTGCGGATTACGAAGCGAGGCAAACCGGTAGGAGTGATCATCGACCCGGATGAATACGAGCGGCTGCGCCAGGTGCAGGCCTACCTGGAGATGATCAGCCTGTCTCGCAAGCTGGGCGAGATCGATATCACCGCCAGCGAACTGTTCCGCGCCGGGCGTAACGAGCTGGAGGGACGGGCGTGATCATCGATGCCAACGTCGTCCTGCGGGCCTTCTTCGCGGATGAAGCCCAGGCACAAGCGCAAGCGGTGGTTCGCGATCACGTCGCCGGGCGGATGGCCCTCAAAGCTCCGGACATCCTGCCCTATGAACTGGCGAACGCCGTCTGGCAGGCGGAACGGCGCGGCCGGATCGACGCCAACCGAGCGAACGAAATCATCCAGGCTATGGTGGGATTACTGATCGAAATTATTCCGCTGGAATGGGGGGAGATGCTGCCCCTGGCGCGGCGGTTTGAGTGCAGCGCCTACGCCGCCGCCTACCTGGTTCTGGCAGAAAAGCTGGGCGAGCCATTGATCACTGGAGACGAGCGCCTGTACCATGCGGTACGCGCCCATCTGGACTGGGTGCAGTGGGTGGAAACTTACGGGGGCCAGAAGTAAATTATCTCGGGGGTGGGGGGCGGCAGTTGAAACTGCACCAACAAGAGCACGAAGCCTGGATCACGAAATACACGGAAATACACGAAAAACGCGAAAGGGGTTTCGTGATTTTCGCGTCCTTTCGCGGCTTTCGTGCTCCGGCTTTCTTTCGCGGCTTTCGTGTTCCAGTGTTCTTCGCGTTCCAGCATCTCGCAGGCTAAATCAACCCCACCTGCTTGCCGGCGTGCTCGAAGATCTCGAGGGCCCGGTCCAGCTGCTCGTTGGTATGGGTGGCCATGTAGCTGGTGCGCAGCAATTGCTGGCCCTCGGCGACCGCCGGGGAGAGGACCGGGTTGACGAAGACGCCGCCCTCGAAGAGCAATTTCCAGGCAAATATCGTGCGCATGTCGTCGCCGATGAGGATGGGGACGATCGGAGAAACCGAGTTGCCGATGTTGAAACCCAGGCGCTTGAGCTCCGTGCGCATGCGCTCGCCGACCTGGTTGACGCGCTGGATGCGCTCCGGCTCCTCCTGCATCACGTGCAGCGCCGCCAGGGCCGCGGCAGTGTTGGGGGGTGAGATACTGGCGCTGAAGATCAGGGCACGGGCGTGGTGCTTGATGTAATGAATGACCACGTCATCGCCGGCGATGAACCCGCCGATGGAGGCGAAGGACTTGCTGAACGTGGACATGATCAGGTCCACCTCGTCCGTCAAGCCGAAGTGGGCTGCCGTGCCTTTGCCGCCGCCAAACACGCCCATGCTGTGGGCGTCGTCGACCATCAGCCGGGCGTCGTAGCGCTTGCACAGGGGCACCAGTTCGGGTAAAGGAGACAGGTCGCCTCCCATGCTGAACAGGCCATCGACCACGACCAGGACGCCTGCCCCGGCCGGGTTATTGCTCAACACGCGTTCCAGGTCGGCCATGTCATTGTGGCGGAAGCGTTTCATTTCTCCCCAGCTCAGCCGGGCGCCATCCACGATGCTGGCATGGTCATCTTTGTCCAGGATCACGATATCGCCGCGCCCGACGAGCGCGCTGATCACGCCCAGGTTGGTTTGCATTCCGGTGGTGAAGATTAAGGCTGCTTCTTTGCCGACCCATTCAGCCAGCTCGCGCTCCAATTGCTCGTGCAGCTCCAGGGTCCCATTGGCAAAGCGTGAACCGGTGCAGCTGGTGCCATAGAGATTGACGGCGTCGATAGCCGCCTGGCGCACCTTCGGGTGGGTGGTCAGGCCCAGGTAGTTGTTAGAGCCGCACATGATCACCCGGCGGCCCTGAAATACCGCTTCGTTACCTTCATTGTTCGTCATGGGGATAAAGAAGGGGTAATAGCCGCCGGCTATCGCTTCCCTGGCAACCGTAAAGCTGGGGCATTTCTCAAAGATGTCCATGGCACTTAACCTCCGGGTATCAGGCTTTGAATGGGTTTTAAATGAGCGCCAGTCTTCAGGATGCGCGTCGATTTTTGCTCGCCTGTCTTCGCGCTCGGGCGACAAACCAATCCATCACCGGGTAAGCAGCGCTGCCCAGTGCGTGCATCAACCAATACAGGGCTTTGCTCGTCGCTCCTGGGATAATTATATATCGATTGCGGGAAACGCCGCGCAGGATCGCCGCGGCGACCGCTTCCGGCGACAGGATCGGCCCGCCATCCACCAGGAGGCGCGTCTCTGCCGGTCTGAATGGCTTCTCATAAGCCAGTTGCGGGGTATCCACATCGGGTGGGAAAACGATCGAAACCCGGATGCCGTGAGGCTTGAGCTCGGCGCGCAAGACGTCGGATAAGCCGGTGACGGCGAACTTGGAGGCCCCATAGGCGCTATAGCCGTAGATTCCCAGGAAACCAGCCACCGACGAGATGTTGACGATGTGACCCGAGCCGCGCTTCATCATCTTGGGGGCGACGGCCTTGACCATGTGGACGGCGCCGAAGTAGTTGATGTCCATCATCCAGCGAAAAGCCTCCAAGTCAAGCTCCTGAAAATAGCCGGGGCGGGCTACGCCTGCCGAATTGACCAGCAGGTGCGGCGAGCCGGCCTCCCTGGCGACCTGCTCGGCGGCAGCGACGGCCTGCGCCGGATCGGACACATCCGCGCTGATTGCGCCGCAATGTTGCCGGGCGCTCTGCCGGGCGGCCTTGACCTCCTCCAGGGCGGATGCCAGCCGGTCCTGCTGGCGAGCTACCAGCCAGACGTGAGATCCTTTTTGAGCCAATAAACGCGCCAGCGCCAATCCGATCCCACTGGAACCGCCGGTGACCAGCGCAATACGATCAGGCCCGATGACTTCATTCTTGTTCACAGGTGCGTCCTGGATGACTGGCAAATCATCTTACCTCAACATCCTTTGTAAGACGCAACATGTTGCGTCTCTACGTCATTCCTCCAGGATCAGCCGCGTGCGCTGGAAGCGGGCGGAGGCGAGGGCGAACAGCGCCAGGTCCACGACCAACAGGGCAGCCATGACGCCCAGTGCGATGCTCTCCACATCCACCTGGGCGAGGCTTTGGGTCAGCCTGAGCCGCCAGGCTTCGGGCAGCAAGGGCAGGAGGAACAAGGGGATGAAGAGCACAAAGAAAGCCAGGCTGAAGGTTTGCTGGGCCTGGCGGACGGTGGCAGCCCGCAGGGAGATCAGCACCCCCAAGCCGGCTGCCAGCGTAGCCACCATCAGGCTGACGAGGATGATCGCCGCGCCGATCTTCCAGGGGAAGAGCAGCAGCTCGCCGCGACCGTAGGCA
>DATEDC010000109.1:0-13347 GCA_035286585.1 Anaerolineales bacterium
CCGGACGAGCCGTGGAGCCTGGTGCAGAAGCTGCCCGTACAATACAACATCGGCCACATCACCGCGGCTGAAGGCGACACCGCTTCTCCGGATGGGCAGTACGTGGTAGCCTTGAACAAATGGTCTATCGATCGTTTTGCGAACGTAGGCCCGTTGCTGCCGCAGAACTTTCAGCTTGTGGATGTCAGCCAGAGCGGCGACCAAATGAAGCTGCTTTATGATATGCCCGTTGGCATGGCAGAGCCGCACTACGCTCAAATCATTAAGGCGGATAAGCTCCAACCCTTCACTGTCTACCCGGAAGTAGGCTGGAATCCGGACACGATGAGTGTAGATCCCAATGCCATCACCAGCGAAGCGGAGGCGCGGGTGGAGCGAAACGGGAATGAAGTGGAAATCTGGATGACCGTGGTGCGCTCGCACTTCAACCCCGAACGCGTCCAGATCAAGAAAGGCGACCACGTCACCTGGCATCTGACCAACCTGGAGCAAACCCGGGATGCCACCCATGGATTCGCTCTCTCCGGCTATAACATCAACTTGAGCCTGGAGCCTGGCGAAACCCAGACCGTCGAGTTTGATGCTACGTTGTCAGGCACCTTCACGTATTACTGCACCGAATTCTGCTCTGCTCTACACCTGGAGATGTTGGGTTATTTCATGGTTGAGCCTTAATCTCGGGTTCATTGGCTGCTGGCGCAACTATGATTGCGCCAGCAGCGCTCGATGCAGGTTCCTACATGTGAGGTCGTATGTTTCAGAAATTAATTGTTTCCCTGGATTTGAAAGTCCTTCTTCCCGATGGCAGCCAGCGCCGCTTGTTCGATTATCTTCTGCCTTCTGCTTTCCTGATGGCGGCTGCGTTGCTGTTGGTCGTATCCATGTTCATGCCTTACTGGCAGATGAGGATGAACGCTCCCCAATATCCAGATGGCCTGTTCGTCAACGTATATATTAATCATTTAGATGGCGATATCCGTGAAATTGACGCCCTGAATCACTACCTGGGCATGCCCCCGTTGGATGAGGGCGGGCGGTTTGAGCGCTCCATTTCATTTTTGGCGGTGGGTGTTTTGGGGATGCTGCTCATGGCGGGGGTTTTCATCGGCAACCAGTGGGCCGGCGTGCTGGCCTTGCCGGCTCTAGCCTGGCCAATCATCTTCCTGGCAGACTTATGGCTGATCCTGTATCGCTACGGCCACAGTATCGATCCAGAGTCTGCCCTGGGCAGTGCCATTGACCCATTCACCCCCCCGATCCTTGGCCTGGGTACGGTGGGGCAGTTTGGCACGCTTGCCTCCTTCCAACCAGGTCTATATCTCTCATTCGTGGCTTGCTCCCTGATCCTGGTTGGCTTGTGGTTCCACCGCCGGGCTTACAAGCCCGTTGTCGAGGCCCACAAAAGACTCTCTGTAGCAAACACCTGAAGGTGTTCTGTTATGCGCCTGCGGTTGTATGCTTTTTCAGTGTTCCTGCTTCTCAGCCTGTTTTCAGGCATGGTTGAGGCCGCAAGCGCAGCCACAACAGGTGCAGCCACCTGGGTTGTCTCGCCCCATGGCCCATACACCACCATCCAGCAGGCAATCGGAAAGGCTTCCGATGGAGATACCATCCTGGTGAAACCGGGAATTTATGCAGGTCCTTTGGTGGTAGAAAAATCGGTTCGCCTGGATGGGGAAGACTGGCCTGTCATCGACGGCGGCGGCAAGGAAATGGTGGTTTCGCTGGCCGCACCAGGCGCTTACTTTGGGGGCTTTGTCGTCCGCGGCAGCGGCTCCGAGCCGGACCGCGATCACGCCGGAATTGTGCTCAAAGCGCCAGATATCCGGGTTGAGAATAACCGCCTGTATGATGTGTTGTTCGGGATTTTTGTAGCTCAAGCAGACCGGGCGGTAGTGCGCGGTAACGACATCACCAGCAAGGCGGAATACGATATCGCCCGTAAAGGCGACGCCATCCGAATATGGTACAGCCAGGATGTGGTGATCGAAAACAACCTGGTTCACGAGGCCCGCGACCTGGTAGCATGGTATTCCAAGAACCTCGTTTTTCGCAATAACGTTGTCCAGAACGGGCGCTATGGAGTTCATTTGATGTACAGCGATAACGCCACCATCTCCGGAAATCTTGTTCAGAACAATGCGGTGGGTATTTATATCATGTACTCACGCCAGGTAAATTTACTGAATAATGACATCCGCCGCCAGCGCGGGCCAAGCGGTTACGCTTTGGGCTTTAAAGACGCTGACAATGTTTTGGCGCAGAATAATCTGCTGGTCGATAACCGGGCGGGCGTTTTTATGGACGGCACACCCTATCGTCCAGATAGCTATGCCCGCTTTGAAAATAATATTATCGCTTTCAACGATATCGGCGTGCTCCTTTTCAGCTTCGTCAATCGGGCGGAGTTTCGGGGGAACACGTTGTGGGAAAATGTTCAGCCAACTGCGTTGCAGGGCAGTGGGAAAGCTGGCGCCAATATCTGGGAAGGAAATTACTGGAGCGACTACACCGGCTTCGATGCCGATGGGGATGGGTTTGGCGATGTGCCCTATCGCTCGGATCGCTTTTTTGAAGGCTTGATGGATCGGGAACCCCGGCTGCGTGCCTTATTGTTCAGTCCGGCTGCCCAGGCGATTGAATTTGCCTCGCTCTCATTCCCGGTGATCAAGCCCCAGCCCAAGCTGGAAGACCCGCGCCCATCCGTAATCCCCAGAGAAATCCCCGCCTCGGCCCGCTCTCAAAATTCGCGACTCCAGAGCTTAAATCTGGCCGCGGCTGGTGGGGCGCTGTTACTGGTTGGTATAGGTATGATAATCCTGGGTGTATCAGGAGGACGGCGGATGATAAAACTGGATAGAAATCCAATAAATGCACGCACAAATTCACAATCTCAAGTGTCTGACCGAGGCGCGGAAGCACCTTTGGTTCAGGTGACAGGTCTTACCAAATGTTACGGCAAAGTAGCCGTGTTGAAGGATATCAGCCTGGAAATTTATCCCGGCGAGGCTTTGGCGTTATGGGGAGAAAACGGCGCGGGAAAGACAACCTTGCTGAAAGCAATTCTAGGACTGGTGCGTTTTCAAGGCCAGGTTGCTGTCGCTGGTGAGAACGTCGTCCGGCAGGGCAAACAAACGCGGGGCAAAATCGGCTACGTTCCCCAGGAGGCGGTCTTTTACGATATGAGCGTGGGCGATACGCTGGCGTTCTACGCCCGGTTAAAGAAAGTTTCACCCCAGCGCATCCCTCCGCTGCTGGAAGGACTCGGTCTTCTCCCCCATCGGGACAAACCCGTCCCGGCGCTCTCTGGCGGCCTGAAGCAGCGCCTGGCCCTGGCTGTGGCGCTGCTGTCTGACCCGCCGTTATTGCTGCTGGATGAGCCCACTGCGAACCTGGACGCTCGCGCCCGTAAAGATTACCTGGGACTTCTACTGCAACTGCGAAACGAAGGCAAAACCATCTTGTTCGCCTCACATCGCCTGGATGAAGTGGAAACCCTGGCTGACCGCGCTGTGATCCTGAATGGAGGCCAAAGAGCGGATGAACTTGAGCCTGGCAGGCTGCGGGCCCATCTGGCTCCCCAGGTGGTTTTGACCATGTGGGTTCCAGAGGGACAACGCCAGCAGGCTTTAGATTATCTCCAGGATCGTGGCTGGGAGGCTCATGTCAATGGGCGGGGGACGGTGATCGTTCAGATAAGCGCCGAAGATAAGGTCCATGCGCTGCAGTGCTTGGGTGAACGCGGGATTATCGTGCAGGATTTTGAGATCGAAGGAGTGAATAGCGCATGGAATTGAGTGTAACCTGGACAATTGCACTGCGAGAGCTGCGTGAGGCGTTGCGCAATAAATGGCTGGTTGGATTTGCGATCGGATTTGCCGTGCTGTCCCTGGCGCTTTCACGTACCAGCCTGTCCTCTGCAGGATATGCCGGGCTGGGCGGTTTTGGGCGCACCGCAGCCAGCATGGTCAACGCTTTATTGCTCTTTGTTCCCTTGCTCGGGTTGAGTGTTGGCGCCGGGGTGATTGCGGGTGATCGCGAGCACGGTTCCCTGCTCTACCTGCAAGCTCAGCCGGTGAGTAAAACGGAGATATTCCTGGGTAAAGCCCTGGGCACTTCGCTGGGTGCGATAGCTGCCTTATCGGTTGGTTTTGGGATCGCCATGCTGACCTTAGCCGCCAGCGGGGCCTCAAATGCGACTGCCTTTCTCAGCCTGGCAAGTTACACTTTGCTGCTGTTACTGGCCTCGCTGGGTTTGGGTTTTTTGATCAGTTCCTTGACGTCTCGAACCGCCACGGCGACAGGGGCGGCGCTGCTGCTCTGGCTGGGGGTGGCCTTCTTGGGCGACCTGACTTTGATTGGGACCGTGCTGGCATTGCGCCCATCGCCAGCCAATTTGCTCGCTTTGCTGATGGTTAATCCTCTACAGCTTTTCAAGCTCGGCGCGATTCTCAGTTTACATGCCACCCTGGATACACTGGGTGCAGCCGGGCAATATGCGCTTTTTCATTTTGGGCAGGCTCTACCCTGGTTGCTGACCGCGCTGTTGCTGGCCTGGACGGTGGCTGCGTTCGGTTTGGCGCTTACGCTGTTCAACCGGTGGAACGCCTGAATCAATTAATATAGATGGGATGGAACAAAACGGATTGCTAAAACGAAGCCAAAAACTGCTCATCGTCACCTTGCTAAGCCTGGCTCTGGCGGCGTGCCAGCCAAAGGAAGTGGAGCTCGAACCGCCCGAAATCGCCTATGGGCAGGACGTTTGCGACCGTTGCGGCATGATCATTGGCGAGCCGCGCTATGCCTCCGCGACACAGCTGAGCAAAGGCGATTACCTGAAGTTCGACGATGCCGGCGAAATGTTCGCTTACCACGCGGCCAACCCGGATATCGAAGTTCTGGCCTGGTGGGTTCACGACCATCCCAGCGAGGAATGGATCTCAGGTGAAACTGCTTTTTATGTCAAAAGCGACACGCTCAGCACACCCATGGGCACAGGAATCGCTTGCTTTGCTGACGAGGCCGATGCCAGGCAATTCGCCGCTGAGCAGAATGGTAAAGTGTATTCCTTTAGTGAAATCCAAAAGGTTCCCATCAGCCACTCGATGGGTGATTGATCAATTCAATCCAATACAGGAGATGTTTATGCTCAAAAAAACCGTTTTTTATCTCGTTCTGGCTGCTCTGTTGGCGCTGGCGCTTTCTGCCTGCGGCTCAGGCACGCCAGAAGCCTCTCCAACCCCGGCTGGGGACGCAGGGTTGGGGAAAGAGGCTTACATGACAACCTGCATAGCCTGTCATGGCCCGAATGCGGAGGGCATGCCGAATCTGGGTAAAGACCTGACCACAAGCGAATTCGTGCGCTCCAAAACCAACCAGGAATTGGTGGAATTCTTCAAGGTAGGTCGCCCGGCTTCGGACCCGCTGAACACCACCGGCGTGGATATGCCCCCCAGAGGCGGCAACCCAGCTTTGACCGACGAGGATCTGTTAAATATCGCCGCGTTCATCCGCTCCATCCAAAAGTAAATGCAACCCGGGAGGCGTTGCAGCCCAACGACGCCTCCCGGAACATAGTTTTAACAGACTTACAGGTATGAGCGCCTTATCTCAATTTCCCAGCCTCACTCCCGAGGGAGACCTGATCGACCCGGAAACCGGTCTGCCCCTGCCAGACCCATTCCCGGATTATATTCCTTGCCCGCACTGCGGCGAGGCGGAAGTTGAGGTATGGTGTTTTCAGGCTGGCGGCATTTGCCACAATTGCGCAGGGTGGGTCGATTATCCCAAGCCAGATTTTTGTGGATTGGCGCCATACTGTAAGCAATGTGAGAGACACACGCCCTAGTTGGCGATGTCTTCGAGCTTTTCCTTGTTTTTTACCACCAGGTACCCACCGCGGTGGGTTGAAATCAGGCCTTCTTTTTGAAAGCGAGAGATCGTGCGAATTGCAGTTTCTAAAGTTGTGCAGGCCATGTCGGCCAAATCCTGGCGCGATAAAGGTATGGTGATCATTTTACCTTCGGGTGTATCCCGTCCGACGCGCAGAGACAGCTTGAGCAGTATATGAGCCATACGGCGTTCCACACGCTCGCCAACCATGGTTTGCATATTGAGCATGGAGAGATGGCGATTTCCCAACATTTTCAGTAATTTCAGCATTGTCGATGGACTTTGCAATAAAAATGTTATGTATGTTTCTCTGGAAAAGCTGGCCAGGGTGGCGTCTTCCATGGCAATAGCCGTCGCCGGATGGGTGGGGAAGAACAGAACCGTCCCCCCGAAGGCTTCGCCCGGGGAAATGATCTCCAGGATGACCTCGCGCCCATCGGTGTCGTGATACACAATTTTTACCCGCCCAGAATTTACCAGCCAGACCCGCTCGCACGGGTCGCCTTGGTAGAAGATGGGCTGGTCGCGATCCACTTGTTCGAAGCGGGTCTGCGCGGCCAACTGGGCAATATCCGTATCCGACAGATCCGATAACAAGGGAAATTGCCTCAGCAAATGGGTTGCAGTTTCTAATGTGTTGAGTTGAGCCATATTCGAAAAATTATAACAAATATTCCCCATTGCAGCAGCAATGCACGTATTGAGAAAATGGACAGGTGTCCCTATTGAAATAGGGGCACCTGTCACTATTTGAAAGTCCGTGCTTCCTGTATGATTAAAGCATTATTAATGAATCTCGAATAATATTCTTTTCATTAGATGATCAGCTTACAGGTTGTTTTTTACACTTGATTCCCGGAGGTGAACCGGCGAAATGTAACAACCACTCATTTAGCTTAACTTGCCTAAGACGATTGCGACAATGTTGATGAGGAGAATGTGCATGAATAAGAAGTTAATCCTGATAATTGTATTGTTGTTAGCAGCAATACTGTTCGTCGCCTGTGCTGGGGCGCAGGGTCCGGCAGGTCCACAGGGCGAAAAAGGCGACCCAGGCCCGCAAAGCCCTCCAGGCCCGGCAGGACCGGCTGGTCCAGCAGGACCCGCTGGACCAGCGGGTGAAAGCGCCGCAGCCTTTCGGGAGTACGTCGGCGACCAGGCCTGCGCAGCGTGCCACCAGGAGCTGTATGACGCCTATATGAAGTCCGGGCATCCCTGGAAGCTGAACAAAGTGGTGGATGGTCAACCACCAGACTATCCGTTCACAGCGTTAGAAGAACTGCCCGTCGGATTCACCTGGGATGATATCCTGTACGTTATCGGCGGATATGCCTGGAAGGCGCGTTTCGTCAATCAAGACGGCTACATCATCACCGACGAGCCGGGCAAGACCGGCAACGCCGATTATCTTAACCAGTGGAACTTCGCCAATGAGATCGTGGGTAAGGAAGCCGGCTGGGTGAAGTACAACTCCGGCACGGAAAATCTACCGTATAACTGCGGCTCCTGCCACACTACCGGATACAGCCCGCAGGGCAACCAGGATGGCCTGCCCGGGCTGGTGGGCACCTGGAACCAGGAAGGCATCCGCTGCGAAGAGTGCCACGGAAACGGCAGCTTGCACGTACAAAACCCGCAAGGCGCGCCGATGGACGTGGTGCGCGACTCGGAGCTGTGCGGGAAATGCCATCGGCGAGATGATGTCGAGAATGTCAACGCCAAGGGCGGCTTTATCGAGCACCACGAGCAGTACGAAGAGCTGTTCCAGAGCAAGCATCTCACCATCAACTGCGTGACCTGCCACAATCCGCACGAGGGGGTAATGCAACTGCGCCAGGCTGGCGAGCAGACCACGCGCACTCAGTGTCAGAATTGCCACTTTGAACAGGAGCAGGTGCAGAACAATGCAGCGCACACTGCTATGAATGTGGCTTGCATCGAATGCCACATGCCGCGGCTGGTCAAGTCCGCCTGGGGCGATGCTGAAAAATTCACAGGGGATATTCGCACGCACCTGATGGCGATCGATCCCAACCTTTTGGCTACATTCAACGAGGATGGATCACTGGCGACCGGGCAGATCGGCCTGGATTGGGCCTGCAAACACTGCCACGGTGGAGGCCTGGCTACCGAAAAGAGCGATGATGTGCTCCAGGCAGCCGCCAGAGGTTACCACACGCCAGCACGACCTTAGTAATTTTACCGTTTACCGGCCGGGGAGCATCTCTCCGGCCTTTTTTATTTCCGTTCGGCGCTCTCGAATATGCGGTTTTGGACTGCGTAGATTGCCAGTTCGATGCGATTGGAAAACCCCAGTTTTTCCAGCACGCTGCTCACATAGTTTCGCACTGTCTTCTCTTGAAGGTTCAAGATATGCCCGATCTCGGCATTGGTCTTGCCCCTTGCCACTTCCACCAAGACGTCCATTTCCCGTTCTGAGAGGCCGCGAAACGCGTCCTCCTGGGCTTTGCGTTCTGTGGCGCGGAAATGTGAGATTAACCTTGCAGTGGCGCCTGGGTCAAGCGACGCCTCGCCTCTCGCCGCCGCGCTGATGGCGCGCAGCAGTTCTTGATTTCCCACATGTTTGAGCACGTAACCGACAGCGCCGGCGCGAATCGCATCTAATACTAATGTGTCATCTGTATATGATGTGAGTACGACAACTTTAGTTTGCGGGAACCGTTCGCTGATCACGCGGCTCGCCTGGATCCCGCTCTGGCCGGGCAGGCGAATGTCCATCAGGACCACGTCCGGTTGCAACTGTTCGACTTTGAGCATAGCCTCGGAAGCGCTGCCCGCTTCCCCCACGACTTCCATATTATCCTGATCGTTGATCAAGGTCATCAATCCCAGGCGCACGATTTCGTGATCGTCAACCAACAGGACGCGGATTGGTTTTGGCATCAATATTCCACCAATGGGAACTTCAAGGTAACGGTCGTGCCTTTTCCTGTTTCACTACGAATATCCAGTTCGCCTCCCAGCAGACGGGCGCGGTCGCGCATGTTGCGCAAACCATAACCGGGTGAGAGATTGGTTGGGAAGCCTATTCCATTATCGGTAATGGTCACCGATACTTTGTGATCCTCTAGAATAGCTTTTATGGATACACTTTGCGCCTGGGCGTGGCGAATAACATTAGTCAGCGCTTCCCTCATGATCGATAGCATATGATCCGTTCGGATAGGAGATAATTCCTGGTCCTCTGGCAGGTTTATGGACAAATCCATCTGGATGAGCGTTTCAAACCGCTCTTCTTGAAACATATCCCTCAAAGCAGCCATCACCGACTCGATAGGCTTTTCGGTCTGCAGTTCGGTCAGGCTGTGACGCAGGTCCTGGATGGCATGGTTTAAAGCAGCTACGGCGCGCTCCAGCCGCTCCGCAACCTGAGAGCTCGGCTCCGCTATTCGCGCCGCCGATTCGATCAGCAACCCAGCCGTGTAAACTGTTTGTAAAGCGCCGTCGTGTAGCTCGCGCCCAATTCGTTCACGTTCACTTGCCATGATTTGCTGTTGTTCGAGGTTTTCGATCCGCCGGGCATACTCGATGTCAAAGATCTCCAGCGCCCGGATCATGGTAATCGCAAGAATCAATCCAAGAACTGAACGGATTACTAAGGCGGGCAATGTAAACAGATCGACAAACGTCTGGTTGTTGATGACGTTCCCCGGAAAGAAATTCACTGGAGGTACAATCAGGCCACTAAAAATCGCATATAAGAAGAGCGACACGCCAGCAACGCGTAATATTCGGGTGATATGAGGTACGTTCAATACTGCGATCCGCTCCAGGGTGTACCTGCGAAGGCTATATGCGGCAATCATGCCAGCAGGAAAAGAGAGCATATAGCGCGCCAGGGCGTTACCAGTATTGCGCCAGAGGTTCTGTTCAGACAGCAGAGACCGAAGGAACCCGAATACGATCAGGGTCCACATTCCAAGGATTGCAAAGGGAAGAAGTTGTAACCAGCGTGGTAATTTTTGAAGCGATAAGCCAAACCTGAACAAACAAGTGTAAGAAATTGCCAGGAGGCTGATTTGGACGACGGTCCAGAACCTGATCGATTCAGCGCTCAGGTTAGGGCTCTGCAATGGGATAAATAAACTTCCCCATTCGTAGCTGCCATGGATGATCCCAAAAGCTGCCAGCCATTTCAAACTGCGCGCAAGTTCAAGCCGAGAATAGCTGCGTGATTGTAGCGCCAGGATGATGCCAAGCGAGAAGAACACCAGTCCATAGAGAAACAGGATGAGGTTGCGGTTCAATTCCATGAATTCTGGAAGGGGCGTCATCTATGGTTATTTTACCTCTCCTAGTGCACCTCCGCATAATTGACAATAAATGGAATCCCTGGTATTATTATCGTATGCCGATAACGAATAGCGATAGCATTAACCGCAACTTTTTTTTAGGCTTCATTCGCCTGCACATCTTGTACCACGCCTGCCAGGAATCGGTATTCGGCCTGGAGATGATCCGCGAGCTGGAGCACCACGGTTATACCCTTAGCCCGGGTACGTTATACCCAATCCTTCACGCCTTGGAACGGGACGGTTTCCTGCAGGCTGAAAAGCAAATTGTAGGCGGGAAGATACGTAAGTATTACACGGCTACCGATAAAGGCCAAGAGGCTCTTTCGGAAGTGCTGGTGAAGGTCCGAGAATTGATGGAAGAGATCGACACTGAATCCAAATCATAAGGAAACCAAATGGAATATCTGGTGGTCTGCTTGGTGGCTGTTCTTGTTTCTGCCCTGACCCTGTTCTCGGGCTTTGATTTAGGAACAGTGTTAATGCCTTGGGTGCATTCATTGGAGCTCGGCTAATCAAGAAAATCACCTTGCGCACCGTGCACATCATTGTCACTGTGATGTTGATCCTGGTTGGCTTCTGGATGGCAACCGACCTTATCTAATCCTGAATCTATGAAAAAACCTCGCTGGACTCGGATAACAAAAGCCGAATTGGATCTTTCTTTGGATGGTCGTGTCCTCTTCAGCACTCGAATATTACGCTTGTTCGCTTACGGATTCCTGTCGGTTATCCTGGCGCTCTACCTGAGCCAGCTTGGCTTGAGCGAGGTCAATATTGGGCTGCTGCTCACGCTCACCCTGTTAGGGGATACGGTGATCTCGCTGTGGATCACAACCAATGCCGACCGAATTGGCAGGCAGCGGATGCTCATCGCCGGAGCAGCCTTGATGATCCTGGCTGCGACGATTTTCGCGACTACCCGTAATTTCTACCTGCTCTTGCTGGCTGCGACGATCGGCGTGATCAGCCCCAGCGGGAACGAAGTCGGTCCATTCCTGTCGGTTGAACAGGCCTCTCTTTCCCAACTGCTCCCTGACCGCAAGCGAACCAAAACGTTCGCCTGGTATAACCTGGTGGGTTCTTTCGCCGCTGCCCTGGGCGCGCTGGCAGGTGGGGGCTTATCCCAGGTATTGCAAAGCTTGGGATACTCGCCGCTGCTGAGCTACCGGGTTATCGTGTTGGGTTATGGGGGGATAGGCACCTTGTTGATCGCCCTGTTCGCCCGCCTTTCACCGGCAGTCGAGGCTTCAGCGCTCAATATGCGCCGCCCGCCTTCCAGCCGTCCTGCCGAGAAGCCTGCTCCGCCTCGCATCCTGGGATTGTACCGCTCGCAGAAAGTGGTCTTCCGTCTGGCAGCGTTGTTCAGCCTGGATGCTTTCGCCGGGGGATTCATCATCCAGAGCTTAATGGCTTACTGGTTCAACTTGAAATTTGGCGTCGATCCAGCTGTGCTGGGGGCGATCTTTTTTGGTGCGAATATCCTGGCTGGGATCTCTGCGCTCAGCGCAGCATGGATTGCCGGAAAGATCGGCTTGATCAATACCATGGTCTTTACCCACCTGCCGTCCAACGTGCTCCTGATCATGGTGCCGTTCATGCCCGGCCTGGGCCTGGCGGTCGCCCTTTTGCTCTTGCGCTTCAGCATCTCGCAGATGGATGTGCCCACCCGCCAGTCCTACACCATGGCAGTCGTCGCGCCGGACGAGCGCTCGGCTGCCTCGGGTGTTACCGGCGTGGCGCGCACCATTGGCGCCTCCCTCTCGCCGGTTCTCACAGGCGCTATAATATCCAATCCAGCCCTTTTAGGATTGCCTTTCATCATCTCAGGCGGGTTGAAGATCGTCTATGACCTGGCGCTCTTTGTCAACTTCCGGGCGTTGAAACCGCCAGAAGAGCTGATCCAAACAGTTAAGGAGATTGAATCATGAAATGGGTGACCCGATCCCACGTCCATGTCGATCGCGTGGCCTGTCCCTGGCTGATCACGCGTTTTATCGACAGCGATGCTGAGTTCCTGTTTGTGCCCAAAAGCGAGATCGAGCGAGTCGTGAATGAGACGGGTGCCATCCCCTTCGATGCGCCCGGCGTCGAGCTGGGCCATCACGGAGGCGATAGCGCATCGCCCGGGCGATGCTCGTTCGAGTCCATCATCCTGAAGTATGGATTGAGCGAACCGGGGCTGCTGCGCCTGGCGAAGATCGTCCATGCCGCCGACATTGCCGCAGATATCGACTCGGACCCAGTTGGGCGCGGATTAGAAGCAATCGCCAGCGGATACAGCCTACTCTTCCCGGAAGATCGGGAAAATATCAAGCACCAATTTGAAGTCTACGACGCGCTGTACGCCTGGTGCCGGCTGCGGGCAGTCAAATAGCAAAGTTTTCTTATTTCCCCTGATTCTTACGAATAGGTCGGGCGCAATTTTTGGGCGCTTCAGCCCTCAGGGCAGCGCTCCACGTGCAAATAGACCTGGCATTCTTCCGCCGTCAATGAGCGCGTCAGGCGCGATTTTGCTAACGTGACGAGATTGGAAAGATCCAGGAAATACAAGCGTAGCGCGTTCTGACTGGCTGTCGCCAGTTTTAATCCGTCCGAGCTGATCGCCACGCCAATCAGCCCTCCTCCATCGCCGTATAAGTTGAGCAGCAGTTCGCTGTTGCTTGCATCCCATAACTTTGCAATACCATCCCGGCTGGTTGTCGCCAATTGCTCGCCATCCTGGCTATAGAAAATTGCCACGACGGTGCTGCTATGCCCGCTGAGCTTCAATAGCTCCTTGCCGCTGGCTGTTTCCCAAACGCGCCCGGTGCCATCCCGGCTGGCGGTAGCAACGTGTTTCCCATCCGGACTGAACGCCGCGCCCCAGACGGTGTCTGTGTGCCCGCGGAAAGCGAGCAGTTGCTCGCCGCTGTTTGCATCCCATAAAATGGCGATGTGATCAATGCCGCCTGAAACCAGGCGCGCACCGTCGGGGCTATAAGCCACCACCGCCACCGGCCCTTGATGCGCGGAAAGTTGCAATAACAATTTTCCATTCAATGCGTCCCATACATAGGCGCTACCGTCCTCGCCGGCGCCGGCTAATCTCTTTCCATCCGGGCTGAAGGCGAGGAAGAAAATCAGCTGATCGCTCGCCTTG
>DATEDC010000110.1:0-7936 GCA_035286585.1 Anaerolineales bacterium
CGCACACACCCCCAAATCCGGGACTTTCCACGGTAACTCCCAGAGAGCAAATATAAAGCCTACTCCAAGTATAATATCAGGCAAGTCGAGTTTCCAAACCCCGGCCTCGCCCGGTGTATTTGGCAAAGGCAGCTTTATCCTTTATGCAGCGCTCAAACTTTATCACCCTGCTGACGGATTTCGGCCTCAAGGATGGCAACGTGGGCGTGATGAAAGGCGTGATCTGGGGTCTCGCCCCCCAGGTGAAGATCGCCGACATCAGCCACCAGGTCAGCCCGCAAAATGTGCCCGAAGCGGCTTTGATCCTGAGGCGCTCCGCTCCGTACTTCCCCCGCGGCGCCATCCACGTCATCGTGGTCGACCCTGGCGTGGGCACCTCCCGCAGGCCGATTGCGGCTCGCATCGGTCCGCACTATTACATCTGCCCGGATAACGGCATCCTTACCATGATGCTCGCCCGCGCCGAGGCGGAAAACTGGCCGGTTCAAATCGTGCATGCCGATAAACCCCGCTACTGGCTCCCCGAGGTCAGCCACGTGTTCCACGGGCGGGATATCTTCGCCCCGCTGGCTGCCCACCTGGCAAATGGCGTCCCTCTCCAGGATTTGGGCGCGCCAGTGGGCGACCCCATCCGGCTGAAGCTGCCGCTTCCCAAGCGCACGGAACACGGCTGGGTGGGGGAGGTCATCCACATCGACCATTTTGGGAACCTCTCTTCCAACATCCGCCAGGAGCACCTGGGCAATCCAGCCAATCTCCAGGTCCACCTGTGCGGCTTCACCATCCACGGCCTGGTGAGGACGTTTGGCGAGCGACCTCCCGGCGAGCTGGTCGCCCTGTACGGCAGCACCGGCAACCTGATCGTCTCGGTGGTGAACGGCAGCGCCGCCCAGCGCCTGGGAACCAGGCCCGGCGACCCGCTAGAAGTCAGGGTCAGACCTTGAACGCGGCTGCTCCCCTGGTCCTGGAGAATATTTCTTTTCGCTACCGCGACCGGCAGGAGCTGGCCATTCAAGATATTTCCCTGGAAGTCGCCCCCGGGGAGCTGGTGCTGATCGCCGGCGCCAGCGGCTGCGGCAAAACCACCCTGATCCGTTGCATCAACGGCCTGATCCCGCGCAGCTATAAGGGCGAAAAAACCGGCCGGGTGCTGGTCAACGGAACTGATACGGCGGACATGACGCTGGCGGGTATCTCTCAAATGGTCGGCACGGTGTTGCAAGACCCCGAGCGCCAGATTTTGGGCACTAACGTGACCGCGGAGATCGCTTTTGGGTTGGAAAACCTGGGCTTTTCGAGAGCGGAGATTCACCAGCGAGTCGAGGCCGCCTTGGAATATCTCCATATCACCCACCTGCGCGGCCGGGAGACATTCAACCTCTCGGGGGGAGAGAAACAAAAGATCGCTTTGGCCGGGGTGCTGGCCATGCGCCCCAGTATTTTGCTCCTGGATGAGCCGCTTGCCTCACTGGACCCTGCCAGCGCCCAGGAAGCGCTGGCCATGGTCAGGCAGCTCGTAGATGAGGGCATGGCGGTTTTGCTGATCGAGCACCGCGTCGAGGATGCGCTCAAGATCGTTCCCGACCGGGTCATGTTCATGGCTGCCGGGCAGGTACGTTACCTTGGCCTGCCTGAGGGGTTAAATAAGGTGGTGGATTATCGCGAGGTGAAAATGCCGGCTCCGATCATCCTCGAACGCGCCGCCAAGGACTCACCGCCTGCCTACATCCAGTTCTCGCCTGCCGGAGATGCGCCAGAGGCAGGCGCAGAACCCGTGCCCCTGGTGGAGTTCAAGGATGTATCTTTCCATTATGAACAGGGCGTGAGCGTTTTGGGCGGCGTTTCGCTGTCTATCCAGCGCGGCGATGTGATCGCCATCCTGGGCCCCAACGGGGCGGGTAAAACCACGCTGGTGAAGCATGCCATTGGGCTGCTCAAACCCAAATCCGGGCAGGTGCTGGTGAACGGGCAAAGCACCCACAAGTTGAGCGTGGCGCAGGTTGCCAACACGCTGGGGTACGTTTTCCAGAGCCCCAGTCACATGCTCTTCGCCCCCACGGTTCACGAAGAGCTGGCTTTCGGCCCTAAAAACCTGCGCCACGACCCCGATCAAATTGCGGAGGAGGTGAAACAGGCGCTTGAAATTGTCAATCTCACTGGTCTGGAGAACGACCCCCCGCTGGCGCTCTCTTTCGGCCAGCAGAAGCGCGTCAGCATCGCCGCCATCCTGGCGATGCGCTCCCGCATACTGGTGATGGATGAGCCTACCGCCGGGCAGGATTACCGGAATTACATCGAGTTTATGGATGCCATCCTGGGGTTGCCCGGCCTTACGGCTATCCTGTTCATCACCCACGACATCGACCTGGCGGTGATCTACGCCAACCGGGTGCTGCTCATGGCGGATGGCCGCCTGGTGGCAGACGGCCCTCCGGAGCAGGTTTTGGCGGATACAGACCGCCTGGCTGCCTGCCGGCTGGTGCCCACCTCGCTGCTGCAGACCAACCTGGCGATGCTCCCCCGAACGGGCCGCTTCTCGCGCGCCGAAGCGCTGGCGCACATTTAGTTTATATTCGATTACATTGGAGGAGAACATGAGCAACTTTACAAAGCTTGTTCTGGCATTGGTGGTTACCCTGGTGATATTCCTGGGCCTGGTCTGGATCGGCGGGTCGGTGCTGAACATCGAGCGCCTGCAAACGGGAGAGAACCCTGTGCTGCGCTTCGTGTTCGTGATCATCGGCCTGCTGGTCGTTTTAGCCGTGTATTACTTCACCCAGGATAGCCGGGCCTGGGTGATCGGCACGCGCGAGGTGGTTTACATGGGCATCGGCGCAGCCCTGTACGCCGTGCTCTCTTACCTGTTCAACGGCACGGTATTCTTTGTCCCCTCTGTGAGCCAGGTGGCTTTGCGGCCGGCGATAGTCATCCCGATGTTCTTCGGCTATGCTTTCGGCCCGGTCGTCGGCTTTTTCACCGGCGCGGTGGGCAACATGTTCGGCGACGCCCTGACAGGATTCGGCCTTTTCCCGCAGTGGAGCCTGGGCAACGGGCTGGTTGGCTTCGTAGCCGGGCTGGCGATGTTGATCGCCGATAAGCGCAAAGGCTTGAATACGGTGCTGATCGCTGGCGGCGTTCTCGCCCTCATCTTCACCTTGATGTACGTTTTCAACCCAGCCATCCCGAATACCCTGTTCTTCCTGCCGGAGGAAGGCATCTTCGGCGACCAGCCAATCACCCTGTTCGCGGGCATGTCCGTGGTGGTCGGGTTCATCCTGGTGCTGCTGGTGCGCCTTGTTTTCGGGAGTAATATCGATGTGACTGCGGCGGTCACCTGGGGCATGCTGGGCAACCTGCTGGGCATCGGCTTCGCCGCCATCTCGGATATCTGGATCAACGGCTACTCGCCGGCGGTCGCCATCGTGGGTGAGTTCCTGCCCGCCGCCGGGCCAAACCTGATCTTCGCCGCCATCCTGGTGCCGCTGCTGGTGGGCGCTTACGCCGCCGTGGGGCGCCAGTCGGGCCGCTAACTATCCCCATTTTTACGTGCGGGGGCGCTGCCCGCGCCCCCGCACACACGCCTCGAGGATCGAAAGACCATGCTGGTCACCTGGCGCTACCGCCCGCGCAAATCCCTGATCCAGTCGTTTGACCCGCGCGCCTGGCTGATCTTCTACGCCTGCTTCCTCGCCTCGAGCCTCTTTTTCTGGGATGTGCGCTTCCTGGCTCTGCTTCAGGGGATTGCCCTGGCTGCCGTGTTCACCTCCGGCGTCACCTGGCGCGAGTCGCGCCGCGCCTGGCTGTTCATCGGCGGGTTCATCCTGTTCTACTCCACCCTGACCTTTCTGACTGGCCGCGGCGGGATGGAAGTTTATACAGAAGAGCACCTGCTCACCCGCTTTAGTGCCCCCTTCACTCTGCTCGGCTGGCGGCCAACCCTGGATGTGAGTGTGGAGCGCTTATTCTTCGCCCTGGCTCAGATCCTGCGCGTGTTCAGCATCGCCAGCATGACCATCCTGATCCCTTACACGCTCAACCCAACCTTGTACGGCGTCGCCTTCCACGGCCTGGGCCTGCCGGACAAGATCGCCTACGCCATGGACCTGACCATGCGCTTCATCCCCACCTTCGGGCGCGACTTCCAGATGACCATGGACGCCCAGCGCGCCCGCGGCTACGAGCTGGAGAACCTGCGCGGCGGGCTGGTGGCCCAGGTGCGCAAGCTGGCGCCCCTGATCGTGCCGGTCACCATCCACGCCATCATCGGCAGCGAGGACATCATCGACGCCATGGACCTGCGCGCCTTCGGCGTGGGCCCGCGCACCTGGCTGGTGGAGCTGCGCTACCGGCGGCGGGATCGGGCCCTGATCTCTTTTGGGGTCTTGCTGCTGTTCGCTTCGCTTGTCCTGCTCTTATTGGGGCTGGGATCGTTCTGGGTGCCAACCGGGTTGTTGAGGTGAGGGGAATTGACCTGTGCACTCCAGCGGGGAGAGCGGATCCAGAATTTAGGGACCATCCAGCGCGCCTCAACGAAATTCGCCTTGCCACGCTGATTGCTTGGGGACTTGCTGGTCTTTGTAGACCTGCACGATTAAGGGACGCACAGCAGGGTAGCCGCGGGTCGGCTAGTTCCGACTGCCAGGAGTACACATAGGCAGGACGATAGCTAATCTTCAGCGAAGCAGGCATATCGGTGGGGCGGTCCACCACGACGATTCCTATTGAACCTTAAAAAGGGCGTGCAATATATATGCTATACTGATCATATCCTGGAAAAGAGCATCTCAAGGATGTGATCAGGTTGAGAAAAGCAAGAGGTCATCGAGGTGCTCAGAAAATGGGATTTATCACAAAAGCACAGAGATCATAACCCAACCCCATCATGCGCAGGATCGCTTTACGCTGGCTGCGAAAACGAACCGTGATTACGGTGGTTGCCTCCCTGACCGTATTTCTAATCATCTATTTGGGAGGAGCAATCAATGAGGCGTCGAGAAGGTACGCGCGCGCCGCGAGTATCTCTGAGAGCCGTGCTCATACTAACGTCGGTAGGGAAGGTTACGAGTATATTTTTGAACCAAACACACACATATTTATCGACAAAATCTTACCGAACGATCGCATCATAATCGCCATTATTGTGATGCAGGATTACCTGTTTTTCGACCTCGATTACGGATGCGCTATCCTGGACATAGATATTTGTACGTGGATGCGTTTCAATATTTTTTATCTTCAAGATCAAACAGCAGTGATCCTCAGGCTCGCCTCGTACGCCTCAATAACCTCACTGCTAACTGGAGCCGGGGTCTTCTCATTGTCCAGGCTTGCTCTAAACTCCTAGCTCTTGATATTCATTTGAGCTATTTTCCGGCTCAAACAGCCCGCCTTGCTGGATAAGCGACACGCATGGACCTGGAGCTCGAAAACGCCTACCTGCGCCTGAGCCTCGACCCGCTGACCAGCGCCTGGAGCCTGAGCGCTCACGGGGCGCATCAACCCTCGGTTCGTGATATTTCGCTGCGCCTGGATTATTGGCAGGGGCGTTTCCGCCGCCGCTCCCTGGAGGATTGGTCCTCGGGGGAGGTCACCGAGATCGAGACAGTCCCCTCGCCTCACGGCACGCTGCGCCAGCGCCACCTGCACCTGGGATCCGAGCCAGCGGACCTGCACTGCACGGTCACCTTTGCCCTGCCGGAAGGGCGCGCCATGCTGCTGTGGAAGGTACATCTCGAAAACCTGGGCGAGGAGCCCCTCGCTGTGGAGCGCATCGATCTTTTCCGCCTCGGGCCGGCAAAAGGGGATATCCAGTTCCCCGGCAACTCCCGAAGGACCAGACCATCCCCGCCTCAGGGCAGCAGCCTGGGTTTCTTCTCCAACGGCTGGCAGTCCTGGTCGTATTGTGGGGCTTACCGGGCTGGCGACCGCTTCCGCAGCTCACGGCTGGGTCCATTCCGCGTCCCCGTGGAAGCCAACGCCGGCACCCCCCGCCCGCGGCGAGCCGGCCATTTTGCCAGCGATATGTTCGGGGTGCTGGGCGAGCGCGAGCTGCGCCTCGGCGTGCTGCTCGGTTTCCTCTCCCAGCGCCAGCACTTCGGCTCCCTGGAAGCCCGCCTGCACGCCTCCCAGCCAGCGCTCAACCTGTGGGCGAACGGCGATAGGGCGCTGCTGCTCCCCGGCGCCAGCCTGTCCACGGATTGGGCCTGCCTGACCTTTATCCATCTCGATGACAGCCTTCCTCTCGGTTCTTATCTGAACGCCGTGGCGCGCGAGCACGGTCTGGACCCCACCCAGGCGGGCCAGGCGGCTGCAAAGGAAATCCCCACCGGCTGGTGCTCCTGGTACTATTTTTCTACCGCTCAAATCAAGGGCACCGTGACCGCCAGGGACGTTCAAGACAACCTCCAGGCGATCCTCAGCCAGCAGTCCGATCTGCCGCTCAGGGTGGTGCAGATCGATGATGGCTTCGAGACCCGGGTGGGAGACTGGGCCCATTTCACCCCGGGTTTTCCCCAGGGTGTGGCGCCGCTCGCCAGGGAGATCCAGGCCCAGGGATTTACGGCTGGGCTGTGGCTGGCGCCTTTCATCGTCAACCCGCGTTCGAGACTGGCGAAAACCCACCCCGATTGGCTGCTGCGGGGGCGCTTCAACCGTCCACTCAACGCCGGTTACCTGTGGAACACTTTCACCACCGCCCTGGATCTGACCCATCCCGAGGCCCTGGCATACGCCGGCGAGGTGGTTGAGACCGCGGTCCACACGTGGGGCTTTCCATACCTGAAGCTGGATTTTCTCTACGCAGCCGCCCTGCCGGGGAGATATCGCGATCCGACCCGCACCCGCGCCCAGGTGCTGCGCCTCGGCCTGGAAGCGCTGCGCAGCGCCGCCGGCGACGAAGCCTATCTGCTGGGCTGCGGCTGCCCGCTCGGCTCTGCGATCGGGTTGGTCGATGCGATGCGCATCAGCGCGGATACAAGTCAGGATTGGTATGCCAATTACAACCGCATCGAGTTTCTCTTCAAAGAAGAAGCCAGCTTCCCCTCCGCCCGCAATGCCTTACACAACACGCTGACCCGCCTCCCACTCCACCGCCGCTGGTGGACGAACGACCCCGACTGCCTGCTGTTAGGCAAATCCACCCGCCTGACCCTGGCGGAGGTGCACAGCATAGCCACCGCCATCGCTTTGAGCGGGGGTTCCTTGCTGCTCTCGGATCATCTCCCCGCCCTGCCCGCAGAGCGCCTGCACATCGCCAGGGTGCTGCTGCCGCTGATTGGCAAGGCCTCTTATGTCCCCGACTGGTTCGACGCTACTTCGCCTCGCCGGATGCGCCTGGATTTGAACAACAGCAGCGGGAAATGGCACCTGCTGGCGCTCTTCAACTGGGAGGACCACCCCCAGGATGTAAACCTCTCCCTGGTCGAATTCGGCATCGATCCTGGGAATATCTCTCCTGGTCTGTACTACGCGCGGCCGTTTTGGGGGCCTGAGAGCGCCTACATACCCCCTGGATTCGCAGAGGCGCTGCCCATGCCGGATGGAAAACTGGAGCTGAAAGCCATCCCAGCCCATGGTGTGGCATTGCTCGCCGTGCGCCGCATCTCTCCCGGCGCGCCGGCTTACCTGGGGAGCGATCTGCACATTTCTCAGGGCCTGGAGGTCTCCGCCTGGGAGCCAGTTGGGAATACACTCAGCCTGGAGTTGCAGCGGCCCGGTCGCGCCCAGGGCCACCTGGAGCTCAGCCTCCCGGAGCCGCCTCAAAATGCGCACCTGAACCAGCAGCCCCTGGCCTGGAAAGCGCATCACGAGCACATTTACACCTTTGCCGTGGATTTCTACCAGACCGCCCAGTTGAGCATTGAATGGTGAATCAAACGCTCTGAAAGTTTGCTCGTCCCGACCGACGATCCTGCCTAGTGCGGGGGCCAGTGGCGAG
>DATEDC010000111.1:0-13990 GCA_035286585.1 Anaerolineales bacterium
CGTTCGCTGGCAGGGAATTCATCTACAATACCGTAAACTGGCTGGCCCTGGCTGAGCGTCTCCTCCCAACGGGTGAAGCCTCCTTCCCGCACGTCAAAATCCTGGAGCTCGGGGTTGTCGATCTGGGGCGTGATGCCCGCGGCGACCCATTCATAGCGCTGGCTGACGAGTAGAGAGCCATCCTCGCCTCGCTCGTTTTCAAAGATATACACACGGCTCGCGGCCGCAGATTCACCTACTCGCTTGAGGGCTTCGTGGATAGATTCTTCCCAGGTGAGCGTCGATAAAAATTTCGTCGCGATAAAACTGACCGCCTCCAGAATCGCGCCGTGGCGATCGAGTGTTTCTTCATCCGGCAGATCGGCGATCAACGCAGTCGGTATGGGTCTGGCTCCAGGCGCGGTGACCCGCCGATAACAAACCCACGCCAGGATGAGTGTTATCATTACTGCAAAGATCAAATAGAGCGCATAGTTAGTCACTGTCTGTCGTCTGGATCAAATCCATGAATACGTCCACCACTTGTGGATCGAAGTGCGTGCCCCGTTGATCTGCAATGTACTCTAAGGCTTTTTCTCTCGACCAGGCAGGTCGATAAGGGCGCTCGGAACGCAGAGCATCCCAGACATCTACAACCGCAAAGATCCGCGCCGCCAGCGGTATCTTTTCGCCCTTCAGTTTGCGCGGGTAGCCGCTGCCGTCCCACTTCTCATGGTGGCAATAAGGGATATCTAACGCTGGCTTTAAGTAGGGGATACGACCGAGCAGATTGTAGGCGTAGGTTGGATGTTGGCGCATGATCTCCCATTCAGCCTCGCTGAGCGGGCCAGGCTTGAAAAGGATTTGATCGGGCACGCCCATCTTGCCGATGTCGTGCAGCAAGGTGCCGCGCCATATGTGGACAAGTTCCCCATCTTCGATTCCCATGCTGCGCGCCAGGAGCAGGGCCAGCTCGGTTACCCGCTGCGAATGTCCTTCGGTTTCTTTATCCCGTAGTTCCAGGGCGCGCGACCAACCTTCAATTGTTTTATCGTAGGAGTCGACTAATTCGCAGTTGGCAAGTTGCAGGTTTTTTACCAGCTTGGCGTTGTCAATCGCCAGGGCTGCCTGGGTTGACAATGCCGTGAGAAAATCCACCCATTCCTGGTTGGGAGACAACCGGGAGCGATGAAAGAGCTCCAGGATCCCCAACACTTCTCCCTTGGCGATCAACGGCGCGGCGTAATAGCATACGAACCCCTCCTGCTCTAGCAGCGGCGACCGTTTTAATCCATCGAGGGATTGGGCGAGATCTGCAACGTTGATGATTCGCCGCTCGAGAGCTGCACGCCCTGCATAGCCTTCCCCCATGGACAGGTGTGTGTGGACCAGCGCCTGTGTTCGGAATCCGCGCCTGGTGGCGATGTCAAATGACTGCGCCTCGTGATCGTAGAGCAAGATGGAAGCCGCGTCGACCTGGAGCTGTTCTGTCGCCTGTTCTATGAGGATGTTCAGGACTGGCTCCAGATCCAGGTTCGCCGTAATCGCCTGGTCAATCTCGCGCAGGACGATCAAATGCTCCAAATTGCGTCGGGTCTCCTCGAACAGGCGCAGTTTTTCATGCGCGGTGGATAATTGACTGGCAATGGTGGTTAGCAGGCGCTCATCCTCTGCTGAAAAAGCGTTGACTATTTTAGATTCGGCGTTGATCACGCCGATGATCCTCCCGTTTGTGCAGATCGGGACGCACAATTCCGAGCGAATGCCGGGCGTCGAGGGGATGAATTCAGGGCAATGCGCTACATCGGAGATACGCGCAGGTTGCCTGGTCGCGGCTACTTGACCTGTGATCCCTTTACCGAAGGGTATGACCTGCTGGGGCTCTGCTTCCCCAATCCCGTGATAGGAGGAGTGAACTTGCAGGGTTTCGCCATCGCCATTTGTAACCAGTATGCCAAAGTGGTCCGGATAAAACATCTCCCCAACGATGTGAGTGACGCGCTCGATCAGCTCATTTGTGCTGGATACTTCTGAGCTTGCCTGCGCGACTTCATTCAAAATGCGCAGTTCGTTTACCTGGCGTTTCACTTGCTCTTCCGCTCGAACACGTTCCGTGATGTCGGTTACGATGCCGAGGATGGCTGGTTTTCCAGCGTAAAGGATCATCCGGGTGGTGTTAATGACATCGAGTCTGTCGCCATCTTTTGTAACTATTTGGTATTCATAAGGCTCAACTTCAAGACCCTGAATGTGAAGGCGAAATTTCTCCCGAACGATGGGCAGCGATTCCGCAGCGACCAAATTCGTGAAGTCAAATTCGGGTGCGAGCAGCTCTTCACGCGTGTAGCCCATGACCTCCTCGCATATCTGATTTGCGAAGACGATTTTCCCTCCCAGGTTGATAAAGATCATATTGGGTGATTTTTCCGCCAGGTTGCGGAATTTCTCCTCCGATTCCTGGAGCGCCGCCGCGGCTTGTTTCTGCTCGCTGATATCCTCCAGGCTGCCCTCGTAAAAGATCACTCTGCCTGTCTTGTCCTGCACTGAGCGGTAAGTATCCTTTACCCAGATGGTGGATCCATCCAGGTGGCGAAGCGGCAATTCCTTCGAATGGATCGGATTGCTTTGCTCTCCATTGGCGAGAAACCGCCTGCGGCCCTCGGGTTCTTCATAGAAAGTGTTGGCATTTACCTCTAATAATGATTCTAGATCCTGGAATCCCAACATCTTCCACAAAGTCGGATTGGCATCTGTGATCTTTCCCTCCGGGGTGGTGCGGTATAGGCCGACAGGAATCCGGTTGAATAGATTGGTAATTCGTTCCTCGGATTTGATGACCTGAGCTAACGCCTTTTCCAATTGATTGAAGAAAAACCACTCCAACAGGGCCACACCGCTAAAGCCAATGCTGAAAGTAATCACCGCGGCAAAGAATTCATCCAGGGGGAGAGGGTAGGCGCGGCTGCCGATTCCAACGTGGAGCAGGGTGCTCAATCCAACTGTGATCCACTGCGCTTTGACACCCTGCAGCATCGCGGTCAGCACGATCGCAAAAAAATAGAAAAGTATCCCGGATGTCCGCGTTCCGCTGACAACCGAAAAGTACAGCCCTATGCCCAGGGAAATGATGACCGGAGTATAACTGGCTATGCGCGTCTGGCCCCGGCAAGAAAGCCAGTAGCTGAAGATTACGGCAATATCCAGGATAAGAATGATGGACAGCGGATGGAAGTCAAAGACGTCGTAAATCCACCCCGCCAGAATCGACAGGGTGCCCAGCAAAAAAGAGAATCCCATCATGACCAAAAGCGTCTTGGTCATGTATTCCAACCGCGCTTGAGATTTATCTTCGCAGCGCGGATCGGTTAAAATATGCCATAACCGGATTAACTGTTTCACAATCTCGCTTTAACAATATTATTTGATGAATTAAAAAATTGTTCATTATTTTATAACGAAAAATATTCACTTTACATACATTACAGATTTATTAGATATGGAAAGCGTTCAACAGGATAGGCTCCCCAGGCTGTACACGCAGCTGGCTGATTGGTGGCCCTTGCTGTCTTCGCCCGACGAATACACCGCCGAAGCCGAGCTTTACCGCCGGACGTTGCTGGAGGCCTGCTCCCGGCGCCCCGAGACGATTTTAGTGTTGGGCAGCGGGGGTGGCAACAACGCCTCGCACCTGAAAAAGTATTTTCACCTGGCCCTGGTCGACCGCTCGGAGCAGATGCTGGCAATCAGCCGGGCATTGAATCCTGAGTGCGAGCACCTGCCGGGTGACATGCGCACCATCCGATTGGATGCAGATCCTCGCCTCGATCGGATTTACCCCCCGGCAAATCGAGTTCGACGTCTCCGATGCCGAAGGTGGCTGGGGGAAGGCTTTCCTGGGCTTGAAACCCGCAAAAGCATGACCGCACGGTTTGAGCAGCCCATATCACAGGAGGGCTTGAATAAAATGGATAAGGAAACCGAGTTGGCGCTACGACAGATCTTCAAGCAATTCAACCGCTTCATGCTGCTGCTCTGGCGGCTGGGTCTTGGTCGTTGGTTCAACCTGTGGCCCGAGATGGCTGGGCAGATCATGGTCATCGTCCATACCGGTCGCAAGACCGGGTTACGGCGTTTCACACCCGTCAACTACGCCGAGCTGGACGGGCAGCTCTACTGCGTGGCAGGTTTTGGCAGTGCCGCAGACTGGTATAAAAATATCATCGCCAATCCACAGGTGGAGGTCTGGCATCCCCAGGGTTGGTGGCAGGGGATTGCCACAGATATCAGCCGCTCAGCGGATCGAGTAGCCTTGATCCGGGCTGTCATGGTCGGGAGCGGTTTTGCCGCCCCACTCTTCGGTTTAGACCCGCGCAAGTTGGACGACCACCAGTTGGAGCAATTGACCGCTGGTTATCCCCTGATCCACATCCAGCGCCTGGGTGCGCGCACCGGTCCTGGAGGTCCGGGAGAGCTGGCCTGGCTCTGGCCTCTTTCCACCTTTGCTCTGCTGGCCTGGATTCTTTTCAGGCCCCGCAGAAAGTAACGATCAACTCGCTCGCTGCCCCTCCCATCAACTCGATTACGCTAAAAAATTAAGAAATATGTCATGCTTGACTCCTCCGGGTTAATTTGATATGCTATCTCTACCGACCGTTCGGTAGGTAGACATCTATGACCAGAGACGAAATCCTGGATGCCGCCGCGCAAATCTTTCGGGTAAAGGGCTTTCACGCCTCCTCCATGCAGGATATCGCCCAGGCGGTAAATTTACAGAAAGCCAGCCTGTACCACCATGTCTCCAGCAAGCAAGAGATCCTGCTGGCCCTGCTCGACCGCGCTATAGACCTGCTCTACGAGCACATCGAACAGCAGGTCAATATTCCTATTTCGCCGGATGAAAAACTGCGCCTGGCGATCCGCGCTTACCTGCAAGCTTTGCTCGAAAACCGGGACCTGGCGGCTGTCCTGCTACTGGAGCATCGCTCGCTGGAGCCGCGCTACCATGCGCTCCACATCCCGCGCCGCGACCGCTTCGAACGGCTCTGGCGCGATTTGATCCTGGAAGGCATCCAGGGTAACTTGTTCACCTCGGAGGATCCCGCCATGGCCTCCCGGGCTTTACTGGGTTCGATGAACTGGATCATCACCTGGTACCGTCCTGAAGGACCTCAATCCCCCGATGAGATTGCCACTCATTTTGCCAGCCTGTTCCTCAACGGCCTGTTGGCGAGGCAGGGGTAAGCGATGAGCTCTAAGCCGGATTTCGCGCCTGGGAAGATCCAGGCTTACCAGACCTCGGGCGGCGGGCGGATTTTTCAAATCCCCATCCAGGAATTTCCCATCCTGTGGGGCCAGGCGTACCTGGTGCTGGTCGAACACGACTCTCAACCCTATCGCGTCCTGGTTGACGCTGGCTCTGGCTTTGGCGACTCCAATCAGCACCTGGAGGCCGGTCTGCAAGCCGCCTCGCACGCGCTCGGCGAGCGGGTTGGCCTGGAAAACCTGACCCACATCCTGATCACCCACGGTCACATCGACCATTTTGGCGGATTGAACTATGTCCGGCCGCGCTCGCCGGCCAAAATCGGCGTCCATGAGCTCGACCTGCGCAACCTGACCAATTACGAGGAGCGCGTCGCGATCGTCGCCCGCCGCCTGGATGACTTCCTGGTGGAAGCCGGCGTCTCGGATGAACGCCGCCTCCAACTGATCGATATGTACAGGCTCACCAAGAGCCTTTACCGCTCCGTCAAGGTGGATTTCACCTACGAAGCAGCCGGCATGCGCCTGGGACCGTTCGAAATGCTGCACGTCCCCGGGCACTGCGCCGGGCATGTGAACATCCGTTTGCACGATGTGCTCTTCAGCGGGGACCACGTCTTGAACCAGACCAGCCCGCATCAATCCCCGGAAAAGCTCACCCTCTCGACCGGTCTCGAGCACTATTTGAAATCGCTCGACGCCCTCGAAGCGTGGGCCGGGGATATCCGCCTCACCCTGGGCGGGCACGAAGAGCCGATCGTGAATTTACCCTCCCGCCTGGAAGCTATCCGCCTGCTGCACCGCCAGCGCCTGGCGCAGGTGCTTGCCTTTTTAGACGAACCTCGCACCATTTCGGAGACTTCTCACCATCTGTTCGGGGAGGTGCACGGCTACAACGTCTTATTGGCGCTGGAAGAAGCCGGCGCGCACATCGAGTATTTATACCAGCGGGGAAAGCTGGGCATTGCCAATCTCGCTGATCTAGAGGGCAACAACAAGCCAGTCCCGATTCGCTATGTTCGTATGCCGGCAGACTGACCCTGCCCGACCCGCAGGTCTGCCACCGGCGCAACCACAAGGAGAGCAAAGCATGTTTTCATTCGAACCATCTGAAGAACAAAAGATGCTCATCGAGGCGATTAACCGCTACGCCCTCAACGACCTGCGCCTCAAAGCCCACGATGCCGACGAGGGCAAGCTATTCCCCAGCCCCACCGTGGAAAAAGGCTGGGAGCTGGGCCTGTTGCAGGCCTCCATCCCCGAACAATACGGGGGATTCGGCGAGCGTTCCGCCCTTACCGGTGCGCTGGCAGCCGAGGAGTTCGCCTGGGGCGATCTGGCTGGGGCGCTGGCAGTCATGACCCCCGGCCTGTTCGCCACGCCCATCTTGCTGGCAGGCAGCGAAGAGCAGAAACGGGAGTTTATCCCGCCCGTGATCGAAGCCGAATGGCTGCCTTATACTGCCGCGTTGATCGAGCCATATTTCGATTTCGACCCCATTGAGCTGCACGCCACCGCCGTTCGGAATGGCGCTGGTTACGTTCTCAACGGTCAAAAAGCGTATGTCCCCTACGCCGCTGAAGCCCAGGCGATGATCGTCTACGCCAGCCTGGATGGGACAACCCAGGGCTTTATCGTTCCCGCCGGCACGCCCGGTCTGGAAATCGGCGAGCGCGAGAAGCTGATGGGCGTCAACGCCCTTCCGCTATACAAACTCCATTTGAATGAAGTGCGCTTGCCGGCCTCCAGACGCCTGGGTGAACCAGATGGGCACGATTTTGCCCCCATCTTGGATGCAGCCCGGGTCGCCATGGCAGCCATGGCGGTGGGCGTCTCGCGGGCGGCATTTGAATATGCCCGCGATTACGCCAAAGATCGGGAAGCCTTCGGGGTCAAGGTCGCTCAGAAGCAGACTATCGCCTTTATGCTGGCCGAGATGGCTACCGAGATCGAAGCCATCCGCCTGCTCAACTGGGAGGCAGCCTGGATGCTCGACAATGGCAAAGAGGAGTCCAGCAAGCACGCCTACCTGGCGCTGACCGGCGCCATCGACATGGCCATGATGGTGACCGACCGGGCGGTGCAGATCCTGGGCGGGCACGGCTACATCCGTGAGCACCCCGTCGAGTTGTGGATGCGCAACGGTCGCGGCTTCGCTGCCCTGACCGGGCTGGCGCTGGTCTGAGCGTCACCCGATACCGCCAGGTTGATGTTTACCATCATAAGTGCAGATGATCAGGAGTTATTGAGATGATAGATTTTGAAATCCCCAAGCCCATCGCCCAACAAAGACAGGCTTTGCAGACCGTGGCAGAAAACATGATGCGGCCCATTTCTCGTTTCTATGACGAGCACGAGCACGAAGTCCCCTGGGACTACATCAATTTTATGAACATGGCCATGCGCGCCATGGGCGCTGGCTACCTCGCCCCGCGGGAGAGCAAAAAGAACGGCGACGAGCCTAAGGAGAAACGGCCTCCGATCGGCTACCAATCCCTGGCCTTCATGCTCGAGTGTCTCTCCTGGGGCGACGTTGGCCTCTACCTGGTGACGCCCGGCGGCGGTTTGGGCGCTGCAGCCGTTGAAGCCACGGGCACCCCCGAACAGAAAAAGAAATTCCTGACCCGTTTCTCTCAGGATAAGCCCACCTTCGGCGCCATGGCGATGACCGAGCCGCAGGCCGGATCTGACACCTCCGCCATCCGCACCACCGCCGTGCTGGATCGGGCGACTAACGAGTGGGTCTTGAACGGTGAAAAAATCTTCGTCACCGCCGGGCATAAGTCTTTGGAGCTGAGTGACGGCCTGGTCGTGGTATGGGCGACGATTGACCCCTCTGCTCGCCGGGCGGGCATGCGCCCGTTCGTGGTCGAAGCCGGCACCCCGGGTGTGAAGGTCACCAAGCTGGAGCACAAATTAGGCATCCGCGCCAGCGACACGGTCTCTATCGTACTCCAGGATGCCCGGGTGCCCTTTGATAACATCCTCGGCAGCCCGGAGGTGGAGGCCAGAACGACCGAGGGCTTTCGAGGCGCCATGGCAACCTTCGATGCCACCCGTCCCCTGGTCGCCGCCACTGGGATCGGAGTCGCCCGGGCCACGCTCGAGCTGCTCAAAGAGCTTCTCGAACAGCAAGGCATCCACATCCGCTATGGCCTGCCACCTCAGAAGCTGACCAGCATCGAAAAGGATTTCATCGATATGGAAGTCATGCTGCGCTCTGCCTGGCTCCTGGTGATCAAAGCCGTCTGGATGGCTGACAATCGCAAACACAACCCGCTGGAGGCTTCCATGAGTAAGGTCCGGGCTGGCGATGTAGTCACCAAAATAACCCAAAAAGCGGTCGAGATCATGGGTCCGGTCGGCTACAGCCGCGATCTGCTGCTGGAAAAATGGTTCCGCGACGCCAAGATCACCGATATCTATGAAGGCACCGGGCAGATCAACCGCCTGATCGTCGCCCGCCACATTCTCAATTATTCCGGCAGCGAGCTGCGCTAGCGCAGCTCGTTGGGCTTCCTTATCGTTGGCAGGCAGAAGAGAAAAAATTTTACAGGTGTACCCGGCAATGACACAGCTTACTGGTAACCCAATCAGACAATGGCACAGGCACCTTAACATCCTAACGCTGGTGGTAGTTGCGCTGCTCGGCGCAGCCTGCGGGCTGAGCCTGTCCAATCCCCCACCTTCCCTGCCTGAGACGCTCCTACCTGCCTCGCAAATCGCAGCATATACGGCCAACCCAACCGTGCAGCTGGACCCGACGCTGACCTTGGTCAGCGTCCCCAGCCAGACGCTGGCGGTAGACCCGTCGTCAGGACCGCTGGCAGAGCCATCCGCGACCAGCACAGCCACGCCCGATCCATATACCGGTTTGACCATCCTCAGCCTGGCGGCGCGCAGCTATGGCGGCGGTCAAATCCAGGAAGTCGAGACGCTGGCAGTGAATAGCTACTTCACCCGCACGCTGATCGTCTACCCGAGCGATGGGCTGAACATCTACGGCTTCATGAATGTCCCTCGCCGGGAGGCGCCGCCTTACCCGGTCGTCATCGCCATCCATGGCTATATCGACCCTGGCATCTATACCACCCTGGATTACACCACGCGCTATGCCGATGCCCTGGCCCGCGCCGGGTATATCGTCCTGCACCCCAATCTGCGCGGCTACCCTCCCTCAGACCAGGGCGAGAATCTCTTCCGAGTCGGCATGGCGGTGGACGTGCTCAACCTGGTTGCCCTGGTCAAAGAGCATGCCGGTCAGCCCGGTCCGCTGGCTCTTGCAGCCCGGGACGCAATTGGCTTGTGGGGTCACAGCATGGGCGGCGGGATATCCACCCGCGTCATGATCATCAGCCAGGATGTCCGGGCGGTAGTGCTCTACGGCGCGATGAGCGGCGACGAGCGCAGAAATTTCGAGCGCATCAACACTTACTTTTCGAATGGGGACCGCGGCCGGGAAGAGCTGGCCTACCCACAGGAGGCATTCGATCTCATTTCTCCAATTAATTTTCTCGACCGCGTTCAGGCTGTTGTAAGCGTGCACCATGGTGAAGAGGATGTCGATGTGCCCCTCACCTGGTCTTTGGAGACGTGCGCCCGCCTGGAGATCTTGGAAATCCCGCTGGAGTGCTTCACCTACCCCGGGCAGCCGCATACCTTTCAGGGTGTAGGCGACCAGCTCTTCATCCAGCGCACAATTGAATTCTATGACCGCTGGCTCAAAGACTGATCCAGCTCGATGTTCCGTCGTAGGACAGGTTGACAACTTGTCCAAATTTTTCAAACACGAGTTTCAGCTTGTCCAACATTTACACTGGAGGCAAAATGAAATACAGAGTCCACCGTGCTGTCGTTATCGGCGCCGGGACCATGGGGGCGGCTATCGCGGCTCACCTGGCAAACGCCGGCGTCCCGGTAACCCTGCTTGACATCGTACCGGATAAGCTCACACCCGAAGAGCAGGCCAAGGGGCTGTCGTTGAGCGATCCTGCAGTCCGCAATCGTATCGTCAATGAGGGCCTGGAACGGGCGCTCAAATCCCGCCCGGCCAGTTTCTTCAGCGCCGATCACGCTGCCCTGGTCTCGACCGGCAATCTGGAAGATGATTTCCCCATCATCGCCCAGGCCGATTGGGTGATCGAGGCGATCATCGAAAACCTGGCGATCAAACGCCAGCTCATGGAGCGCATCGACCTCATCCGCTCTACGCACACCATCATCAGCACCAACACTTCCGGCATCCCGGTTGCTTCCATCAGCGGGGGGCGCTCCGAGGGGTTCCGGCAGCATTTCCTGGGAACCCACTTTTTCAACCCGCCGCGCTACCTCAAGCTGCTGGAAATCATCCCCACTCAAGATACGCTGCCCGAGGTCGTCGAGTTCGTCAGCCGCTTCGGGGAGTACCGGCTGGGCAAGGGGATCGTCCCGGCGAAAGATACACCCAACTTCATCGGCAACCGCATGCTCTCTGGCACGAACGCTTTCCTGCTGGACTACCTCCTGGAGCACGATTACACCGTCGAAGAAGCTGACGCCATCACCGGCCCACCCATCGGGCATCCCAAAACCGCGACCTTCCGCCTGATCGACCTGGTCGGCATCGATGTGCTCGGGCACGTCACCCGCAACCTGATCCCCGCCATCCCTCACGACGAGCATGCTTTGCGTTATCTGAAATCCGAGCGGGCTTCCCGCCTGATGGAGAGTATGGTTGAGAAAGGCTGGCTGGGGGTCAAAACCCGGCAGGGCTTCTACAAAGAGGTGCGCCTGCCGGACGGCACGAAGGAATTCTGGCCGCTCAACCTGCAGACCATGGAGCACCAGGAGCCTGGCAAGGTGCGCTTCGCATCGATCGGTAAAGTCAAAGATGAGGCGGACCTGGGCAAGCGCCTGGAGGTCCTCCTGGCTGCTGAGGACCGCGCCGGAGAGCTGGTCCGGGCGATCACCTACCAGAGCTTCGCCTACGCCTCCGAGCTCATCCCCGAGATCGCCGATACACCCAGGCCGATCGACGACGCCATGCGTTGGGGTTTCGGGCACGAAGCCGGGCCTTTCGAGACCTGGGATTCGCTCGGCGTGGAGAAGACCATTCAGGCGATGAAAGCCACCTGTTTCTCGCCAGCCTCCTGGGTTGAAAAAATGCTCGCCTCGGGTCACGCCACCTTCTATCAATATAGCCCGGCTGGGACCAAACTTGGCGTTTATAACCCTGCCAGGGGCGCTTACCAGCCCACCTCGCGCCCACCCGGATTGGTTCTATTGAAAGAACAAAAAGAAGCCGGCAAGGTGATCAAGAAAAACCCGGGCGCCTCTTTGATCGACCTGGGCGACGGGGTGGCCTGTGTGGAGTTCCACACCAAGATGAACGCCCTGGACGACGATATTTTCAATATGCTCCAGGAAGGCCTCGACCGGGCAGAGACGGATTTCGAGGGGCTGGTGGTCGGCAACGAGGCGGATAACTTCAGCGCCGGGGCGAATTTGTTCATGGTCGCCATGGGCGCGCAAAGCGGCATGTGGGACCAGCTTGAAGCCGCGGTAAAGAAGCTGCAAGATGTGAACATGCGCATGCGCTACTTCCCGAAACCGGTCGTCGTGGCGCCTGCCGGGCTCGCCCTGGGCGGCGGGCTCGAGGTGACCATGCACGCCAGCCGGGTTGTGACTGCCGCTGAATTGTACTGCGGTCAGGTTGAGTTCGGCGTCGGGGTGATCCCTGCCGGCGGCGGCACCAAGGAGCTGATGCGGCGCATCCTCAACCTGCCCATGCGGACGAACAACGCCGAGGCGCTGCCCTTCTTGCAAAAGATCTTCGAGCTGATCGGCTTTGCCAAGATCGCCACCAGCGCTGAAGAAGCGCGCCAGTTCGGTTTCCTCTCCTGCGCCGACCGGGTGGTGATGAACCGCGATCACCTGCTGGCCGAAGCCAAGCGCGAAGTGCTGCACCTGGCCTCTTCCGGATACCAGCCTCCTCTGCCGGAGAAAATCTACGCTGCCGGGCGGGATGCGTACGGCGCCCTGAAAGTAGCCGTGTACATGCTCAAAGAAGGCCGCTACGCCTCCGAGCATGACGCCCTGGTTGCCCGCCGCCTAGCCAAAGTGATGACTGGCGGCGAGCTGAGCAGCCCGACCTGGGTATCTGAACAGTACATTCTGGACCTGGAGCGAGAGGCTTTCCTATCGCTGTGCGGTGAGCAAAAGACCCAGGAGCGCATGTGGCACATGCTGCAAACCGGCAAGCCGCTGAGGAATTAAATTGCCTAATACTCGATGTTGTGGACATTTCTTACCCACAACGCTATCTACTCAGGAGTGATATGTTATGAAACATCTTGACGCTACCCTTGAGCCTGTGATCGTTGCGGCTGCCCGCACCGCAGTGGGCAAAGCCAAGCGCGGCAGTCTGGCGACCACTCGCCCGGACGAGATGCTCGCCGCTGTGATCCAGGAGTTGTTGAAGCGAGCCGCAGGCCTCGATCCGGCAGAAATAGAGGATGTCATCGTAGGCTGCGCCTTCCCCGAAGGCGAGCAGGGCATGAACATGGCCCGCATGGTCTCCCTGGCGGCTGGTTTGCCCTATTCGGTGCCTGCTGAAACCATCAACCGCTTCTGCTCGTCTGGTTTGCAGAGCATCACTCATGCCGCCACCTCCATCATGGCGGGTATGATTCAGATTGCGATCGCTGGCGGAACCGAATCGATGAGCATGGTGCCGATGACCGGCTTCAAGTTCTCGCCGAATCCTCACCTGGCGGAAAACTACCCCGAAGCTTATACCAGCATGGGTCTCACCGCTGAAAACGTGGCGGAAAAGTATGGCGTGAGCCGCCTCGACCAGGATGCGTTTTCTCTGCGCAGCCACCGGCGGGCCTATGCTGCGGTCGAATCCGGCCTGTTCGACGAACAGATCGTCCCCCTCAACGTGAAAGTGGTCGAGCCATCCGGCAATGGAAAAGCCTGCGAAAAAGAGTTCCTCTTCGCCCGCGACGAAGGCCCGCGCGGCGATACCAGCCCGGAAGTCCTGGCAAAGCTCAAGCCCGCTTTCAAAGAAGGCGGCACAGTGACTGCGGGCAACTCCTCGCAGATGTCCGATGGCGCCGCCGGGGTGATCGTCATGTCTCGGGCGAAAGCTGAGGCGCTCGGGTTGCAGCCCCTGGTCCGCTTTTTATCCTTCGCCGTGGGCGGCGTGCCGCCGGAGATCATGGGCATCGGGCCGGTGGTGGCAGTGCCCAAAGCCCTCAAGCTGGCCGGGCTGGCGCTCAGCGATATCGGCCTGATCGAGCTGAACGAGGCTTTTGCCGCCCAGAGCGTGGCGGTGATACGCGAGTTAGGCTTGAACGAGGAAATCACAAATGTGAATGGCGGCGCCATTGCCCTGGGTCACCCCCTGGGCTGCACCGGCGCCAAGCTGACCACCGAGATTATATACGAGATGAAACGCCGGGATGTTCAGTTCGGCATGGTCACCATGTGCATTGGCGGCGGCATGGGCGCCGCCGGCATCTTTGAAAATCTATCCTGACCAAAAGGAGAAGCCTCTTATGTCTGATATTTCTGTCCAACAACTGATTCTCAATCACGAAAAAGCCTTCAAACCCGAAGCGGCTGAAGGCGTCGATGCGGTGATCCAATACCGCCTGATCGGTGATGAGGGCGGCGATTGGATCATCACCATCCAGGATGGCAAGTGCAGCGTGGCCGAAGGACTGGCGGAAAACCCCAAAATGACCCTCACTGCCGATGCCCACGA
>DATEDC010000112.1:0-19541 GCA_035286585.1 Anaerolineales bacterium
AGGGTGCTGCGAGCGGTCTTCTCGCCGGATGGCAGGCAGGTGGTCACTGCCAGCATCGATGGGCTCATCCATGTCTGGGAGGTGGATACCGGGCGCTTGATCGCAAACCTGAACGATCACACATCCGGCGTGACTGCCTTAGCTTTTAACCCCGATGGAACCCGCCTGGCCTCCGGCGACAGCGCCGGCAACATCATCCTCTGGGATGCGCAGCGCTATGTAAAATTTAACGACCATAAGGACCGCATCACCGGCCTGGAGTTTTTCCCCGACGTTGCTAAGCTGGCTTCCGCCAGCGCGGATGGTACGGTTATGGTGAATGAGTTTTTCCCTGCCGGCGGGGCCCGCGATTTGTTTCTGGCAGGTCATAGCGCGGAGATCACTTCCCTGGCGGTGAGCGCGGATGGAGCCCTGCTGCTGACCGCCAGCGCCGATAACACCGCCCGCCTGTGGGATGCCAGCACCGGTGAGCTGCTGGCAAATCTGGAAGGCCACAGTAAAGGCGTCAACGCGGCGCAATTCATGCCCCAGACGGAAATCGTTGCTACCGCCAGCCAGGATGGCACAGTTCGCCTGTGGGATTGGAAGGTTGCCAAAGTGGATTTGGTACTGCGCAGCTTCGAGAACGATACCCTTGACCTGGCCTTCAGCCCGTCTGGGGACATGCTGGTTGGGCGAGGATACGATAACACCCTGCGCATCTGGACCGAAGTGCCCGAGATGCTCGCCACGGGAATCGCCAAACCAGCTTCTTACACCATAGACATTGGCGAGTCGGAGCTGCCTTTCGGATTCTCTTTCTCGCCAGACGGAGAGTTTTTATTCGCTACCGGAAGAGATGAAAGGGCAGAAAGCGGCACGGTCTTGATCTGGGACTTGCCGGCCCTGCTCGCCAGCGGGGAGACCTCGCCCTGGCAGGTGGTCCGCCTGCCCACCGGTGAGGTGGCTTTTGGATTGGGTGTGAGCTCCAGGGATAATTTGCTGGCGGTGAGCTCTATTGAGATCCAGAGCGAGGGGAACGCGGCGATCTACTTCTGGGACCTCGAGAATTTGCGCCAGCAGGGCACCCCGGCAGAGATTGGCAAGCTGGAAGTCGAAGAGCTGGTCACCCTGACCCCGCTCTTCAGCCCAGACGGCAGCCTGTTCATCGCCAACCTTGTGGACTTCGCAGGCGAGAGCTGCCATATCGGCATCTGGGATGTCGCTCAAATCCGCCTCACTCAAAAACCAGAGCCAATTCTCTCCCAGCCCCTTCCCTCGGAGACCTGCTATGGCGCCGCGATCCATCCGGATGGCAGCCTGCTGGCGACCAGTGGGGCCAACCAGGAAGACAACACTGGAGTGATCCGCCTGTGGGACCTGGGGAATGCCCGCCTCGCTGGCCAGCTCGCCGAGGTGGCTGCTTTTCAAGACGCGAGCTCTTTCTTATTTACGGAATTTAACCCCACTGGCAGCCTGCTGGCGGCAGGCAGCCAGGATGGCGAGCTGGTCCTGTGGGATTTGAGCGGCGTGTTGGAGAATGGCAGCGAAAAGCCCGAAGTCAACCGGTTACGCGGCCACCAGGGCTATGTTTACAATCTGGCGTTCACCCCGGATGGAAGCTGGTTGGCCTCAACCAGTGACGATGATACCATCCGCCTGTGGCAGATCGACCCGGAAGACCTGCTGGCAGAGGCTTGCCGCCGGGCCGGGCGCAACCTGAGCCGGCAGGAGTGGGAGACGACCCTGGGACGCTCTATCCTGGATTACCATCTCACCTGCGAGGCATACCCCGGCGACCCGCAGGTGCTCGAGGCGATCGTGGAAACCGGGCGAGAATATGTGCGCCAGGACCAGGAAGCCGAAGCCATGGAGACCTTTGAGCGTGCCCTGCAGATGGATGCGAGCCTTGCCCTGGTGCCGGAAGCGGAGGTCGCCCGGGTGCGAGGTCAAGAATACGCTAAAAAAGGGCAGGTCGAACCTGCCCTGGCTGCCTTCGAGCAGGCGAACGAATATGACCCTGCCATGCAGCTCGATCCGGCCGTGGAAGTGGCGGGCATCCTGATCGATACGGTGGCGCATGATATCGAGTTGGACTTGTTGACATACCAGGTGGAGGTCGGCTGGGCGCTGGATTATCTCAAGAAGGCGGTCGAACTGGATAGCTCCATTGTCTCCCAGGTCACGGATGGCTTGAGCCTGCTCTGGGAGCGCTATGCCTGGAAGGGGGAATACGTCCTGGCTTACAACGTTTTGGAATTCGAAAAAGCGCTCAATTATCCAAACGCGGAAATTGACCTGCCAGAGAAGATGGGCGACCAGTTAATCCAGCTCACGCGTGCACTCACCGACAGAGGCCACCTCGACATGGCCCTGGAAACTCTCCAGCGGGCGTACCGATACAATCCGAACAACGTTGTTGAAGTCACAAGCATGGCCCGCGACCTTGGGGAACAGTACGTCACCAGAAACCAGGTCGACGAAGGGCTGGAGGTCCTGCGCTGGAGCGCCGAGCTGATCCCTGACCAGGATCTGGCACCTGAGGAGGTGGCGGCTGGGATTCTCTTGGATAATAGCGAGGATTTTATCCGTCGCGGGCAATACGCCGAAGCGCTGCAAGCCCTGCGGCGCGCTGAGGAGCTGGACCCTAACCTCCGCGAGAACCGGCTCTCTGATCTGTCCATGACTTATTACGATCTGTGCTGGGAGGCCAGCCTGGAAAGCCAGGCCGAGCTGGCGCTGCCCGCCTGCGAGCGAGCCATCGAATTGGTACCCGACTATCCAGATTATCGTGATGGGCGCGGCCTGGCGCGTGCCCTCACCGGCGATTTTCCTGGCGCCATCGAGGATTTCCAGTTTTACGTTGACAGTGTGCTCAGTGTCGCTCCCGAGAAGGCCCGCGAACGCCAGGCGTGGATCCAGGCGTTGCAAAACGGCCAGAACCCCTTCGACGAAGAGACCCTGGAATCTCTGCGCTGAAAGGGCTAATACGAAGCGTTGGAGTGCGAGATCTCCAGGTCGTTCACCCGCATGAAAACTGGCACGATCACCGCGGTTGGGTTGCGCTTCTCGTAGCTTTGGGAGGTGTTGTAGGGCACGCAGGACTTGGATAACCAGGCCATGCGATCGCCAAAGATATCCAGCAGGCTCTGGGTCAGGCGCACGTTGTAGGGGATTGCCACCGTTCCGTCCTTTTTGAGCAGCAAGGCGCCGAAGCGGGAGCTGGCGGTGATGATCCCTTTAGAGGGGTTGACGATGTTCATGTAATGCAAGAAAGGGATATACAGCAGGTCATTCTCCCGCGGCATCCTCACTAGCTCTTCCAGGGCGCTCACCGGCGCCTCGCCGCCCTGCAGCACCAGGCTCTTATGGCTGACGGTGTGACCGCTGGGTGGGGCGGAAAATTCATCCGCATCGTCCTGGCTCCACACGAAGCCCTGGAATACGCCCCTTTGGAAGAGCGGGAAAGGTCTGCGCTCCATTCCGGTGAAATCGCGCTTGAAAGGGAAGGTCTCCGGCCGGTCCGGGTCATCGAGCAGGGTGAACTTGGCGGAGAACACTTTTTCCCCGACTTGCTCCTCGCTCAGAAACGAGAAGCCGCGCTTCATCAGCCCGCCGTTGAAGCCGATCCAGTTCATGAAAGAGATCATGTCCGCCGTGGCTGCCGGGCCGAAGACGATGTCGTATTTGCCCAGGGGTAGCTGCTGCGCTGCGTCGTTTTGATAGCGCTCCAGCAGGAACCTCAGCTCGCTGCGCAGGCGAGCCGGCTCTAGCTCCGAGACATTCTGCGCCGAACCCTCGGCGCTCACCTCCCATTTGAGCCTTTCATGGGAGAGCACGGCTGTGACCTGCGCATCCGAGGTTTTGAAATATTGAAAATGCTCGGAGCGGGTGTTGATCATCGCCAGGGTGTTGGCTCCGGAGGAGAAAATGCCCGAGAGCCTGATCTGATCGTTTTCCAGACCCCGGACCGCCTGGTTGAAATACTCCAGCCGGCGAGTGTTGCTGATTTGCGCCAGGTCTGGGTCGTATCCGTCTTCGTCAATGAAAGTCTCGCTGAACAGCGGGATGGTCGGTTGGTAGGCAAGCGGCTGGGTGTGCGCCGCCATATCGACCGCCGTGTCGATGCCCCGTTTCATTTCATCGATCTCATCCAGGTTGGTGATCAGCGCATAGCTTGCCCGTCTCTTATCCGCATAAGCGGTGATCTCCAGGCGGATCAGGTGCTCGTT
Organism: Anaerolineales bacterium; assembly: GCA_035286585.1. Lineage (GTDB taxonomy): Bacteria > Chloroflexota > Anaerolineae > Anaerolineales > UBA4823 > DSOS01. The sequence continues at coordinate 4,212 of DATEDC010000112.1, forward strand.
GGTGTTCAGCGAGATGGCCGAATTAGCAAAGCGGATCAAATAGCTGTCCTCTTCGTGGTAAGAAAGCGCCACTTCGCAGTCCTTGCTCAAAGCGTAGCGGCGTAATTCCTGCAAGGTGTGGACGATGCGATCCTTCACGGCTATTCTCCTATCCTGACGTTATCGAAGCGGCAGACCGGGACGCCGTGCCCTAACTGCATGACCTGGTTTGGCTGGCCCTTGCCGCAATTGTCCACGTAGGCCACCTCCCAGGTCGATTCATCCCCAACCTTGGAGAGCGAGTTCCAGAACTTCAAGGTCTCGCCCTTGTAGGTGGGATTCCTGACCACCCGGGTGATCTGCCCATCTTCAACCAGCCAGCCGATTTCAGTGCCAAAATGGAACTGCTCGCGATTCGAGCCGATGGACCAGCTCCGGTCGCCGTCGAGAATAATGCCCTTCTCTGTAATCCGGACGATATCCTCCAGGCTGCCGTCCTCGCCGGGGTCGATGTTGATATTGGTCATCCTCTCGATGGGGGCACGGTAAAAGGACGCAGCCCGGTTGCAGCCGCCGCTCCCGTCAAAGATCGTGCGCTTCGCCTTGACATTGGCTTCTTCTACCATCTGGCGACCGGTGATCGCTCCGACCAAAATACCCTTATCGATCAACACTGTGTTCTTGCAGGCGACGCCATCGTCGTCGTAGCCGAAGCTGCCCGGCGAGTTTGGCAGGCTGCCATCCGCCCGAGCGCTCAGCTTGGCAGAGCCGTAGCGCAGGCTGCCGAAATCCTCCAGGGTGACGAACGAGCCGCCGGCGTAAGCCAGCTCGTAACCCAGAATGCGATCCAGCTCCAGGGCGTGACCGATGGTTTCGTGGGTTTGCAGGTACATGATGCCCGGCAGCAGGATAACGGAACGGTCTTCCTTGGGGCAGTCGTCTGCCACCAGGACCTGGTTCATCTCTTTCACAATTCTTTCGGCGTTTTCGCTGAAGCGCTGCCGCTCGATGGATTCCCAGCCGCGCGTGCTGGCACCGTGGCGGGCAAGCCTGTACTCGCGCTTATGGCTCTCTCCCTGGCTGTCCAGGCCGGTGACCTGCAGCGAGGCGAACACTTCGGTGATCAGCTTTTCGATCTCGCTGCCTTCCGAATCCGCAAAAACGATATGCTTGCGGATAAAGAACATGTCGCTCATGCGCTGGAAGACGCCTTTCTGATTGAGCTTTTCATCCATATCCCTCAAAAAGGCGACCTTCTCCGCCAGAGGCACGCTGAACGGGTCAATGTTACTGGGGCTGGTGAATTTCGCCTGCAAGGCGTCTTTTTCCGCCAGGCGCACCGGGAAGGTGACCCGCTCGGCAGCCAGGCGGGCGTTGTCGAATGCTTTGTCGAATAAAGCCCCCATGCTGCTTAAATCCGAGGAGGCGGAAAATCCCCAGGCGCCATTGTAGAGCACCCGGATGCCCAGTCCGCTCTCGCGGGATGAGCTGTTTTGCTTCAGGTTGCCGTTCCACATCAGCAGATAATTCTGCTGCTCGAATGGATACCAGCGGGCGTCGACGTAGGTCGCGCCTGCCCCCTTGATCCGTTCGAGGTGTTCCTTGATTTGTCCGAGCATGCCAGCTTCTCCCTATTTTGCCGTCTGGTCTGAGCGCCAGTGGCGCTGCCAGGGCTTAAGTTTAGAGCAAGAGGGGCGAAAAGTCAAATACGACCCGCAGCCCAGCCGCCGCTACCTGCCGGGCTATTCCAACGGCTCGTGGGAAGGGGATGGCGGCTTACGGGCGGGAGTGGGGGTGATTCTGGCGCAGACGGACTTCTGCCGAGGTGGCGCATTTTGGGTAGAGCATCTGGAAGGACAGAGCGGACGACAAAATGGGTTGTCTCTACGGAAGGCTGGGTGAGGCAGCCTCAATCTGGCAGGTCCTCCTGCTTGCATTGCATGGTCTCAGACAAGGCTGCCAAATCTCCCCTGACATTTTCTGGGATAGTCAAGTCGCTGCCAATCCGCTCCCACAGGTAGCAGAGCTGAGCGTTGTATTTTTGGTTCTTCTCAAAGGCGCCCTGTGAATAGTTTATTGCCTCCTCCCATCTGCCGGCGTGGGCGTAGCCTTCAATCGCTGGCTGCCACTCGTGGGCGTTGGCGGGTTTAAATCCTTTTGCCAGGGCTTCATCAATCAATGCCACCACCCGGGTCCAATCGCCCATCTGCCGGGCCAGGTCTGCCTTTTGATAGTAATAACACCAGGTGTGAGATGGCTCTCTGCCGAAGATATCCGCAGGCAGAGTGTACCCCGGCGCTGGGGATGCTTTGATGCGGCTCAGATTGGAGACCGGCAGCACCTCCTCGGTCAGAGCCGGAATCTCTGGGTTGTAACGGTCCACAGGCGAGAGCACCCACAGACAACGACCGCCGTCAGGCTCGTAGAATATCGCCAGGCCGTCCAGGCTGGAACCGTGGAAGGAGTAGTTGCGGAAAGTGCGCTCCAGGGGCATACCGGAGACAAACTTCGGTATCCTCTTCGGTCCAATGTGGCGGGGCAGCTCGATGAACCAATAAGCCAGATCGCTCGACCTTTTTGGCTGAGGGTAAACCAGATTCAGCGCCAGTGCGGTCGGGTCGCGGCCCACATAAAGCACCAGCTCGTCGGTAGATACCAGGGCTGTGCCAGGCTCCAGGTGGGGGGCGCGCCAGTAGAGCTGCCAGTAAAGCAGGTTTTGTTTTTCCCAAGATCTTACATAGATAACGGTGGATCTCAGGTGAAATGAAACTGCTACCCCGACTAGCAGGCCGATCAGGAGAATTTTTGGCCACCGTCTGGGTGTGAACCAATCCAGCAAGCCGACCACAAGGATGCTCAGTCCGAACATGGCTGCCAGGCCGAAGCGACCACCGTACAGCCCATGCAGCACGTAGCGATCGGTGATCCACGCCGGCAGAGACCCCAGGATGGTTGCCAATAAGCCAGCCAGGAGAGCCTGCCGGTGCCAACCCGGCTTATCTGCTTCCCTTTCGTCTGGATCCATGTCCAGGCGTAGCAGGTAAAGGATCAGCAGGGCTGCGCTGATCAATCCTAGCCCCAGCGCGGCCATGTATACCCTGTCAGTCAGGGCAAATTTCGAAGATTCGAGTGAGGTATACCAAACACCAAAAATGGTATTCAGAAGCTCCTGCACGGCGAGTTGGACCAGGCGGAAGGAGGATTCTATCGGCTGGCTGAGAAAATTGTAGAGCAACACCGGCTCGTTCGGATCCTCCCCGTAGGTCTCCAGGAAGAACAAGCGCCATACAACCACGCCGGTCACAACGAGAAGGTAAGGCAGCCAGCGGATGAGCGTCTGCTTGATACGTTGGCGGATTTGATTTTGCTCTGAAAGAATGATCCAGATCCAAACCGGGCGCAGTAGCTCCAGGCCGATGAAGTATTCCATTGTCAACATGTGCAACGCGGAAGTCAGCACAGATAAGACGGTCAAAGGCCAATACCAGCCTGGTTTGCGCAGGGATAATAGCATGCTGGCGATAGATAAAAAATACAAGGAAAAGGTCAACCAATGTTGGCTGAAAGCAACCGCCACCGGCTGTTGGGCGAAGACGGGGTAAATGGCAAACAGGAAAGCCATCCAGGTGACTTCCATCTTGCGCCTGGGCCAGATCAGCAGCAGGCACCACCACATGCCCAACACGGTCAGCCAGCGCAAGGCGAGAGTGAACAAGTGCCAGGCAATCTGGTTGGCGCCAAAAATTGGACCGAAGATGATGTACGTCCAGGCGGAGAAGGGGCGCTCGCCCTTGTAAAATTCCCAAAAGGCATCCACGCCCAATAATCTGATGGTCGTTATCACCGGCCAATCGTCCCAGTAGAAACCCAGCAGGGGGATTAACACCCCGAAGCTCAACAGGCAAATACCTAAAATCGCAGGGGGTACTGTCCAGGTTTTAAAGCGCAATTTCATCATGTAGAGGATTACCTTGTTGGCTTCGCTTTCGTCTTGTTGTAGGTATGGAATAATTTATTGTACCAGCGAGTTGTCTGGGATTGGGATTTTACTTCATAAGTATAGCACTAGGGGGGAGCAGTCATCTCCGCAGATGGAATTGCAAACACCAGGTAGGCATATGCTACTGTGTCCACAGGTAGATAATTCTCCCGCAGCCAGGCGTACGTCTCAGGCTTGGCCGTGATCCCGACCAGGTTGTTTGCGCTCACCAGTACAGTCCCGCTTTCAGGCTTTTGAGGGTCCACGTGGGCTTGAGGGTGCTTGGCCAGGTATTGGTGAACAGCTTTCCCTGCCTGACCCCAATCCAGGTTTGAGTCGGCCAGAATCTGGTAAGCCAGCCTGCGATCGGGCACAAATTCGTTGAAATAGGGGATGTAGTATGGATAGTAGCTTAATACGGAAACGATCAGATACATGAAGAGTGCGACAAACACACCCTTGAGCGCGTAACTCCTGGTATGCCATAAGCGCGCCAGTCTGCCGGTAAAGACCAGTAAAAAAGGGGATACCACCAAAAAGTATCTTATGCCGATTTGGGCCCGGTAGAAAAAATTGAAGTAAATGGTAAAGAAAAGGATGGGGGCGAACAGGAACAGCTCGTTGTCGATAAACTCCCGGTAACCTCGCTCCTTGACATAAAAGAAAATGGATAAGATGATCAGCAATTGGATCGCGATGGGGACTTTAAACAGGAAAGCGTAGAAATAGTACCCAGGGAAACCTGTTTCACTCAGTTGGCCGAACAGGTAAATGCGACCAAGGTTTGTACCCGTACGCTCGTTATGAACGATCCAGTCCAAGCCCTCGACGTACGGGTATGGCAAGGGGATGGGGATAAAGCCAAGAAAACCCAGTTTGCGTTGAGCGGCCTGAAACAGGCTCGATCGAAACTGGTAATCACCCAGGCGGGTCAGGGTGTCCTTGAATAAGAATCCGGTGTTGATGATTAAAAGGCTGATGATCAGGACAATCAGGACCAGCAGCAGGATGCGGCGGGTGTAATCCCACAAGGCGCCTCTGTCCCGCTTTGTGATGATGCGGTATACACGCGGGGCCGAATGGATCGATAAGATCAAGGCCAGCAATGGGTAAAGAAATACGCTGGTGTACTTGGCCAGCTGGCTCAAGCCGAGCACCGCGGCAAATGCCAGGGCTTGCTGCCAGCCTGGCCTGTGGACATAGCGCCACAGCGTGTAGGTGGAGAGCAAGGCCATTCCCATGGCATAGATATCTGTAGTGACAAGCTGCGAATGGGCAAGGATATTTGCCTCGAAGGTGTATAGAAACAGGGCCAATAATCCCGCAAAGAAGCCATATAGTGCCTTGCCCCAAGAGAAAATGCTCAGCGCAAACAGGGCTGAGATCAGGATTGTAACAGGCCTGCCCATATTGACCTGTGTTTCCAGGGGCAGGGTTGCGCCAGAATTCAAGAAGTGGGTGATCCTGGCGGGCAGCGCGTTCAGGGCAGAAAAAGGCATCTTGCTATCATCGAAGCGCGCAGAATTAAGCTCCAGGATCTGCATCCCGTAAAGGAAATGGTCCTCTTCGTCGTAGGTTAGCGAGTTTTGCCGGAAGCTGAGCAGGTTGATTGCCAGGAAGGCGAGAACTATGATGCCAACCAGGAGAATCGAGGGGCGGTTCGATTTAGAGTTAGAAAAGATTGTGGGCATGTTTCCCAGGGCTCACCAACAGTCGTAATGATACCTGGATTCAGCAGATTCATGGAGAGCGTTTGGAAATTCGGTTGGGCTTATTTTCGAACTCCACAGCGCCAGCGCTCTTCTTTCCCCAGGAAACCGCCATTGTGAAGGAGCGAAGCAGCCTGCCCTGAGCCTGCGAAGCGATTGAAGCAATCCCCTCTGGGGCGCCTTCTGGATCGAGCGCCAGTAATCCGCCGCTCCGGAAAAGGCGCCCTGTTCTTGCCTAGGGGAAATATTGCTGGTACAGGTCGGCGCGCAGAAAGGCCGAGCAGCATTCCGTGCGGTAAAGCAGGGCATAACCCTTCATACGATCTGCGCGCACGTCTGCGTAGAATTGATAGGCGAGCTCCATCTCCTGCCGGTCAATGGCGGAATCGAGCACGCCCTCCTGGGTGTAATCCAGCGCTCGCTGGTACCACAGGACCACCAAATCGATGTTTTGTGACTCGATGATCGCGTAGTTGGCTGGTCTTGAGCGGACCGTCACTGTCCACGAGCCTCGCTGGGGGAAATAGGCGCGCACATCCCGGAATACATTTAGCGGCAAATCCTCAGGTAATTGGGATAGATACCCTTCATTGAGCTCGGTGAAGAAGCGCATCTCCGCGCTTTCGCCCTCTTTGTTCACGCTGTGGCGGTAATGCCGCGCATCCCAGGCCAGGTTGCTGTACGCCTGGTACCCCAGGATAGGCAGCGCAACAACCGCCCAAAGCAGGTTAGGAAACTGCTGGCGAAACGTCGCGAGTACATCTCTGCTGAATCGCGGGAGCGGGATGAGGGTAAATATGCCCGCCAGCCCGGAATAGAGGGGCAGAGCAGCGGGCAGAAGAAAGTGCGTGGGCTTGATGACGATGGTAAATAACACGTAGATCAGGAATGGAAGGGTAAACGCCAGGATCAAGAAGTTCAGCAACCGCTTATGATTTTTCCAGATGCTGATCACCATCAGCGCAAATACCAAAACGATGAAGATCAGGTGACCGTACATCTCCTCGATCATCGGATACCAGGCAACCGGCCCTTTCGAGTAGAGCACGTTCCAGCCCAGGGACATCGCTTCGGCCTGATTAGTCTGGATTTTCAAGGCGCGCGCACGGTGTACTGGATTGAGCAGAAATGGATTCGCCATCACGAAGGTGAGCGTCATCACGAAAACAAATAAAAAGGAGCAGCGTAATGCAGCTCCCAGGGTGATGCGCTTCTGCAGGTAGCCGATCAAGATGTAAGCCGGGATCGCCAGGAAGAAGAACAAGCCGAGCAGCTTGGTCGCCGTTGCCAGACCACAGGCAGCCGCAGCCAAATAAAAGTTCTTGCCAAAGCGGAGTTCATCCCGGTCGAGGAAGAAAAAGGTCAGGCTGATGAAAAGAATCACCAGGCTGTCTGGGTGCCACCAGGTGCTGTTGTTAAACACCGCCGGGACGGTGAGCAAGAAAATAAACAGCGCCAGGCTGGATAGATAAGCAGTATAACGGGTCTGTAAGTAAACAAACACCAGCACAGCCAGGATCATGGGTAGAACGCTGATCATCTGGCGCAGGAGAAGCATGTTCAGTTGGGTACTCCCCAGGCCAATCAGGATTTTGGCGGGCAGCAAGGCGAATAACGCCGAGGAGACGTAAAAGGGGAAGCCATAGTAGTAATGTTGGTAGTAAACGAATCTCCTTGCGGCTGCTTTAAAAGTCTCCCCCCCGGAAAGCATACGCAAGGGATGAGCGTATTGGGCCGATTCATCGGGCTCAAAGATCGAAATCATCGCCGGGTCCTTTGCGCCCGTCGAATTCGGCCAGATCATCAGGATGAAATACAGGCATCCTGCGAGCAGCAGTAGAGCGAAGACCCGCTTTTGTTTTCGGCTCAAGTACATTTGCTCGAAAGTGCCCTATTGGTCCTTCAAGCTTTGGAGCTGGGCGGAAAATTCTTTCACCCTCTGGGCATGATCCTCCCTATATGCCAGGTTCTCCATCTCGTAAGGGTCATCAGCCAGGTCATATAGCTCTTTTTCGCCGCTAACATATTCGACATATTTCCAATTGCGCGTGCGCAGGCTAAAAAAGTCGGGGATGATGCTGCCGAAACCTTCTGTTAGCTGCCAGTGCTCGATCAATAAGGCTTCGCGCCATTGCCCGGCTTTATTGCTGAAGAGCGGCGCCAGGCTCAGCCCATCCACGCTGGCGGGAATTTCAGCGCCGGCGAGCTCGACCAGGGTCGGCGCGATGTCGATATTGGCAACCAGGCGATCATCCTGGCGAGGGGTGGTGATCATCCGGGGATAAGAAACCACGAAAGGAACCCGGATGCACTCTTCAAACTGGCAGTTTTTCTGGGTTGAAAGGCGATGTTCCCCATAAGCGAGGCCATTATCGGAGATAAATATAATCAGTGTGTCGTCGCGCTGACCGATTTGTTCGAGGGTCTTGACGATTTCCGCGATCCCCTCATCGACGGATTGCATCGACCTGACCGTGCGCTGGTAAGCGTTCACCATCTCCTCCCACTCAAGCAGAGGCAACCCTTGCATCCAGGCGGGTTTATCGCTGATATCCTCCTCGTTGAAATTGGGCAGTAATTTGTCCATGAATTCTTCGTCGCTGCGGAAAAGATCGTTGTGGCGTTTGGCAAATTCGTGTGGCTCATGGGGGTTGTAATACCCGATCATCAGGAAAAACGGCTCGTCTTTCGATGCGCGGATGAATTCCAGCGCCTTGGCGGTAAATACGTCCGCGCTGTAATCCTCAGCATCTGTCCCGTACTGGACGACTTCGCCATTCACCGACATGGTGTAATTCAGGTACAGTTGATGGGGTTTTGTCCCGTCCAGGACTGCATGCCATTCATCCCAGCCCGGCGGCACATAGCCTAAAGGCTGAATGTCATCGTAAAAATTCAGATACTTGCCGATGTAAGCGGTGCGATAGCCGGCTTGCTTCAACCAGGTGGCGATGGTTGAAGTGTCATCAAATTTAGCCGCGCCGCCTCTGGGTGGGCGATTCTCGAGAACGTCGTGGTTGTGAGCGTATTGACCGCTCAAGATGCTCGCCCGGCTGGGGCAGCAAAGCGGCGTGGTGACAAAACCCTGGGTGAAATTGATCCCCTTGCCGATCAGCTCCCTTTCCAGGATAGGCATATACTCAATGGAATAATAAACCTGGTCATCCGTCAGGAGGACGATGAAATTTGGCTTGTCAGGATGAGCCAGGCTGGGAGGCGTTGACTTACAGCCTGCCAGGATAAAGATCAAGCCGCCGCCCAACAACCAGGTAAACAGGTGTTTCATGAACAGGCCCATTATACATGGATTCGAGCTCCTCTCGATGCCTGGGCGCGAATCTGTCGATGGTATACTTCGACCATCACGACTGCAGGTTGGGTGACCTGGATTGAGCCGAATATCTCGCCTCTCTATAGTATCGAAAGCCTCCCTGCTGCCTCTATTAGCCGCAGCGATCTGGCTGATGTTCCACACCGCCTGGGTTAGCGATGATGCTTATATCACTTTTCGCTCGGTGGAAAATTTTCTGGCGGGATATGGGCCGGTTTACAACGTGGGGGAGCGCGTGCAAACCTTCACCCATCCTTTGTGGTTCTTCATCCAAGCCGGGATTAATGCAATCACCCAGCGCATTGGAGCGCTCAACCCGTGGGCTCAGGTGTATTTCGTCAGCGTGTACCTGTGCATCGCTTTATCCTCCGGGGCAATCCTGATCCTCGCTTTGGGGCTTGCGCGCTCGCCGAAAGGGGCATGGCTGTGCCTGGCGGTGCTAATGCTCTCGAAAGCATTTATCGATTACACCACCTCGGGCCTTGAAAACGCGTTGAGCTATTTTTTGCTCGCCGCCTTCCTGTACGTTTTATTCCTCCGCGGCGAAATGCGGCTCTGGCGGTTTTTTGGGCTGGCGTTGATCGCCGGTTTGGCGACCCTCAACCGCATGGATACCCTCCTGCTGTTTATCCCTGCCCTGATCTACGCATTCAGGCAAAGCCATGCGCCCAAAAAGGCCGCGTTCTTGTTGGGATTGGGCTTCCTCCCCTTTTTCATCTGGGAGCTGTTCTCGCTCTTTTATTACGGCTTCCCTTTCCCCAATACGGCCTATGCCAAGCTCAACACCGGTATAAGCAAGCTGGATCTAATCCAGCAAGGCCTGAATTATTATCGGAGTTCAATCCTGCTCGACCCGATCATCCTGGTAGTGCTCAGCGGAAGCCTGGTCTGGTTCTTGTGGAAGGGCTCTCCCCAGCACAGGATGGTGGTCTTGGGCGTGCTCGCCTATTTGGCTTACATCCTCTACATCGGCGGCGATTTTATGGGCGCCCGTTTCTTTGCCGTTCCGCTGCTGTCTTGCGCTGCGCTTCTCTCGACCATAGAGTACAAATCCCACCTTGCCTATGCCGGGATCCTGCTGGTCGTCATCCTGGTTGGGCTGCTGAACCCGCTGACCCCCTTGCGCAGCCAGAGAGGTTATGATCCCGTGGACTCACAGCAGTTGATTGATGAAGACGGCGTCGCAGACGAGCGTCTGTATTATTATCACGATCTGGGGTTGCTGTCCACCAGCCGGGAAAAAGCCTTCCCCGGATCCGTTCATGCGGGCCGTAAATGGATCTTTGACCCCGAGAAACGCAAAGTGGTCCTGGTTGGCCCGTTGGGCGTAAGGGGTTATCAGGCCGGCCCTGATATTCACATGATTGATAAAAATGGGCTGGCGGACCCCTTAATGGTGCGACTGCCCTTGATTGACCCGCGGCATTGGCGCATCGGTCACTTCAAGCATATCATCCCAGAAGGCTATTTGAACACCCTGGCGACGGGTAAAAATAAGATCCTCGACCCCAACCTGGCCCGCTATTATGATATCCTGGCTTTCGTGACTCGCGGTCCCTTGTGGGACGCCCGGCGCCTGATCGAGATCATCAAGCTCAACACGGGCGCTTACGATGCGCTCCTGGAAGTCTACATAAAAAACTGGGAAATCCAGGGAAGACCAATCGATCAATATTAGTTAGGCTCTCCTCGGAGGAGAATCCTGCTGGTGGGGGCGAATGCTGCGTGGAAACCGAAGGGTTTGTCAGCACCTTTTCCGGTATCCAAGCCAGGTAAACAGCATGGCAGTTAGAGCGCCGCTCAAACCGCATATCGCCGGCGCCGGGTAGGCTGCCTCTGTAGGCGCAAGGACGGGCTCTTCTGTTTGCATCTGAGTAGGAGAGGAGCGGGTTTGGGCGGCAGTTGGCGCCGGGAGGGTGTTTGTCACGGTCGGCAAAAAAATCTGCGTGGGAGGAGCGGAAGATCGGCCCGCCAGGAACCAGGGCATGGCGGTGGAATCGTTCTTGAAAAATTCCATCAGCATGTCGGCGACCTTGGCTGCGCCGCTCTGCGTGGGGTGGATGCAGTCGATATACAGATCCTGCTGCGTCCAGATGCGCCCGTCCGAACGCGGGTTCATCCCGTCGATCCACAGGTATGCTCCCCAGGCGAGGTAGGGCGCCACCACCTCCCCACGCTCGGGATCGTAATTCAAAGCCAGATCGCCGTCCATCTGTTTTTCGATCAGCCATTTGACCGCAAAACCGGTTTCGAAGGCGTGGGGTTCCAGGGCCAGCGAATCGAATATATAGTAAGAGCGGGTGCGGCTGGAAAGATAGGCGATTTTGATGTTGGGGAAGTGGGTTTTAAGATTCCGAGATATGGCTTCCAGGTCGCTCTGCAGGGTTTGGGCTGAGCCCGGGAAGTAGTCGTGCCCCAGGCGGGTGTGTTTGATCCAGGCAATCTGCACCTGCTGCGGGGTCACCCCGCGATCAGCCAGCCGGCGAAAGACCTCCTGCCAGGTGACCGAGTTGGGGTCTATCCACCAGTCAGAGGTGCGGCTGTGCTGGGCGCCGTTGACGAGCTGAACCTTGGGGTTGATCTCTGGATCGGTGTTGACCAGCCTGCTGAAAGCGTCGAATTCGGTAAAGGTATTCGATACCCCAATGGAGAGCAGGACGATCCGGCCGTTCAGCGGGTCGAGATCCCCGTTCTCGTCTCGCGGGATGACCTGGGCGGCGATGCGCACGCCGGCGGCTTCGTGCTCGGCGGGGCGGACGTTGCTGCCGCTCGGATAGAGACCGCCGGTAAAGCCGGTGTCATACCCGCCCAGGCGGATGTAAACATTGTTTCCCAGATCGTTGAGCGGCGTGCTGACGTCCTGGTGGGGCTGGGCGCAGTACTCCTCCTGGCTGAGCGCCGGCGTGATCCCCCAGACGGGCAGAGCGCCGAGGCAGAGGAGCAGGATGATCAGGATCGTTTTTCGCATAGGGGCAGGTTGGATTCTACCATCCAACCTGCCCGTGAAAACGAACCTTAGTGAGAATTTAACCTGGCGGCTTCGCTTTCGTTGCCAGGATCAGTTGCCGCAGGGGGCGACATTGCGCCAGTTCAGCACCGTATCGTTCACGATCTGGTTGCCGTCGCTGCCGTAGCTCAGGGTGAGCTGGCGGTTGCTGAGCTCATCGCAGGCCGCGCCTTTCTCGACGAAATCCCAGGAGCCCAGGGTGTACTTGTACTCGATCTGGGTGCTCTCCGCGCCGCTCAAGGTAATCGTCCAGTAGGTTGCGTCCACCTGGGTGAGCATCACGCCGCCCGGGTCCCATTCTGGCAGCCCGCCATCCAGCCGGTTGAGCGTCCCGGCGATAAACACCATCCGGTCGGCTGGGGTGTGTGCCGGGACGGTCAGGTTGAAAGTCACGCTGACGCTGCGCAGCTCGGCGGTTGCCTGGACCTCGGCGGAGTGGTCCGAACGGTTGAAGGAGGTGTCCACGGAGCGCACCACGTAATAGTAGGTAGCTCCCTGGTCAACGTTCGTATCGACGTAATTCTCAGCTCCAACGACCAGCGCCAGGGTGGTGTACGGCCCGCCGGGCGTGTCGCTGCGCCGCACCTCGTAGCCGTACAGGCTGGGGTCGCCGGTCACCGGGTCCCAGGCCAGGGCGATCCCATCGGGCGAGGCGGATAGCACGCGCAGCCCACCGGGGATGGCCGGGGGCGTGAGGTCACCGCTCGAGTTCACCGTCAGCATTCCGGGGTTCGCGGGCAGCGAGCCGGCCGGGACTGGCCCGTTCAGGTCGGCGTAAAGCCAGTCGCGCCCGTTAGTGGTGCTATAGCGGTAGAGATAGTCGAAGCCCCCGAGCGCTTCCGGGAGCAGGTTGGCCACGAACTCGTCGTTATTGCCCGCGTCCACGTTGAAGCTGGCCCCCACCCAGGTCCAGTCCGGGTTGGCCTCTGGCGAGCTGCCCTCGGGGCCGAAACCGAGCTGGGCGATCAGCCCCTCGGTGGCGCCCGGCTGGCTGGTGACACCATCGATCCACACCTGCCCGTAAGCGTTGTCCGTCCGGACGATCGTGCTGATGGTGTGGCTCATGCTTGGCGGCCATTGCAGGTTGGCCCAACCGATCAGGTAGTGCGGCATGGCGCTGGCCTGGTTGGAAAAGCCGCTCTCGTTGCCAACCTCATCCAGGGCTGTGACCACGTAGTAGTAGTTGCGCGCGTTGCGCAAGCCTGTATCGGTGAATGCCGTGCTGGTCAGGGGAGCAGCATTGGCCTTGACCCAGCCGCCGCCGCTGAGCGGGCTGCGGTAGACGTTGTATCCCGCCGCCTCGGCCACGCCATCCCAGGCCAGGCTGACCTGCGCGTTACCTTCGTTCGTCACGTGGAGATTGGCAGGTGCATTCGGCGGCTGCAGGTCGATCAGGCCGCTGAGCAGGATCACCGCGCTTTTCGGCCCGATGGTGCCCATCAACTGCCCGTTCGCCACCATGGCCGACGCCATGCTGCCCTCTCCCACGGCGTACGCCGTGGTGAGGACGACGCCATTCGGCAGGTAACCCCCCACGGGGATAGCACCCGTTTGCGCCTGATCGCCGCGGTTGACGATCACCACGGCGGCCTGGCTGCTGGTCTTGCGTCCGAAGGCGACTACTTGCGCGGCGTCGTCAGCCAGGAGCATGCGCAGATCGCCGCTGGTGAGCGCCGCGTTCTGGCGGCGCAGCGAGGCCAGGGCCTGGTAGTGTGCAAACAAGGCATTGTCGGGGGAACCGCCCTTGTCAGCCCAGGGATACGTCCGCCGGTCGTCCGGATCGTCGTCGCCGGTTAGCCCGACCTCGTCGCCGTAGAACACGGTCGGCGCGCCGGGCATGGCGAACTGGATGAGCGAGGCGATCTGCAGGCGGCGCTTGCCCTCCGCCAGGTTAGCCGCATCGAACTCCTTACTTGCGCGCGTCTCAACGCCGGGCGTCAGCGCCCATAACAGCCGCTCGGTGTCGTGGCTGTCGAGCAGGTTCATCAGCGAGTAGAACGCTGCGTCAGGGTAGTCCTCGCGGATCGAGGCGATGCGGTTAGCGAACTCGGTTGGCGTGATCTGGCGACCGCTGTCGGCAAAGCCTTTGGAGTCGAACGGGCCGGGGGTGAGCAGGCCGATCACCGCATCGCGCAGGCGGTAGTTCATGGTCGTGTCCAGCCGGTCGCCGCGCAGCATGCGCAGCAGCGTGCTGTCTTTCTGCCAGGTCTCGCTGATGAGCAGGGCGTCGGGCCGGGTGGACTTGGTGATCTGGCGGAACGTCTCCCAGTAGCCAGCCGGGAAGCTCGGGTCGCCCGAAACGTCCATGCGCCAGGCCGAGGCGCCCTGGTTCAGCCAGTAGCGGCTGACGCTGTTCGGTCCAGTCAGGAAATACTCTTGCACTGCGGGCAGGGACTTGTCGATGAATGGAATGCTATCGTAGCCGCCCCAGCCATCGTAGTAGGTGTCGTCCCCGCCCGGCGTCGAGGGCGCGCAAGGGGAAGGCTCGTCGCCGACAGGCGCGCGGAAATCGAACCACTCACGGTACGGCGATTCAGCCGACTCGCACGCGCCGACGGTCGAATAGTGGCCATAACGGTCGAAGAACGGGCTGTCCGACGACAGGTGATTGAACACGCCGTCCAGGATAATGCGCATGCCACGCTGCTGGGTGTGCTTGACCAGGTTCTCCCAATCTTTTTGCGTGCCAAAGTACGGATCGATCGCGTAGTAGTCCTGCGTGTCGTAGCTGTGGTTGGACCCGGCGTCGAAGATCGGGTTAAAGTAGATCGTGTTGACCCCGAGAGACTGCAGGTAGTCCAGGTACTGGTCGACGCCCTTCAGATCGCCGCCGAAGTAGTCGCGGCCGCGCGGGCCTTCCTTAGTCGGGCTCCAATCGGGAGGCGTGTCATCGAAGCGCCACGGGCAGTTGGTCGTCCCGTCGGCGTAGTTGCGGCAGTAGCCCTCAGGCAGCGTGCCCCACGGCAGGGCCAGCACCGGGTCGTCGTAGCGCACATCTCCGGTTTGGGCGTCGTTGTTGGCACGCCCGTTGCGGAAGCGATCGGGGAAGATCTGGTAGATAAATGCCTCCTTTGCCCAGGCTGGCGCGGTGAAGGCCGGGTCGTAGAACATCAAGGCGTAGCTGTTGTCGATCGGGTTATCGCTGGTGCTGCCCAGCCCGCCGTCGAGCGCGGGGGTGTTATCGGCATAGAAGTCCATATCGCTGCCATCGCTGACGATAAAGCGGTACCACAGGTTAGTGGGCGCGCTGTATTCGAGCGTGGTCTCCCAGAAGTCGCAGCTAAAGGGCAGTTCCTGGTAACAATCCACGTCGCTGGCGGCGATC
>DATEDC010000113.1:0-5313 GCA_035286585.1 Anaerolineales bacterium
TGAACAGTCATTTTCAGCCCGCGCCGCGGGCGCAGGGTGACGCTGGCGTGCACCTCAACCGGGTGATCCGGCACCAGCTCGAGGTGGTAGCGCTGCGCCACGGTCGCCAGCACCAGCGCTGCCTCCAATTGAGCGAAGCCCTGCCCGATGCACTGGTGCGGGCCTCCTCCAAACGGGAAATAAGCGAAGCGCGGGCGCTCAGCCCCTCGTTCGGGGGCGAAACGCTGTGGGTCGAAGCGCTCCGGGTCGGGCCACAGCGCCGGGTCGCGCTGGGTGACGTAGGGGCTGACCGCCACGTAAGCGCCAGCCGGGATGTGATAGCCGCAGATTTCGTCATCCACCAGCGCGGTGCGGTTGGTGATCCAGGCCGGCGGGTAAAGGCGCATGGATTCTTCGATCACCATGCGGGTGTACGCCAGGCTGGGGTAATCCGCCGGAGTAGGAACGCGCCCGCCCAGCACCTGGTCCAGCTCGGCATGCAATTGGCGGACGACCGCCGGTTGCTGCGAGAGAAGGTAGAAGGTCCAGGTCAGGGTGTTGGCAGTGGTCTCGTGCCCGGCCAGGAAAAGGGTCAAGACCTCATCGCGCAGTTGCTTTTCGGTCATGCCTGCGCCGGTATCCTCATCGCGGGCTTCCATCAGCATAGAGAGCAAGTCGCCCGTCTCCACGGGGTGCTCGCGGCGCTCGCGGATGATGGCATAAACCAGGCGGTCCAGCTCTTGCAGGGCGCGGCGCAGGCGCAGGTTGCGCGGCAGCGGCACCTGCACCGGTGGGTAGAAGGGCACCTCGAAGGTAAAAGCCACGTGATCCAGCAAGGTGGTGATCGCCCGGCTGAGCGCCTGGCGGGTACCCGGAAGTTGCGCACTGAACAAGGCCTGGGTGACCACTTGCATGGTGAGGCCAGTCATCTCGGAGAAGACCTCGAGCGGCTGACCGGTGTGCGCAGCCGTCTCCCAGCGCTCCAGCATCTGCAAGGCGCTGCCGGTCATGATCTGGCCAAAAATGGCGATCTGCTGGCGGTGGAAGGCAGGCTGCATCAGGCGCCGCTGGCGCAGCCAAAGCGGGCCATCGCTGACGAACAATCCATGACCGATCAGGGGGCTGAATTTCTCGAACAGATCGCCCTTGACATAGTTATGGTAGTTATCCTGCAAGACGCGTTTGACGCCCTCCGGGTGGTTGACCTGGTAAAAGGTCAGGTTGGCAATGCGGTATTTAGCCACCTCGCCATGCTGCCGGGCGACATCCAGGATGAAAGCCAACTGATCCCTCTGAAAATCCAACATGCTGCCCCACAGCGGGTGGCCGCGCGGGCCAGGGGGCTCTTTCTTGCCGGTCGTACGCCTGTCGATTTGTACAGAGGCTTCTCTCTTACTATTCACCTTTCTCACCTTAATTGATATGAACCACCAAGTCACAAAGACACGAAGAATTCTTAATTCTTTAAAGAGAGAATTTAGACCCAAATTGCCTGCATACAATCCGATTGTACTCAGCCAGCGTATGCGAAGCGTTACGGAAAGCGTTACGGTTCCAAGGCGTTACGAAATTGATGTACAATAGAGGCGATTCGGGAGGCAATGGTTTGTCGAGGCTCAATTTCTACCTGCTCGGCGCCCCGCGGCTGGAACGGGATGGACAGCCAGTTGAAGTGGACACGCGCAAAGCGATCGCCTTGCTGGCGTACCTGGTCGTCACCGGGAAGCCGCACACCCGGGACACACTGGCGGCCTTGCTGTGGCCGGAGTATAGCCAGTCCAACGCCCGCGCCGCCTTGCGACGCACGCTCTCCTCGCTGCGCAAGGCTCTCGGCCCGGAGGCATTGGAGATCGGCCGCGATTTGGTCGCCCTGGCGTCGCCAACCGGGCTGAGCTGCGACTTGTGGGAGTTCCAGCGGCTCGTCCTCAGCACCAGCGCCCACGGGCACGCCCCCCACCAGGTGTGCGCGGGATGTCTCGAGCCGCTGGAGGGGGCGGTCCGCCTGTTCCAGGACAGGTTCATGGCAGGTTTTGGCCTGCGGGATAGCACGGAATTCGACGACTGGCAATTTTTCCAGGGGGAGGAGCTGCGCCGCGGACTGGAATCTGCCCTGGAGAAGCTCGCCCTCGGCTACCTGAGGCGCCGCGATTTCGAACCAGCCATCGCCCACGCTCAACGCCGGCTGGCCCTCGACAAGTTGCACGAGCCTTCCCACCGCTTATTAATGGAAGCCTACGCCCGCGCCGGGCGGCGCAATGCTGCTCTGCACCAATACCAGGAATGCGCCCGCATACTGGAAAAAGAACTGGGCGTCGCTCCTTTGGAAGAGACCAGCCAGCTCTACCAGGACATTATGGAACATAAAACGCCCTGGGAATCAGGCCCGCCAGAGGGGCGTATCCAGGTGCTGCCCTGGCAGAAATACGAGCAGGCTGCACCCCCATTCGCGCCTGGGACGAGCATGGCAGTCACGCCACTGCCGCTGGTTGGACGCCAGGCGGAGTGGGAACGCTTGCTTGAGATTACCGCGCGGCTGGCGCAAAATGGTCGTTTTGTAGTGATCGAGGGGGAAGCCGGAATTGGCAAGACCCGCCTGGCGGAGGATTTCCTGGTCACCCTGCGCGCTGGCGGGGCGCACACCATTGCTGCTCGCTGCTATCCCGGCGAGAGCAGCCTGGCATATGCGCCTTTCGTCGACGCCCTGCGGCGAGCGCTCGAAAAGCCCCTGGCGACCGATTGGCACGCGAGCCTGGCAGACCAATGGCTGCGGGAAGCAGCCCGCCTGCTCCCCGAGCTGGCCGACCTCCGACCCAACCTGCCCGCATTAGCCGCTCAAGATAGCCCGGGCGCGCAAACCCGCCTCTTCGAGGGGGTCAGGCAAGTCGTGTTGGCGCGGCTGGGAAGGGCGCGGCCTGGGGCGCTGTTTTTCGACGACCTGCAATGGGCAGACGAGACCACCCTGGATTTACTGGCCTACATCGTCAGGCGCTTGCAGGGCAGCCAACTGCTCGTCCTGGTCACCTGGCGGGAGGAAGACCGGGAGGCCAATCCGCGCCTGCGCCGGCTACTGGCAGAAGCGCAACGCGATGGCACCGCGGAGGTGATCAGCCTGAAGCGGTTGGGGCTCGAAAACGTCCAGGAGCTGGTCAGGAGGCGCGCTCCGGCCGCGGGGGACATCGTTCCACGACTGTACCAGGAAACCGAAGGCCTGCCACTCTTCGTCACGGAATACCTGGCGGCCTTACCACCTGACAGGCTGGCCGGCGCAGAGGCAGACTGGGAAATCCCTCACGGGGTGCGCGATCTGCTGAGGGCGCGCCTGGAGCAGATCTCCGAAACCGGCCGGCAGCTCTTGCAAACCGCGGCTGTCATCGGACGGTCTTTCGATTTCGATACCTTGCTGGAAGCCAGTGGGCGCACCGAGGATGAGACCGTCTCCACACTCGAGGTCTTGATCCAGCGCGGCTTGATCCGCGAGTCGCAGCCCGGGCAGCATGCCTCCCAACCGGACGGACCGCGCGACCTGCACTACGATTTCAATCACGACAAGATGCGCCTGCAGGTCTACGTAGAGACCAGCCTGGCGCGGCGGCGGCTGCTGCACCAGCGCGTTGGGGAAGCGCTGGCCAGGCGCGCGCGTGGGCGGCGCGAGCTGGACGCCCCAGCCGGGCAGATCGCTTACCATTTCAAGCTGGGTGGGCGCAGCCGCGAAGCAGCCAATTATTACAAGCAAGCCGGAGAGCAGGCTTGCCGGCTGTATGCCAACCAGGAGGCCCTGGGCCACTTTCAAGCTGCCCTGGCATTGGGACACCCGGACAGCGCCTTTCTCAACGAGGCGATCGGCGATGTGCACACCCTGCTGGGGGCTTATACGGCTGCCATCGCCAGCTATGAAAACGCTAACGCTTACCACCAGGATAGCCCCACCCGCCTGGCGATACTGGAGCAGAAGCTGGGGAACATCTACCATCACCTGGGCGAGTGGGAGCAGGCCGAAAGCCATTACCAGACTGCAGAGGGAGCCCTGAAAGAGAGCGAAGAGCCACCCCTCCTGTCCAGGCTGTACGCAGACTGGAGCCGAACGTTGCACCGCCAGGGACGGATCGCCCTGGCAGAACAAATGGCTGCAGGCGCCTTGCAACTGGCCGAAAATTCTGGGGACGAGCTGGCCCACGCCCAGGCTCACAACATCCTGGGCATACTGAAGCGCAAGCAAGGGAATTTAGAGGCCGCCATCCATCACCTGGGGCAAAGCCTGTCGGTGGCCGAGGCGCTGGCGGACCCCGGCTTGCGGGTCGCGGCGCTGAACAACCTGTCCCTTGCTTATGCCGACCTGCCCGACCTGGAGCGCGCCACCCAGCACGCCCAGGCTGCGCTCGATTTATGCAGCCAACAAGGCTACCTGCACCGCGAGGCCGCCCTGCACAACAACCTGGCCGACCTGTATCACGCGGCTGGCCAGAACGAAAAAGCCATGGGGCATCTCAAGCAGGCGGTGGTGATCTTCGCCCAGGTGGGCGCAGAAGAAGGGGAAAAATCGCGCCCCGAAATCTGGAAGTTAACCGAATGGTAGACTGCCCCGCAGTAACCGCGCTCCATTCGCCAATCAAGCACCCGCTGGCGCGCAGAAAACAGCGCACACACAGACCGGTTGAATTTGGTACATCACGACGCCCGTTAGCTAACTTATTATCATCACGATCTGCTATGTCGAAATTCAAGCGCAAGACCTATATCCAAATCTCGGAGTCGACCCATGCCCCTCGACCTGCCTCTCATCCGCAGCCGGTTCCCCGCCCTGCAGCGCCCGGCGATCTTCCTGGATAACCCGGCCGGCACCCAGGTCGCCAGAGCGTGCCGGGAGCGTGTGGCAGCCTACCTGATCGAAACCAACGCCAACCACGGCGGGGCGTTCGCCACCAGCCGCCTCTCGGACGCAATAATCGATGAAGCGCGCCGGGCCGCGGCTGATTTCCTCCACGCACCGCGAGCGGAGGAGATCGTCTTCGGTCCAAACATGACCTCGCTGACCTTCAACCTGAGCCGCTCGCTGGCGCGCACCTGGAAGCCAGGGGATGAGATCGTGGTCACCCGCCTGGATCACGACGCTAACATCACCCCGTGGGCGATGGCTGCCGAGGAGCGCGGCTGCCAGGTGCGCTGGGTGGACTTCCACCCCGAAGATGGCACGCTGGATATGGATAGTTTAAACCGGGCGTTGGAAGGCAAGCCGCGCCTGGTGGCGGTCGGCTACGCTTCCAATGCCCTGGGCACGATCAACCCGGTGGCGAAGATCGTGAAGCTTGCCCACCAGGCTGGCGCACTGGTTTACAT
>DATEDC010000114.1:0-29950 GCA_035286585.1 Anaerolineales bacterium
AATACTGTCACGCCTGCGCGAGATCGAGCATGTGGAGATCATTCGCATTGGCACCCGGATCCCGGTCCTGCTCCCCATGAGAATCACGAACGAACTGACCGACATGCTGCAGAAATACCATCCGCTGTGGATGAACATCCACGTCAACCATTCCAACGAGATCAGCCAGGAGCTGGCCGAGGCCTGCGACCGACTGACCCGGGTGGGCATCCCGCTGGGTAACCAGTCGGTGCTGCTGGCCGGCGTGAACGACAACGTCCATGTGCAGCGCCAGCTCGTCCACGACCTGGTTCGCATCCGCGTCCGCCCGTATTACCTGTATCAATGCGACCTGGTTGAAGGGGCGGGTCACTTCCGCACGCCAGTCGCCAAGGGGATCGAGATCATGGAAGGCCTGCGCGGCCATACCTCCGGCTACGCCGTGCACCAATACATCATCGACGCCCCCGGCGGCGGCGGTAAGATCCCGGTGATGCCCAATTACCTGCTCAGCATGTCGGATCACAAGGTGGTGCTGCGCAATTACGAAGGCTTTATCACCACCTACGAAGAACCGCTGGATTACCTGCCCGGCAAGGCAGCCGTCTTCGGCGGAGAAAAACGCCCCGAACCAGGCCAGGCGGGTATTTCCGGGCTGCTGGAAGGGGAGCAGCTCTTCATCAAGCCGGAAGGCTTCGATGAGCTGCACGAACGCGGCGGCATTCAGCACCGCTTGAAAGACGCCCGCAAGTGGGTCCCGCTGGGGATTGGCCCAGGCGAGGCGGAAGAGACGGCTCCAGAAGAGTAAGCCAGTCGATCTCTACATAAAAAACAGGTAAGAATCATCTTCAGCCACTTGACAACCGGCGCCTATTGCCTATAATTATTACTAGAAATGTCTTAAAAATTCGGACTCGGAGCATCCTGTGATGAAAACCTGCACGTGTCTGAGGCGGGGTTTGTAACCGCCGCCTCGTCACGAAGATGAACTGAAGCAAGACGACCCTGCTTCATACGGCCAACAGACTGGCGAGAGGTGGTTGCGACCCCGCATGCGAAAGCAGCTGCGCGTGGTTGTGTGTGCGCCACCTTTTTTGATCTCTGTTGGCCTTTACGCTTAATTTGGAGAAACAGCAAATGACGACTCAAGTGGCACTTTCTCAAGCCCAATTGGTGGCATCGGCTGCCATAGCGAGTCTCGAAGACGCCATTGGAAATACGCCCATGCTGCCCCTGCGCCGGTTGACAGCGGGGCTATCCCCGCGGGTGCAGGTGCTGGCAAAAGCCGAATGGTTCAACCCGGGAGGCTCGATCAAAGACCGCCCGGCGATCAACATCCTGCGCCGCGCCCTGGAAGAGGGGTGCATCAAGCCGGGCATGCGCCTGCTCGATTCGACCTCCGGCAACATGGGAATTTCCTACGCCACATTTGGCGCCAGCCTGGGCGTTCCCGTCACCCTGACCATGCCCGCCAACGCCAGCCCCGAGCGCGTCACCATGCTGCGGGCGCTGGGCGCGGAACTGGTGCTCACCGATCCGCTCGAAGGCTCAGACGGCGCCATCGGGGTGGCGCGCCAGATGGCGCTTGAGCAGCCGGAGCGCTACTATTACGCCAACCAGTACGATAACCCGGCGAACTGGATGGCCCACTACGAGCACACCGGGCCTGAGATCGTCCAGCAGACTTCTGGAGGCGTCACCCACTTCGTGGCTGGTCTGGGGACGACGGGCACCCTGATGGGCGTGGGGCGCTACCTGCGCCAGTACAACCCGGCAGTGCAGATCATCGCCGGGCAGCCCGACGCCCCATTCCACGGCCTGGAAGGCTTGAAGCACATACCGACCGCCATCCAGCCGGCGATCTTCGACCCGCGCCTGGCGGATCGGACCGTGGAAATCTCCACCGAGGCGGCATACGCCATGGTCCGCCGGCTGGCGCAGGAGGAGGGCCTGTTCGTGGGCATCTCCTCCGGGGCGGCCGCTCTCGCCGCCCTGCAGGTGGCCTCAGAGCTGGAAGAAGGCGTGGTTGTCACCGTCTTCCCCGACGCGGGATACAAATACCTGAGCGACAAGGCTTTGTGGGGCGCCGAAGAGGGCGCCTGAGAGGCGAGAGTGCTATGTTCGTCCTGGAAATCGCGCCTGATATTTTAGATCAAATACATCGCCACGGCGAAGCCGCCTATCCCGACGAGGGCGCGGGCCTGCTGCTTGGCAGGGTAGACAGAGGCCTGAAGCAGGTGTCGGCCATCCTGTCGCTCCCCAACGCCCGCGAGGCCGGCGCCCGCCGCAACCGCTACCTGGTCACCGCGCAGGATTACCTGCGCGGCGAGCTGGAGGCCGACCGGCTGGGCCTGGACGTATTGGGCGTGTTCCACTCCCACCCGGACCATCCCAACCGCCCCTCCGAATTCGACCGCGAATGGGCCATGCCGTGGTTTTCTTACCTGATCACCAGCGTGCAGGCGGGGCAGGCCGTGGGAAGCCGAGCCTGGCGCCTCGCCGACGACCGGTCGTATTTTACTGAAGAAGAAATCCGCCCGAGCGAGCCCGCTCCAGCGGATGAAACTAAATCTAATAAATTACCGCAATAAAGCGGGATTACTTATCACCAAAGGAGTGTAAAATGTCTCTCTACTTCGTCCGTCACCAGCATAACGCTGAGACCTGCCCGGCTCAGGATCCCGTGGCAGGAAATATGCTGCTTGCCCACCTGAGCCCAACCAACGCCCGCAAGTTCGGCGTCAAAATCCACGGCGATGCTGTCCTGGATGGGCAGCACACCTTCGTGCTGATCCTTGAATCCCAGGATACAGCCCAGGTGGAGAATTTCATGCAGCCGTTCAAACAGGCCGGAGCGGTGGAAATCTGGCCCGCCTCAGAGTGCGAAACTGTCGTGGCAAGAGCCGGATGTTAACCACGCAAAGTATCACATGACCAAGTAAAATATGCTTTATGGAAAGTGCAAATGCCAAGTTTACGCATCCCTACTCCCTTGCGATCCTATACGAATGGTCACAGCGAAGTGTCTGTGAGCGGCGGCACGGCTGGCGAGGTGATCCAAGATTTGATCTCCCAATTTCCAGCCCTGCGCCCACACCTGTTGAACGGCAATAACGAGCTGCGCCCATTTGTCAACCTGTTCATCAACCAAGAGAACATCAAGAACCTGGAGGGTCTGGCGACCCCCTTGCGAGAAGAAGACCGCTTGATGCTCATCCCCAGCATTGCCGGAGGACGATCAGCGACCATGTTACCTGAACTATCCCACGACGAAATATTTCGCTATTCCCGGCACCTGCTGATCCCCGAGGTTGGGCTGGAAGGTCAGCGCAAGCTGAAAGCCGCATCGGTGTTAGTCATCGGCACCGGAGGCCTGGGCTCGCCAGTGGCGATGTACCTGGCGGCAGCCGGGGTTGGACGCATCGGGCTGGTGGATTACGACGTGGTGGACTGGTCCAATCTCCAGCGCCAGATCATCCACGGTATCTCGACCATCGATCAACTGAAGGTCGAATCGGCGCGCGAGCGCATGCTGGATATCAATCCCGAGATCGAGGTGGATATCTACAACGAGCCCTTCACCTCCGAGAACGCCATGCGTATCGCCGAGCCATACGACCTGATCATCGACGGCACGGATAACTTTCCGACGCGCTACCTGACCAACGACCTGTGCGTGCTGACCGGCAAGCCCAACGTGTACGGCTCAATCTTCCGCTTCGACGGGCAGGTGAGCGTTTTCGATGCCCGCCGGGGACCCTGCTATCGCTGCCTGTTCCCCGAGCCGCCGCCGCCCGGCCTGGTGCCTTCCTGCGCGGAGGGCGGCGTGCTGGGGGTGCTTCCCGGGACGATCGGCACCCTGCAGGCGACTGAGGCGCTCAAGCTGATCCTGGATATCGGCGAGCCGCTGATCGGCAAGCTGCTGCTCTTCAACGCCCTGGATATGACCTTCGACTTTGTCAGGCTGCGCAAGAACCCAAACTGCAAAGTGTGCGGGGCTAACCCGGAGGTCACCGAGCTGATCGACTACGAAGCCTTTTGCGGCGTGCCCGGGCACGATCGCGACGAGGGTTCGGCAGGCGAAGGCTGGGATATCACCGCCGGAGAGCTGGCGAGGCACCTGCAGGGCGGCAACCACGTCCGCCTCGTGGATGTGCGCGAGCCGCACGAGCTGGAAATCTCCCGCCTGGAGGGCGCCACCCTGATCCCACTGGGCCAACTGGCGGCTCGCCTCTCGGAGCTGGACAGCGCCGAGGAGATCGTCTTGTTCTGCAAGTCGGGGGCGCGCTCGGCGCGCGCCCTGGAATTGTTAGCCAGCGCGGGCTTCCGCAAGATGAAAAACCTCAAAGGCGGCATCAACGCCTGGGCGAGAGAGGTGGACACGCGCCTGCCGGTGTACTGATGCGAGTAATGGAAAACGACAACCGGGTGATCCTGGCTGTGCTGGCCCATCCGGACGACGAGACTTTCGGCATGGGCGGCACGCTGGCCTTATACGCCCGCCTCGGCGCCTCGGTTTACCTGGTGTGCGCCACGCGCGGCGAAGCCGGTGATGTCGATACGGAATTCCTGCGTGGCTTCAGATCGGTGGCGGAGCGCCGCGAGGCGGAGCTGCGCTGCGCGGCCGAAAAACTGGGCCTGGCAGGCGTGAACTTCCTGGAGTACCGCGATTCGGGCATGCCCGGCTCGGCGGACAACCAGCATCCGCAGGCATTAATCGCCGCTCCAATCGAAGAGGTGGCGGCCAAAATTGCCGGCTACATGCGCCAGCTTCGCCCGCAGGTAGTATTGACCTTCGATCCGCTGGGCGGTTACAGGCACCCGGACCACATCGCCGTCCATAAGGCTACCGTCAGGGCATTCGAGCTGGCCGGGCAAGCCAGCTTCGAGAGCACCCTGCCTCCCTATCAGCCAGCCAAGCTGTATTTCCAGGTTTTTCCCCTGAAATTCCTGCGCTTTGCACTCAAGATTTTGCCATTCTTCGGCGTGGACCCGCGCAAATTCGGGCGCAATCGGGATATCGACCTGACCGCCCTGGTCCAGGACAGCGATTTCCCCATCCACGCGAAGATTTCACATCGCTCGGTGGCAACCCAAATAGATCAGGCTACTTTCTGCCATGCCAGCCAGCTTTCGGGCGTCTCCCTGCGCCGCGGTTCCCTGCGCTGGTTACAGTATTTCCTGGGCAATGCGGATTATTTTATTCGCGCCTTCCCCCCCGCCAGCGCGGATCTCGAAGAACGAGATTTATTCGCGGGTTTAAACCACCGGGCTTGAGGGCTGTCGCTGCACAGGACCGAAAAAACCCCCGCACAAGGCACACTTAACCATAATGCCGGCGCAGGGGTTCTTTGGGAATCATTGTAAATCCGGGACTTTCCACGGTAACTCCCAAAGAGCCGGCGCAGGGTAGTGGATCTAGAACAGGTAGCTGTGTTAGAATCAGCTTCTGCCTCCTGATGGCTGCCGCGTTGGACCAGGCTGCTTGAAGGCAGGAAATCAAGCCAGACAGGAGAAATACCGTGAGCGAAACAGAAAAACCGACCCGCGTTGAGGACGATGTGATCGTCAGCCTGGCTTACACCTTGAGTGTAGACGGCGAGGTGATCGATACCTCAGATGACGACGGGCCCATCCAATTCATCCAGGGGAAAGGGCACATCGTAGCCGGGCTGGAGCGCGCCATATATGGGATGCAGGTGGGCGATAGGAAAGAGCTGGTTGTCAGCGCAGCGGATGGATACGGCGAGGAAGACCCCAGCGCGATTGCCAATATCCCCAGGCGCGAATTTCCGCCCGAGATCCCCCTGGAGCCGGGCGTCGAGCTGCAGTTGACCGACCAGGAGGGCGATGAGCTGGAAGCCTATATCGTCTCGGTGGGCCCGGAAATGGTGCGCCTCAATTTCAACCACCCGCTGGCGGGCAAGGAGCTGCACTTTGCAGTGCAGATCTCCAATTTGCGCCTCGCTACGCCTGAGGAGCTCGATCACGGGCACGTGCACGAGGCGGGTCACCGGCACTGAGCGAGCCGCCAGGCCGGTGTGAAAAATGGTTTTACAATGCTGCGCAGCCAGCGGTGAGCAAATCGACCGGGCTGCGCAAAATTTTTACACTCCTCTTACGTTGCGCCTATCGATTTTTAACACCAGGGTACTATGATAAAAATCGAGCACGGCAGCCCGCCGTAGCTCGAGAATAAGCTATCCCTGATCATAAAGGAGGTATTGCCATGAGTTTAATTCGAAGAGACCCATTCCGTGATATTTTGTCTTTGCGCAGCACGATGGACCGGCTGTTCGACAACGTCTTTTTCGGCACCCAGTGGGATTGGGAGGCGGATATCCAGCATCTGGCCCTGGATGTCTCCGAAACCGAGGGCGAGTACATGGTAAAAGCCTCGATCCCCGGCATCAACCCCGACGATCTTGACATCACCTTTACCGGTAAGACGCTTACGATCAAGGGCGAATACAAGGAAGAGGAGACGAAAGAGGAGGCGCGCTACCACCTGCGCGAGCGCCGCTTCGGGAGCTTCACCCGCAGCGTCACCCTACCGACCTCGGTTGAGGCGGATCGCATCGAGGCGCGCTATGAAGCGGGTGTGCTCACCCTGCGGCTGCCCAAGACCGAGGACGTCAAACCAAAGCGCATCTCAATCCGCAGCGTTGAATCTCCCAAGATGATCGAGGGACGGGCGAAAGATATCGCCGGCAAGAATTAATCAAGAACTGCGCGCATAAGACGAAAAGATCGAAAAAGGTCTCGGTGCGGGCTGCGGCCCACATCGAGACCTTTTAATCTTATCTCTTCCCCATCAGAGAACCACCAATCCCTGCCTGACGCCCTGGCGAACAGCCTCGGTGCGGCTGGCTACCCCCAGCTTGGAATAGACCGAGGAGATATGAAACTTGACCGTATGCTCGCTGATGCCCAGGGCGGAGGCGATCTGCTTATTCGCCAATCCCTGCGCCAGCAGTTGGAGCACCTGGGCTTCGCGTTCGGTGAGCGGCTCGGCGGGCAGGTCTGCCAGCGCCTCCCCGGCGAGGCTTTCAAGTTCGGGCAGGCGGATGAAGAGCGGCTCCAGCAAGGAGGGCGCGCCGGCGATCAGGCCTTCTTGCAGGGCGTGGAGTGCCGCCACCAGCTCCTCGGTAGTGCACTCCAGGGGTAAGACGCCCCAGGGATGCGGGGATAGCCTGGCGGCCAGGCGGGATACCCGGCTTTCGTCGGAGACCAGGAAGAGCACCCCGACTGCCTGGGCGGGCTGAAGAGCGTTTCTCAACTCAGCGGGCGAGACCATATCGGCGGCCAGCAGCAATATGTCCGTTTCGGCGGGGAGGGGGAGAACGTCCCCTAGAGCTGCACCCTGGGCGATCACCTCGACGCTTTCGCTGGTGGAGAGCAAGGCGACCAGGCCGGCGCGCAACGCCAGGGCCGGCGCCACCAGAACCACCTGCATCAGGCAGCGACCTCCAGGCGCTCGCCCAGGGCTTCGGAAACAAACAGTTCGACCAGGTGGCTGGGGATGGCCACCCCTAAATCCCCGCCGATGATCATGGTGTTGATCCCGATCACGCCGCCGATGGCGTTGACCAGCGGTCCGCCGGAGTTGCCTGGCGCCAGTACGACGTCCGAACGGATCACAGGCACCGTTCCCCGCTTTCCTTGCGTTTGGGCGTTGCCCAAGCCGCTAATGATCCCGCCGGTGACCGCGCCGCGCTGGCCCCAGGGATGTCCGATCGCCATAACGATTTGGCCAACCTGCAAGCCGCGCGAATCAGCCACCAGGGCAGGCGGAAGATGGGGCGCTTCAACCTGCAGCAGGGCCAGGTCGATCTCCGGCTCTTGGGCGACCAAGCGGGCGGGCAGATCCTGCCCGTCCGGCAGCGTAACGTGGTGGCGCCTGCCGTGGGCGATAACGTGATAATTGGTGACCAGGTAGCCGTCAGGGCGCCAGGCGACGCCCGACCCAGCCCCGCGGCGACCGTTGTGGACCATCACCAGGCTGCGCTGGATACGCCGGACAACTTCCGCCTGCGCATCGGCAATCCAGTTTGTCAGATCGAATGCGTTCATACCATTCCGTTCCGGGCTATTTTCGCACCCCTATTGTAACCGTTATCGTCGCCGGGCTGCCGCCCCGCAGAACTTGAATGGGGGTGGCTTTGCCCACCACCTCGCCGGTCAGGGAGGCGAGCAGCTCATCGGGGTCCGCCACCGGCTGACCGGCGATGGCGACAATAATATCACCGACCAGTAAACCACCTCCTTCGGCAGGGCTGCCCGATTCCACGCCGACCAGCAGCAAACCCGAAGCCTGCTGGCGCCCGAGCGCGCTTTGCTGGGCGGGCAGGATGGGCACAGGCTGGCTGCGCACGCCCAGGAAGCCGCGCTGGATGTGCCCGTGCTTTTCCAGGGCCTGGGCTATCTGCCAGGCTAAGGAGACCGGGATCGCCAGGGAAGCGCCGCGCGCCAGGCCGGAGGTGTTCAGGCCGACAATGCGCCCGGCGGTATCGACCAGCGGGCCGCCGGAGAAGCCGGGATAGGGGATGGCGTCCGTCCGCAGGTAGCGTTCGAGCAATCCGCCGCGCCCGGTGCGCACCGGCCCACCGATGGCGCTGACCACGCCCAGGCTGGCCTGGATGCCTTCGGCGGAGGGCCGGCCCAAGGCCAGCACGAGCTGCCCCACCCGGGCGTCCTGAGCTGCGGGCGTGGCGACCGAGGCTGCCGGGCTGCTCAGGCGCAGCAAGGCCAGGTCATTACCCGGATCGCGCCCTGCCACACTGGCGGCTTTCTCCGTGCCATCCGGGAGCATCACCGTGATCTCGTCATCGCGCTCGACCACGTGATCCGCGGTGAGCACCAGGTCGGGGGCATAAGCGATGCCGCTGGCGGGCAGGCGCCGGCGTGCGTTCACCAGCAAAGTGGCGGCGCCCGCGGCTTCCACCGCGGCTACCATCGCCTCCGAGAGAGCGTTGAGGGGGTTTTGTTCCATCATTCAGTTTCCTCCATATAACGTAAACCTGTCAGGTCTTGCTTGACGACGTCAGGTCTTGCTTGACGACGTCAGGTCTTACTTGACGACAAACATAGTTTACCAATAGCAAGCCAGGCGCGCATCGCCAAAAGGAGCAGGTGCTCACCTGGAAATTCGGGCAGGTGGCAGTGCTCTCAGCTTTTGGGAGCGGCCTGGCAAGCCGTATCGGCCCTGTCAGGTGCCAGGGCACTGTTTAGCTAGTTTCGCTGCTCCGGCCCGCCAATCTGATCTGCCCCCCGCCAGGCGGCGATGATCTCAGCCATGATGGATAAGGCTATTTCTTCGGGCGTTGTGGCTTGAATGTCCAGGCCGATCGGCGCGTGCAGGCGATTGAGCTGGATTTCTGTCAGCCCCGCCTCCAGTAATCGCTGGCGACGCCTGGCGTGTGTTTTTGTGCTGCCCAATGCGCCCACGTAAAAAGCCGGGCTGCGCAGTGCGACGATCAAGGCCGGGTCGTCCAGTTTGGGGTCGTGGGTGAGCACCGCGACAGCGGAAGACCGGTTCAGCCCAACATCCGACAGAGCCTGATCAGGCCAGGCCTGTATCAAGCGGTCGACATTCGGAAAGCGCGTCTGGCTGCCGAAGCTCCGGCGAGGGTCAACAACAATGGTGCGAAAACCCATCACCCTGGCGATATCCGCCAGCGCGATCGAGATATGGACGCCACCCACGATCACCAGAACTGGCGAAGGCAGGATGACGTCTACGAAAATATCGACCTCTCCTGACGTCTGAACAGATGGGAGCGTTTTCACCATGGGCTTTCCCGCCTCGTACGCCATTCGCGCCACTCCCGGAGCGGCTTCATCCAGGCCATCTCCGAGCGTCCCGAGGATGGAACCATCCTCCATCCATACAATCGTGCGCCCGAGCTGTTCCCTTTTACCTCGAATGATCGTCAGCGTGAGGACAGATTTCTCCTGTTGAATGGCCGCGGAAACGGCTGAGTACAAGTCCATAGCCAAAGGATTGACAAAGACATCAATTGTCCCACCGCACGCCAATCCAACCTGCCAGGCGGTCTCATCCGCAACGCCGAAGTGTAAAAGTTGGGGAATACCTGTCCTCATTACTTCCAGGCTGGCTTCTACAACCGCGCCCTCGACGCAACCACCGCTGACCGAACCAATGATCGCGCCTTGCGCCGCAACCCCCATTTTAGAACCCGCGCCGCGCGGCGCGGAACCCCATGTTTGGATAACAGTGGCAATCGCAATCGATTGACCAGCTTTTATCCATTGATCGAGATCGTTAAGGATATCTTTCATCTTCTTCTACTCAGCGAAGCCAGGTGACCAGCCAGATCCTCCAGGCTGGCAAGGTTATGGACGGGCAAGAAATCGTCCGTAAATGGAAGGGCGGTTTGCATGCCGCGGGTGAGAGGCTCGTAGACTGGTGAACCTAGCAGTGGATTGAGCCAGATCAGGCGATAGCAACTGCGCTGAAGGCGACTCATTTCTCGTCGCAACAGGTCCATGTCTCCGCGGTCCCAACCGTCGCTGATGATCAGGACTACCGCGCCTCGCCCTAATACCCTGCGTCCCCAGATAAAGTTAAAGTCCTTCAGCGACTCGCCGGTACGGGTGCCTCCCGCCCAGTCTAGGACAACCTGGGAGACATCGCCCAACGCCCGATCGATAACCCTGTTTTTCAGCTGCCTGGTAATCCTTGTCAGGCGGGTGCTGAAGACGAACGCCTCCACCGGCTGGTTGAGAGAATGGGCCAATCCATAGATAAAGTGTAACAAGAGCCGTGTGTAGCGCTCCATGGAGCCGCTGATATCCGCGATAATGACCAACGGGCGAGGCTTATATTTCGGCTCCCGCCTGGCCCAGACGAGCACCTCCCCCCCGTGCTTATAAATTTTTCGCAGCGTTCGGCGCAGGTCGATCCTGTGCCCGTTCCCCGGACGCCTCCTGCGGGTACGCCTTACGCCCAATCGTATGGCGAGCTGCTGCATCAACCTTCTTATGGACTCAATTTCTTCTGCGTTCAATTCTGCAAAATCCTTTAACCGCAACACCTCCCGGTCACTGTAGGTCTTGGTAATCTCGATGACTGTCCTCTCAGACATTTCAGCTGAATCGCGCTCGCCTTCATTTTGAGCAGATACTTCTGCTTGGGTCAGGGGCGGCGGGATAACCAGCGGCTCGGCTGGTTTTTCCTTGATTAAGGAGACGATATCGAGAGCCTCCCAGCGCTCAACCGGCTTACGCCAAAACAATTCAAAGGCCCGATCAAACAAGGGAATATCGGCGTGCCTGTGAACCAGCAGGCTACGAGCGGTATGGTAGAAATCCTCCCTGCGATTGATATCGATCAAGTCAAGCGCCTGGACGAGATCGATCATCCGGCCTGGATTGACATCTAATCCCAATCCGCGCAAGACGCGCCCAAATATAATCAAATTGTGCAGGAAATACCCGGATTCATTATCTCCCAAAGAGACAGCCTCCATCTTTCCCTGTCCCCTGTTGCCCTTAATTTCCTTCACGTACTTCTACGCGTGCCAGAATCGCTTTTACCTGCTCGTTCGTGACCTTTTCGATATCATCCTGATATTTCAAGATCACACCCAGGGTTTCTTCTACGATGGCTGGATCGAGGCGCTTCTGATCTAAAGCAACCAGCGCGGTCGTCCAGTCCAGCGTCTCTGCCACGCCAGGTATTTTATACAAATCTACTCTGCGCAATTCCTGGATAAAGGCTGTGATCTGGCGGGCCAATTTGGGCGGCGCGTTGGGTACCTTTGCCCGGACAATCTCGTATTCTTTTTCAAAAGAAGGATAATCTATCCAGAAATATAAGCATCGCCGTTTGAGAGCGTCGTGGACCTCGCGGGTTCGATTCGAGGTGATGACGACAAAAGGAGGGCGATCGGCTTTTATGGTGCCGATCTCCGGGATCGTGATCTGAAAATCTGACAGTATCTCCAGTAAAAAAGCCTCGAACTCCTCATCGCTGCGGTCAATCTCATCGACGAGCAAGACGACCTGGTTTTCGCGGGAATTTTCTATTGCCTGCAATAAGGGCCTCTGGAGCAGAAATTCGCGACTGAACAATTCTGACTCCGAGATTCGATCTCCGCGCGCTTCCATGAGGCGAATATTCATCATCTGGCGCGTATAGTTCCATTCATAAACTGCATGGTGGACGTCCAACCCTTCGTAGCATTGCAGGCGAATAAGCTCTGTTTCGAAGATATCTGCCATCATCTTCGCAACTTCCGTTTTACCCACGCCGGCTTCCCCTTCCAGAAAAAGCGGGCGCCCGAGTTTGTATGCCAGGTAGATGGAGGTCGCCAGGCCGCGTTCAGCAATATAAAGCCTTTCCCGGAGGGAGTTCACAAGATCGTCGATGGATTTAATGGGCAATTTGAACCCTTTCTAAGTCAACGGTACCATACCATCCAGACAAGGGCTGTCCAAAAAGATGCAGGGCGATTTGCTAAACCGCCACCAGCAGATTCTGCACCAGAAACTAATTATAACGATATCCGCCTATGTTCACGAGAGCATAACCTGGTCGGCATAGCACCACAGCCAATCTTCGCCCTCTTCCATTGGTTTTACTACTGGGTGCTGGGTAGTCTGGTAATGCTTGGAGGCGTGCCTGTTCTTCGAGTCGTTACAGCAACCGACATGACCACACGAAAGGCAGAGCCTCAGATGGACCCACGTATCGCCGGTCGCCAGGCACTCTTCGCAACCATTTGAGCCAGGAGTGACATCCTGAATTTGATCGCGGTGGGTGCAAACTTTTGCGTCCCGCCCGCCGCCCCATATTTGCTTGCGAAGCGCCTCGCCGCTTGGTAGTTTGCGCCCGAACTGATCGCTCATAAATCCTCTTAATATTTATGGCTGGGAGCGCCGGCGCCCCCAGCCATGTACCATTTTGCGATAAGCAATTTACATTTGATGAGTCTGAGCCCTTTGCACAGCTGCGGACAAAGCTCGATCGACGAAAACCTTCGCCATCGATTTGCGATATTCCACGCCTGCGTGAATATCCTCCAGGATATCATCCCCCAGGTCGTCCAAAACGACCTCGGCTGCGGCGGCAAGCATGTCGGCATTTAAGGCTTTTCCAATTAAAGCCGCTTCAACTGACGGGGCTTTCTTCGCACATGGCGTCAAGCCGCCCACTGCAACCCCTGCAGCGGTGCACGTGCCTCCTACCAGGGTGACTACAGCAGCCGCCCCAACCATGGCATAGCGTGATGCCGGGTGAGCTAACTTGACGTAAGAAGAGCCATGACCAGCGCCGGGTGCAATTACTTCAACAGCGGTGACGATCTCGCCTTCTTGCAGCGCGGTCATTAGCAGGTCGATGAAAAAATCCGAGGCAGCCAATGTCCGACCCCCGGCAGAACCTGTGATGTGGATCTTAGCCTCCAAGGCGGTCAGCACGGTAGGCAGATCAGAGCCTGGGTCGGCGTTCGAGATGTTGCCGCCAATTGTACCCCGGTTACGTACCTGTGGGTCTCCGATCATCCCCGCGGCTTCGGATAACGCCTGCGGCACAACGCTCGAGGCTGCAATCGTGGCATGTGTGGTCAGCGCTCCAATTCGCACTGAGCCATTCCTGGTGGAAATCCCTTTCAGCTCATCTATCTTGCCGATATCGATCAGGACGCCGGGATTTGCCAGGCGGATATTCATGGCTGGGATCAGGCTGTGTCCACCGGCGAGCACTTTGGCTCCGCGGTGCTGCGCGAGCAGGGCAAGGGCTTCAGAAACTGAAGCGGCACGATAATATTCAAACTTTGGCGGATACATTAGTTTGCTCCTCCATTCTGGCTTGATTGGATAGCCTGCCAGATCTTCTCTGCGGTCAGCGGCATATCGATATGTCTGATACCCAGTGGAGCCAGGGCATCCATTACGGCATTCGCTACGGTCACGGTCGCGGCGATTGTTCCCATCTCTCCCGCTCCCTTTACTCCAAGCGGGTTGTGCGGCGAAGGAGTTTCGATTCGCCCTGTTTCCATCATCGGGAATTGATCCGCGCGCGGCAGGGCGTAGTTCATCAGCGAGCCGCTTAGTAGCTGGCCGTTCTCGTCATAAACACCATGTTCCCACAATGCCTGACCCACTCCCTGGACAATGCCGCCAACGATCTGACCATTGACGATCATTGGGTTTATGGTTTTGCCAACATCATCCACCGCAACGAAACGCTCGATCCTCACCGCGCCGGTGTGTTTATCGATCTCAACCTGGACGATTTGTGCGCTATTAGGAAATGTGAAATTTGATGGGTCGTAATAGGTTGTGGCCTCCAAACCCGGCTCTATTCCCGGCGGTAAATTAGCTGCGTAATAGCTGGTAAAGGCAATCTCGGCAAAGGATTTGGACTTGTCGGGCGACCCCTTAACGTAAATGGTCCCGTTGTCTTGGTCATAGACCATATCTTCGAAGTTCGCCTCCAGTTGGTGGGCAGCAATCCTGGTCACCTTCTCACGGATCTTCTCAGCGCTCCTGACCAGAGCGCTGGCGCCGATGGCCGCACTACGGCTGCCATAGGTGCCCGTTCCAAACGGAATGCGGTCGGTATCGCCGTGTACGATCTGGATGGCTTCCATCGGCAATCCCAGCTCGTCGGCCACCACCTGGGCAAAGGTGGTTTCATGTCCCTGACCATGGGCATGTGAGCCGGTAAAGACGCTCAACTGGCCGGTTGGGTGCACGCGAACGATGCCGCTTTCATACAATCCAATGGCAGAACCCAAGGAGGTCACCACAGGTGATGGCCCCGGGGCGCTGGCTTCGATGCACCCACTTACCCCAATTCCCACCAAACGGCCTTCCTGGCGGGCTTTAGCCTGCTCTTTACGCATTTCCTGATAGCCAGCGAGTTCCTCCAGTGTGTCGAAGAGCTTTTGATAGTTCCCGCTGTCGTAGATCATAGCAACCGGGGTCTGGTAGGGGAACTCGTTCTCGGGGATAAGGTTTTTGCGACGGATCTCCACCACATCCATACCCAGTTCCCTGGCAGCCAAATCCACCAGCCGTTCGAGCTGATAGCTGGCTTCGGGACGTCCAGCGCCTCGATAGGCGTCCACAGGTACGGTATTGGTTATTACCCCCCTGGTCTCGCCCCAAATCGCTGGGATTTTATACAGGCCAGAGAAGAGCGTGATGTATAGCGCGGTGGGGATCAGGGGGGCAAAAGTAGACAGATAAGCACCCATATTTGCCCAGGTAGAAACCCATAACCCGGTGAAGGTGCCATCGCTCTTTACAGCCAATTTGCAGTTGGTGATATGGTCACGGCCATGAGAATCTGTCATGAATGATTCGCTCCTGCTCGCCACCCACTTGACCGGTCGGTCGAGTGCTCGGGCTAACCAGGGTATGATCACTTCTTCTGGGTAATGGAAAATTTTGCTGCCAAATCCACCCCCTACATCCGGAGAGACGACGCGCAGCTTGTTCTCGGGTATGCCCAGAGTGAAGCCGCTCAGTAATAAACGGATGATGTGCGGGTTCTGGCTGGTGGTCCACAGGGTCATTTCTCCAGCGAACTTATCCCACTGAGCGACAGCTGCGCGCGGTTCGATTGCGTTAGGGATCAGGCGTTGATTGATTAACTCGAGCTCAATAACGTGATCGGCCTCGGCAAAAGCTTTTTTCGTCGCCTCTTTATCCCCTAATGTCCAGAGGAAGGAGGTATTGTTGGCTATTTCAGCATGCACGAGAGGCGCCCCCTCCTGTGCAGCAGCCTTTGCATCCACAACAGCC
The DNA here is from genome assembly GCA_035286585.1 of Anaerolineales bacterium. Classification (GTDB taxonomy): domain Bacteria; phylum Chloroflexota; class Anaerolineae; order Anaerolineales; family UBA4823; genus DSOS01. Next base: position 15,757 of record DATEDC010000114.1, read on the forward strand.
GGGAGGGGTTTGTAATCAACTTCTATCAGATCGAGCGCATCATAAGCGATATAAGCGCTCTCAGCGACCACCACTGCCACACCATCTCCCACGTGGTTTACTTCATCGACAGCCAGAGGGTGGCGAGTGGGCACTTTGGTATTGGGTGGGACGAATCCGCAAGGGAGCGCGCCACATGGACCCGAGAGTTTGGTGCCTTCCATCAGATCACGGCCGGTAAATATTGCAACGACACCCTCCAGGTTTTCTGCTTTTTCAGTGTTGATGCTGATGATCTCTGCATGTGCGTAAGGGCTACGCTTGATCGCCGCGTAAGCCATTCCCGGGAGTTTTATATTGGCTACATATTTACCATGACCCTGGATGAAGCGCGGGTCCTCAACTCTTTTTACGCTTTTACCTACGTAACCCATGGCTAACCTCCTGCTCCAGCCTTCACTGATTTGACGATGTTTTCATAACCTGTGCATCGGCAGAGATTCCCTTCCAATCCGTGGCGAATCTCCGCCTCGGAAATACTCGGGTTGTTTTCGACCAGCTTGACAGCAGCCATTATCATGCCCGGCGTACAGTAGCCGCACTGCAAGCCGTGATGGTCCCAGAAAGCTTGTTGCATGGGATGTAGCTTCCCATTCTGGGCCAGACCTTCGATCGTTGTGACACTGCTTCCATCGGCTTGAACAGCCAGCACGGTGCATGATTTAACGCTCATACCATCCAAATGCACGGTACATGCGCCGCACTGGCTCGTATCGCAGCCGATGTTGGTGCCGGTCAACCCGAGCATATCTCTAAGGAAATGCACGAGTAGCAAGCGGGGTTCAACGTCTCGCCTGTGCTGAACCCCATTTACGGTAATTGAAACGGGAATATTCATAAAGCTGCCTCCTTAAAGATTTAGTGTGGAAACTCTCGCCAACTCACTCGCGCGGCATAGGCCTTTTTGGTATATCATCTAACAAGCCGCCATGGCCCATCTGGAGGATGTCCTTCCGGGTTAAGCGGTCACCCGCAAGCAATGGAGGTAGAACCCAGTCGATAACGTTCGTTTTCCGGCTGCGCGCACAGCCCGGCGCTCCCAATATGGGCACCTCGCCCAAGTAAGCGAGCATCAACAGGTTGCCCGGGTCAACCGGGGCGCCATAACAAGCCACCTCGCCTCCCGCTCGTTCTACCGCGCGGGGAGCGATGTCATAACGATCCATAATCGCCGTTTCACCTGCCAGAATGATGATTTCCGCTCCTTCATTCACCCGGTTCCGTATCGTCTTTGTCAGAACGATCTCATCTGCCTCCTCTTCCAAAGGCACAAAGTCAACCGAGTGAATTCGCGATCCGAGTCTTTCGAGACGCTCTTGAAGAGCAGGTGTAAAGTCTCTCAGTACCCGCGTTTTCGAATATGGGGAACTGGAAACCACCAGGGCAGCCGTGCGCGGGCGGAGTGGAAAAAGTTGAACTACCGGGCTGTATTCAGCAGCGATCGTCTCTGCCTGGATGACGGAAGTCTCTGGGAGAGCGAAAGGCAGAACTTTTACTGTCGCTGTGATTTTCCTGGCTTGCACAACTGCATGGGTGGGAAGGGTTGCCAGGGAAATGCCTTCACAGGCGTTAATTCGAGCCAGTTGAGAAGCGTCTACTCGCAACACACCCCACTTTTCAGCGAGCAGGTTTACCCGCCCCACTTTCGGCCTGGTAAGTTGGATGCCAGCTCCAGAAACAGAGCGGGCTATCCTCTCTGCGGCGATATCTTCGCCGATATCTCCAGCCTCGAGTTCGGCGACATAGACCATGTCGCGACCGAAGCTAGTCAGCATTCTCACGTCGTCGATGGTGAGCTGCCTGCCCTTAGGTAACACACGTTTCCCCTCAGGGTTGGAGATGTTGTGTCCCAAGATCTTTCCTTCAGCCTGGGTGACCAATAGCGGGCCAAATTTCATGCTTCGATTTGTTTTTTTACACAGTCAAAGAACATGTGGGTGAGCTTTTTGGTAATACTGCCCATCAAGCGCGAAGCTATGCTGGCAATGTTGCCAACAATCACGATATCTGCAGTCCATTTCACGTCTGTTGAGCCATCTACTCCATCCGTGAGGAGCATTTCACTCGTCGCATCCACCGCGCTGCCAGGGGCAGTTCCGTGCGCCCTGACTTTGGCGAATTCGAGTTCCTTAAACTCCTGAAACTCAATATCCGTCTTGAAGACCGCTACAACAGACCCGAAACCCACGCTCGCGACCGCCAGGTATTTTTTTTCCGGAATAACAACTTCCATCTCTTTTACCCCTGGGGCGCAGCGGCTGACAAATTCCGCATCAGTCAAGAATTTCCAAACCTTTTCTCGGGGGGCAATGATGTTGAGCGTCCCTTCAAAGCGCACGTTTTCTACCTTATAGAAAATAGAAAGGTCAATGAGAGCCTGGTAATTGAATTACGATCAGCCTGGTGAACCCATCCGTCAAGGCAAATGGAGTGCTCATCTCACTCCGAAAACACGGTGTCAGTTCTCGCTAAATTGGACTTAGCTCGGAGCAACATAGTCCTGGAGCTTGACTACTGCGGAATTAGATTACGGCGAAGATGGAGCAATGGAATAGCGCAATTATAACACCTTATATGATAGTTTAGGTATATTTTCTCCGATAACCCATCTCCAGGCTACGGGGTTGTAGCGCAGCCAGATTTCGTACCGGCTAAACTTATCCGATTTACAAGTGCACTTTTATTAATCGTTTTCAGGGGGCAGTTCGATATATCCGAGGCGCACAGCCGCCAGCACAGCCTGGACGCGGTTGGGCTGGCCGAGCTTGCGCAGCACGTGCTTGGCGTGGCTGCGGATGGTCTCCTCGCTGAGCACCAGGCGAGAGGCGATCTCATTGTAGGTCATCGGCGTAGCCATCCAGCCCAGAATTTCCAGCTCACGCTGGGTAAGGCGCGCCCGGGGCTCCGGTTTGGACAGACCAGCCGTGCGTTCCACGAGCATACGAGCCACCGCCGGGTGCAGATAGGCCTCGCCGCGGGCGACCGCCCGTATAGCCTCCTTGAGCCCCTCGGGCTCGATATCTTTGAGGATGTAGCCATCCGCGCCGGCAGCCAGCGTGTCGGGCAGGCGCTCGTCCAGCTCGGCGCCGGTCAGGATCAAGATGCGGGCGGCGGGTAATATCTTGCGGATTGCCCGAGTGGCGGCGGCGCCATCCATTTTGGGCATCATCAGGTCAATCAGCACCAGGTCGGGCTGCAGCGTGGATGCCAGCTCAACCCCTATTTGCCCATCACCGGCCTCGCCAACCACCTCGAAATCCGCCTCCAAACGCAGCACCATAGCCAGGCCTTTGCGCACCACGGCATGATCATCGACGATCAGGATGCGAATGGCCTCAGGCAGGTCCCACCCCCCCGCTGATAGGCAGGTGTATGGTCAGGCAGGTGCCCTGGCCCGGCGCGGTGCGTAAATCAAGATCGCCGCCCAGTGAGCGCAACCGCTCCTGGATGCCGCGCAGGCCGAAGCGTTCGGAGACGTTCCGTTCGACCAGGGCCAGCTCGGGGTTAAATCCGCAGCCCTGATCCTGCACTGTGAGGTAAACCTGGTCTGCCTCGACGGACAAAGTTACCTGTGCTGAGTCCACTCCAGCGTGCCTGGCGGCGTTGGCAAGGGCTTCCTGGGCCACCTGGTAAAGCGCCTGGCGCACTTCTCCGGGCAGCTCGTCAAACTCGCCCTGCACGTTGAAATTCACCTGGAAAGGCTCTGGGCGGCAGATCTGGGCCGCATGCTGGCTGAGATCGGCTTCGAACCTTTCGAGCACCAGCTCTTGCGGCCAAAGGTTGAAGATCGAGCGGCGCACCTGCTGGCGGACGTCGCTGGCCAGGTCGCGCAGCTCTGTCAGCTCGCGCTGGACGCTTTCAGCCTGGGAGGGCAGCATAGCAATGCAAGCCTCCAGGCTGAAAACGATGCCAAACAACGACTGGGCGACGGTATCGTGGATATCGCGGGCGATGCGGTTGCGCTCCCGTTCCACCGCCAGGCGCTGGGCGCGATCGATGCACATCATGGTGGTCCCCAGGGCGACGGCTGCCTGGCTGGCGACGGGGGCGAGCATCTCCAGGCGGCCATCTTGCTCCGCTGGCTGGGCGCTTTCAACCGCAATCAGCAGAACGCCAACCGGGTTTTCCCGCAATGCCAGCGGGACCAGCAGCCAGGGTCCCGATCCCAGCCAGGCGTTCAGGGTGGGGTTGCTGGTCAGCGCCTGACCAGGAGGCAGCCAGATCGTCTCGGGCTCTGCGAGCAGGCCGCGGGCAATCGGACCAGCCTGCGGATCCAGCGGCAGGTTAGCCAGGTGGAAGGACAGCGACGCCGTCTCCGGGCGAGAGCGCCAGTTCTCCAGCCGTTCGGTGATCGGGTTAACCAGACCAATGACGGCGCGAGAAAAACCCAGCTCATCGGTGACCACCGAGAGGACGCGCTCCTGCACGCTTTGCACGTCGGGAGCGGCCTGCAGAGCCAGGGTGAGATCATGGATGATCTGGAGCTGGCGGTGAGTGGCGCTGAGCTCCTGGTTCTGTTCCGCCAGCTCGTCGCGCGCCGCTTGCAGGTCTGCGTGAGCCTGGCGAAGGCGCTCGAGCAACACAGACGGGTAGCCGATCAGGATGGCGATCAACCAGATGCCAGCCATTTCAGTTACCAAGGCATCCACCTGGATAGGGTTTTCATAAACTCGCTGGCTGATCAGAAGGGCGGTCAGATAAACGGGGGTGAAAAATCCGGCGGAGGCCAGCGCGCCGCGCACCTGGAAGAAAAAAGCCCCCGCCAGCAGAGGGCTGAGGGCGTAAAGGTAATACGGGCTGCGGGTGCCGCCGCTGGCAGCTACCAGCCCTCCAGCCAGGAGCATATCTACAACCAGCAGGGAAGGATAGCGGATCAGCAGGCGGTTAATGGGACGGTTGAAGAGGCTGATGAGCAGCGTGATGCTCGCCGCCAGCCCCAGGATGTACACCGGTTGCGCCCCAAAATTGATTGAGCCCTGCGAGCCTAGCAGCGGCCACAGGCCCAGCAGCAGGCTGGCCCAGCGGTAAGCTACCAGGAATAAAAAAAGTCGCTGGGGCTGCAAACCTCGATCCGTTTCAGCCGACATATACAAAGTATAGCACAAAGGGTCTGGCGGCGTAAAAACCAGGCGTTCAGCCACCCGGTATCGGCTGAACGCCTGGTTTCGCCTCGGCGCTTCCCCCCAAATGCGCCGGGGTAAGATTTGCAAGGGCTGGGCTACTGACCGGCAAATTGCGGGCCCAAGACGCCTTCCAGCAGGCTGATGACCCCTTCGTCGCTGCCCACGTAGAGCACGATCAGCTTACCCCACCTGTAAAAATGGGGGGCATCGATCCAGGTGATCATCGTCGTGTTAGTCGAGGTGCCATCGGGGGAAATCGTGCCAGCCTCGGCCTCAGCCGCTTCCGGAGTGGCGTACTCGAAGACCTGCACATCAACCCCATTCAGTTTGATGATCTGACCGGAGGCGCTGAGGAAAACCTGCTCGACCTCGCCAGCCGGCTCAACCTGAGCGCCGGCAGCCTGCAGGGCAGCTACCAGGTCATCGAAACCTATGATGGAGCTTTCACCAGAGCCGGTCTCTGTTTCGGGGGTATTAACCGCTGGCGGCTGAGAGGCGCAGGCAGAGAGGACCAGCCCAACAATCGAGAGCAGGGTAAAGATATAGGCGAATTTCTTGGACGACATGCTACACACTCCTGAAATATAGTATTAAGCAGCTTGACGAGACAGGCATTGGATCCGAGATGAAAACCGGCTGCATTCGATAAGCTGCTTAGATGGATATGTGACGAAATGTATCCGATTTTTGTTCCCAATCCACCCGTATCTTTTTATGCTCCGCCCCAGATAAGTCGTGTACGGTTTTCGTGCCACGCAAAGGGACGAACCACGGAGACACGAAGACACCAAGTAACAATATAGAGGTCATGAACTTCGTTCATGTCAAGGATTCTTGGTGTCTTGGTGGCTTGGTGGTCCAGATCAGTATGGAAGCGTGCGAGTCCAGGGGCACAGGTAATTATGCAGATGAGGCCAGGGCTTGCAGGTCGAGCTGGCGCAGGAACTGGATGGTGACCTCCAGTCGGTTCCGCCAGGCCTGGGCGTAGACCGCCCAGGCGGGGTAAGCCCGCTCCAGGTCAGAATAGGCAGACAAGCTGTGCTGGCAAAGGGAGACCAGGTAGGCGAACAACTCGGGGAGCAGCTCGTATTGGGCAGCCAACCGGAACAGGGCCATTAGCATGTGCTCGCGGTCGCCTACCCCGCCGGGCAGCTCCAGGGCGGTCCCCGCGGCAGCCAGGTCCTGGCGGGTGAGGAACATGCCAGCCTGGCGCGGGGTGAGCAGGCGGCGCAGCACCTGCTGCAGGCTTTCTCCCATCAGAGAAGGCTCTGTGTACAGCTCAGCAGCGTTAGGGACGGGCTGACCGGGCGGCGGCTGGTAGGTGCCGCGGTAGACCGGGGCTGGCGGCAGGCTCGGAAACGGGTCTGCGTCGATCGGCAGCGGGTCTGCGGGCAGGGTCTCCAGGATCAGCGCGAGGGTCAGATCGCCGAGGCGGGCATAAAATGGATGCGGGTCGAGGCGCTTCAGAGTCAGCAGGAAGACCGGCGCCCACAGGGCCAGGTGAGCGGTAAGCAGTAGCAGACCAGGCGAGGGGTCGGGCTGCTGCCGCGCATATGCCAGCGCATGCAGCTCGAGGCCGAGGTGGTCTGGGGCGGCAAAGCGCCACCCCGTGAGCGGCTTCCAGCCTGCCTGCCGGTAGCGCTGCTGTACCCGAGCGCTCGCCGGCGCGTTCAACATCGCAGAAGGGTCGATAAAAACACTCTCGTAGGGGGGTAAATTGAAGCCAAACAGGCGTTGGTATTCGACTGCCAGATCGGTGAATGAATCTTGCCCGGCGCCGGTTAAGGTCTCCGCCAGGTCGGGTAGCTGCTCCAGGATGGGCAGGTCGGCAGGGCGAATCTCCTCCAGCCAGTAGCCGCCGATGAGCTGCAGGGCTGGCGAGATCATTCGGCAAATTTGCCGCTAGGCAGTTGGTAAGCCGCCCGAGTGGGACGGAAGGGGCGCAGCAGCCAGTAAGGGCGCCGGGTGCCATCCGGCGAAACCTGGCTGGCGGGGTGGGTCAGCGCCAGCCACTCGCGGTACACCGCGTGGGCCCTGTCCGTATCGACGTAAATATCGCCGTAGCGGTCCTCGGGGCGGGCCTTCTCGAGCACCACCTTCTGGTGCCAGCAGTGCATGCCGCTGATCGGGTCGGGATGGACGGGGAAGGTCAGGTTCTGGTGCACGCCCACGTCGCTCCACCAGATGCGCTTCGAATCGGGGTCGCTGCTCTCGAAAGGCAGGACGCCCTGCCTGTGGCGCATCTGCCAGCGCCCTTCCCCCTGCGGGGTCAGATCGACGAGCGCCGAAGACCAGCGCTCCATCGCCGTATCCTGCAAGCGCCAGCGGCCCATGTGGTGCGAGCAGGCAACCACGCCGGGGCGGATGCCCTCGGTCACCCAGGCTTTGATCACGTAGTAGCCGATCTCGGTGGAGACGCGCACCAGGTCGTTGGTGCGCAGGCCCAACCGGGCAGCATCGCGAGGATGCACCCACAGAGGATTCTTATGGCTGATCTCATACAGCCATTTGCTGTTGCCCGAGCGAGTGTGAATCAGGGTAGGCAGGCGGAAGGTAGGGATGAGGACGAATTCGTTCGCCTGCTGGTCGATCACCTCCGGGTGAACGTGGCTGTGGATGTAGCCCGGGATGGTGTGTTCGGGCCAGCCCCATTGGCGCAGCGTGGGCGAATAAAATTCCAGCCGGCGGGAGGGGGTATCGAAGCCGCGCAGCGCCTGGTCGCCGACCTGAAGGCCAACCGGTCGACCGCCTCCATCGTCAGGGAATGCCGGGTGAGGGGTGATATTGGGCGAGGCAGGGGCGGGCGCACGGCTGTATACGATGCGGGTCTCGGGATCAACGTGGGCATCCTCGAGCAGCTCAGCCTCCACCGGCTGAATGTAGGGCGCCTCGACGCCGGCGCGGATCTCGAAAGCGCCGTACCTGCGCATATATTCCAGCGGGCTGAGTCCCCGCTCGGCGGCGGCTTCAGGCAGGCCCGGGACGGTGTTCTCGAACATCCAGCGGAAGTACTCTACGGCGGTGATCTTCTCGCCGGGCCGGTAGGGAGATTCGAAGTACTGGCGAATGCCCAGAGAGCCATCCGGGTCGATGCGCCAGGAAAGCTCAATCCAGAACTCCGTCTCCTCCCACACCTCCCCGGGGTTGGCTTCATAGGTATAGTTGACGTCCTGGCCCATCCTCTCCAGAGCAACCCGGCGCACGGGCTGGCGGAAGGCAATCCAGCGCCCGCCATGGGTCTCCTGGCTGGTGATATCGTGGCGCTCGGCTGCGTGCCCCATGGGCAAGACATAATCGGCAAACCAGGCCGTCTCGCTCCAGGTGGGGGTCAGGCAGACGTGCAGGCCCATTTTTTCTTCGTCGGTGAGCACCTCCATCCAGGACATGCCATCCGGGTTGGTCCAGACCGGGTTGTAGACGCGGGTGAAGTAGGTGTCGATTACCCCGCGGCCCTCTTTCAGGAAATGGGGCAGCAGGATGCTGAGCTCGTAGAAGGTGAGCGGGTATTCGTCCGGCCAGGTCAGTTCGTTCCAGCGGTCCGGATGGGGAGGCATCTTGTGCGGGCGGGGCACCCACTTATCCCAGGCGTTGGCGGAGGTGCCGCCCTCCACGCCGATCGAGCCGGTGAGCACATTCAGGAACCAGAGCGCCCGGGCGACCTGCCAGCCGCCCAGGTTGCCAGCCGTTGCGCTGCGCCAGGTGTGAGAGGCCAGTTTGCCCTCACAGCGGGCGACTTCTTCGGCAACCTGGCGGATGACCTCGGCTTCCACGCCGCTCTCCGCGGCGGCGAACTCGAAGGTATATTCCCCATACAACTCCTTGAGTTTCTCCTCGAACGTTTCGAAGGTGCAGGGCTCAGCCGGCCATTCGGCTTTGAGATACTGCTCCCAGTTGACCCAGGTCTTCACGAATTCCCGGTCGTAGCGACCGGTGTGAATCAGGTGGTTGGCTATGGCGAGCAAGATGGCGGCTTCGGAGCCGGGCCAGGGGGAAAGCCAGTAATCTGCCAGGCTGGCAGTGTTCGACAGGCGGGTATCCAACACGATCAGCCTGGCGCCAGCCATCTTGGCCTCCATGATGCGCTGGGCATGGGGGTTGAAATAATGCCCGGTCTCCAGGTGCGAGCTGATCAGCAGGACCACGCGGGCATTGGCGTGGTCGGGCGAGGGGCGATCCAGGCCCATCCAGAAGGCATAGCCGGCGCGCGCCCCAGAGGAGCATACATTGGTGTGGCTGTTGTGGCTGTCCACGCCCCAGGCGAAAAGGACCCACTCCATCAGGCCATCGTGACCGGGGCGACCGACGTGGTAGATCACCTGGTTATGGCGCCCCTCCTGAAAAGCCTTGCGCAGGCGCTCGCCGAGATCCTCCAGCACCTGGTCCCAGGTGACGCGCACCCATTTCCCTTCGCCGCGCTTGCCCGCTCTTTTGAGAGGGTAGAGCACGCGCTCGGGGTCGTAAACCTGGTTGTGCGTGGCCGGACCCTTGGCGCAGTTGCGCCCCCGGCTGCCCGGGTGCAGCGGGTTGCCTTCGAATTTTTGAATCTCCAGGCTGTCTTTATCCACGTAGCCGAGCAGTCCACAGGCGCTCTCGCAGTTAAAGCAGGTGGTCGGGATGAGCATGTAGCGGCGTTTGACCCGCTCGGGCCAGGCCTTGGGATCGTATTCTTCCCATTCGTCCCACTTCTCGACGGGCGGGTAGCTGGACAGCCCGGCAGCCTCCCCCTTCGCGACCAAGGGTGAAGCTGATGGTGAGCGTTCTTGCGCACCTGGAAGCGCAGAGAGATTCGCCGCTTTCGGCCGGGCGGCATCCACGGCCGGAATGGCTGTCCCTGCCAGGGACAGCTCAGGGCTGAGCCGGCTCGAGAGGCTCGCTACGGCTTCAAGAAAACGGTTCAGGCGTTGATGCATAAATTTTCTCCGCTGATATGGCCCACCTCGCCCCAGGCTGCACCTGGCAGGCTGGATGGGGGGCATTTCACGAGTTCGGCAGCTCCTGCGGGGCCATGACGAAAGCGTATTCGTAGAGATACAGGCCCGCCACGGTCGCCAGGGCAGCCACCATGACGAAGCCAAAAGAAAAGCCGCCTCCAGAAGCGCCCAGCAGCAACAGCGCCAGGGGGAGCAGGTGCCCGGCGAGGACTGCGCCGCCCCAGAAGCTGCCCCGGTACTTACCGTGGCTGATCTGATGGGCAGCCCGGGCAGCCATCTCGGAGGCGTGCGGCATGCCAAACTCTCCGAGCAGGATCAAGAACAGGTCGACCACCAGGGAGGCGCCAAAGGTCCAGAGCAGGGCGGTTTCCAGCTCAACCGGGTGGGCGATGAACTGGCCCAGGACGAGCAAGACCACCGCAGCGACCATCAACGCCTGCACCACCAGGTGGATGGGCAGCAGGGCGCTCTGCCACAGGTCGCGCCCTTCCGCCTGCCCGAAGAGAAACCCGGTGTAGATGGCCGCCAGCACCGCCAGGACAAAGCCCAGCGTAAGAAAAACCGGCCTGAGAGCCCCAACCAGGGAGACGGGCAGGAAATTCAGATAAGCGCCGCCTTCCAGCAGGAACCACAGGCCAGCGAGGGCAGTAAACCCGATCAAAATAAACGCGCCGCGGGTGAGCCAGGACTTCCATTGCGGGCGGGTCAGGATGGTGAAGAAGCGCTCGGGGCGCTCCAAATCGACCACCAGCAGGACGGTGGTCAGGCCGATGAACAGCAAGGAGAGCAAGGTGGCCATCAGGGCAAACGTCTGGCTGAACGCGGAAACGTTCAGGCCGAAGAGAAGCGCCAGCAGGATGAAGATGCCGCTGCCGATGCCTTTGGTCACCAGATAAGCGGGCACGGGCCAGTGCCAGGGGATTTCGTGCTGGGCGTTGTAAGCTGTCTGGACCATGTGCTCGGCCATGCTGCCCTCGCCGATGACGATCGGCCCGCCCTCGCGGCCCAAGCCCTGGGCGCTGGGGGCGCGGATGGCGACCCCGGAATAGGCAGTCTGGGCGGCTGCGCCGCGGCCGTCCCCGCCGGGTACCAGGCTCTCAGCCGGAGCGGCGTGGAAGACCGGGATTTGCTGCTCGGTGATCAGGTCAGCCCAGACGAAGGAGTCGCTGAATGGGGCCGCGGTAGGCGTCAGGGTGACCTCGTCGGCCTCGATGTAGAACAGCTTGGGGGCTGTGCCCTGCTCCGGTTTGCGCACGCTGACCTGCTGGCGGGCGATGAGCTGGCTGATCTCGCTCTCCGGGTCGTTCAGGTCGCCAGAGATGATGGCGTGCTCGGGGCAGACTACCACGCAGGCCGGCTCCAGGCCAACTTCGACGCGGTGTGAGCAGTAGTGGCACTTGGCAGCCGTGTGCGTTTCGGGGTCAATATAGATCGCATCGTAGGGGCAGGCCTGCATGCAGGCTTTACAGCCGATGCAGACGCGCGGGTCGAACTCCACGATGCCATCGGTGCGCTGATACATGGCAGTGACCGGGCAGATGCGCACGCAAGGTGGGTTGGCGCAGTGATTGCAGCGATTCACCTGGAAGGAGCGGCGCGTGTTGGGGAACGCCCCCTTTTCTACGTATTTGACCCAGGTGCGGTAAACGCCGAGCGGGACCTGGTTTTCAGACTTACAGGCCGTGCTGCACGCGTGGCAGCCAATACACTTCCGCTGGTCAATCAGGAAGCCATAATTCATTCCGTGTCTCCAGGGGTAGCATGAGCTCAGTTTTTCTTATTTTATCCGATCTGGCCGGATAAGACGAAACAGTCTCGTAATGATCCTGGCTTTTACAATAATGGGCAAGCCTGGTCAATCGAGTCACACACGCCAGGAGGGCTGGACAAAATCATCGCCAGCTTGCATCAGACGTGGGCGAGCGGATCTCAATAGGCGGTGGACAGGGCACAAACGTTTTTGCCCAGCTCCAGCTCGCTGGCTTCCGCCTCGTCGGGATGGACCAGGCCTGCGTTGACGCGCTTGATCTGGATATACTGCTCGGGCATGTTGGGCAGATGGCTGAGCACGAACTCGATGAATTCCTCTTTGCCCACCTGCAGGTCTTCGTTCTCCCGCCACAGGTCGTCAAGGCGTTTCATAAATGCGCCGTCTTCGTTGACCTCGTCGTGCCGGGCGTAGTGGCCAGGCAGCACCCAGGCCTCAGCAGGCACGCGCGAGCGGATCACCTCGAAAATGGAGTTGTACACCAGCGGCGCCCAGGTCTGCCCTTGACCTCCCAGGTCGGGGCGACCGAAGCTTTTAATGAAGATGCTGTCGCCAGTGAACAGGAAAGACTGGCCATCCCCGCCTGTCGCCAAAAAGTTTACCAGCCCCAGGGTGTGACCGGGCGTATGGATGGCGCGGAGGGTCAGGTCGCCCAGGATGAATTCCAAGCCGTCTGCTAGCATGGCGTAATCCAGCCGGGCGGGGAGCATATCGAAGGGATGGATGCCATCGTAGGGGTGCAGGTAATAGGGCGCGCCGGTTTGCCGGGTCAGCTCGGGACCGCCGGAGATGTGGTCGGCGTGGGCGTGGGTATCCAGCAGCAAAGCCAGCTCCAGGCCGCGCTCGGCAAGGAAATCCTGGTATTCGTGGGTATGGCGCAGGGGATCGATGATCGCAGCTTTGCCCTGGCTGACCAGCACGTAGCTCAGGCAGCCGCGCGCCGGGCGGTCGACCTGGTAGATCTGGTAAGCGGGTGTCTCTACAATCGGGCGACGGACATAGTAATTGCCCCAGGCGATCATGCCGCCGGCGATGTTGACCGCCGGAATAGCGAACACCTCGCGCAGCATGTCGGCGACGTACTCGCTGGCCCCGCTTTTGGCGCACAGCACGATCACTTTCTTGCCGCGCGGCACCCTGGCGGCGGCTGCCCCCTCGTCCTCGACGAACTCGCCGTAGAACATGTGCACGGTCTCCGGCGTGTAGCGCCCCTCGAATTTCCATGCTTCGACCTCCGCGGGGTTGCGCACGTCCAGCAGCAGCAGGTTGTTGCGCTGCTGCATCCATTCATAGACCTGCGCGACGGAGACCTCGTCCACATTTTCAGCGGTGATCAACGCCATACTGCACTCCTAAAAATTTTTTCTAAACAAACAACTGCACGTCCGCCTCGGCGGCGTACTCGAGGAAGGCAGCCGCCCCGGCGACGCTGGCCTGCTCCACGAACTGCTCCTTCTTGAAGCCAAAGACATCCATGGTCATCTGGCAGGCGACCAGGTTCACGTCCAGCTCGATCGCCAGGCTGCGCAGCTCCGGGATAGAAGCGACGCCCTTGTTCTTGAAGGTCTGCTTCATCAGGCTGGTCGCCACCTCGCTGAAACCGGGCAACGCCATCGCCAGGGTGGGGACCGGCCAGTTGATGCTTTGGAAGCCCTCCGAGCCGAAAGGCATTTTCATCGGCATGGCGGGGTTGCCCAGCGGGGTGACCTTGGTGTTCAGGTCCTTGAGCAGGAGCGGCAGGCCGTAGAAAGTGAAAAAGACGCCCACCTCCCAGCCCATCGCGCCGGCTGCGGTGGCCAGGATGAAGGGCGGGTAGGCCCAGTCCAGGGAGCCTTTGCTGGCGATCAGCGCCAGCCGCTTTGGGGCGTTAGGATCGGATTTCATTTTGAGTTCCTCCTGTTATTTACTGCGCTGAATGAAATAAATGTATTTATCCCCGTCGTGCAGGGAAGACAGCAGCGGGTGGCCTGTCTGGCGCGACCAGGCTTCCATATCCGCTTGTGAGCCGGGGTCGGTGGAGATCATCTTGAGCACCTGGCCGATATCGAGCCCCTTAATCGCCTTGGAGGTTTTCACCACCGGCAGAGGGCAGGATAGGCCGGAACAATCGAGGACCTTGTCAGAGGTTTGGGTCATGAGACGCTCCTTGTTTGTCGAAGCTACGAGTAAACGCAAGCAGAGCCGCCGCGTTTCCGATGAACTGTCGCTGCGAGCGAAGCGTGGCAGTCTCCTGCAACCGAGAAGATTGCTTCAGTCGCTCCGCTCCTTCGCAATGACAGGTTCCCCCAAGGAGAAGCGCGTCGCGGCAGAGTGCAAGGATAGGATTGGTTGGG
>DATEDC010000115.1:0-5255 GCA_035286585.1 Anaerolineales bacterium
GCTCATGTGAAGTCGCTTTGCGAGCCGAAATAATCCGAATAAAATTCTCTCGATCAGGATCCCATTGATAATACACAGTTTAAATTATATGCACAAATGTACACAGGGTCAAGGGAGAAACTTTGGCATGCCCCTACTGAAGCAGGTCATTAGCACAATTATCGAAAAGCCCGGAATACGAGCGTGGCGTTATGCCCCCCAAAGCCAAACGAATTGGAGAGGACGACATCCACCTCCGCCTGGCGCGCCGTGAGGGGCACGTAGTCCAGGTCGCACTCCGGGTCAGGGGTATCCAGGTTGATCGTCGGCGGGAGGCAGCCAGTTCGTATGGCTTGAATGCTGATCACCGCTTCCAAAGCGCCCGCGCCGCCCATCAGATGGCCGGTCATAGATTTGGTGGCGCTTACTGGCACGCGATAGGCCTGCTCGCCCAGAGCGCGCTGGATGGCGCGGGTTTCAGCCGGGTCGCCGATAGGTGTGCCAGTGGCATGGGCGTTGATATACGACACTTCCTGTGGGGTAACCTCAGCGCGCTGCATGGCCAACTCCATGCAATGTGCCGCGCCCGCTCCATCATGATCCGGCGCGGTGAGGTGGACAGCGTCGGAGGTAGAGGCATAGCTTAAGATTTCTACTAAGGGTTGCGCACCGCGCCTCATAGCGAATTCCAAATCTTCCAGGATCAGAAGAGCGCCGCCCTCCCCCGCCACAAAGCCATCCCGGTCCGCGTCGAAGGGACGGCTCGCAGCTTCCGGGTTGTCGTTGCGATGTGAAAGGGCACGGATGCAGTCAAAGGCAGCCATGCTGATCGGGGTGATGGCCGCATCGAAGCCACCGGTAAACACGAGGCGGGCGTGGCCGCGCCGGATGGTTTCGTAAGCCAGACCAATCGCATCCGCGCCTGAGGCACAGGCCGCATTCACACCCAGGTTAGGTCCCCGGGCGCCGATGCGCAGGGCAACGTGGACCGACGATGCATCCACAGCAGCGGCCGTCGCATGGAAAGGATTTATCCGCCCAGGACCTTTCAGACGCAAATCCTCGAGACCTTGCATGTAGGTCCAAACGCCACCGGCCCCCGATCCAATCATGACGCCAATTTCGTAGGCGTCGTATAACTCCACTTTCAGCCGCGATTGAACCAGGGCTTCCTCGAGAGCGGCCATGGCAAACTGGGTAAAGCGGTCCATCCGGCGCGCCTCACGGGCCGACATATAGTGCAGGGGATCGAAGCCGTGGGCCTCCCCTGCAATGCGCACGTTGAAATCGGTCGTATCATACAGCGTAATTGGGCCAATGCCCGAGCGGCCAGCGATGAGATTCTGCCACATGGTTGGAGTGTCCAGTCCCACTGGCGAGATAACACCCATGCCGGTCACGACAATGCGCCGCCTGCTCTCCATGATTATCCCTCCGCCCGATCAATGTTGATACACTCCCATCTGCTTGCCCATCGCCGCCTAGATTTCGAGCGCCCTACCCTTTAGCGTTTTCGTATGGGCAGCCAAAATACCACTAAAGAAACTCGATATATGATACAACACTTTATCCTGCTTTACGAATCACCCTCCTGGAGATCACCCTGAATGCCAATTTCCAGCAACCAGCTTTCCAGCCGCTCCACCTCCTGGCTGAGCTCATGAATACGCCGCGACATGGTTTGGATAAGCTGGTACGCCAGGGAGGGGTCCTGATGAATGCGGCGCCGTTGTCCTCCATCATGACCTCCTGATGAGTGAAGCGCTTAAATGCCAAAGGAAGCGACTCCAAAAAGCGGGATGGAGCAACCTGAGCAAAATATCCTTGTATGGGGCGCTGCCGGTAAAGAGATCCCAGGTGATTGAACTCAACCGCTGCTGGGCTGCTGGCTTGTGATGTTCGCTCTCGACCATGCGCAGCATCGTCCGTCCGATGATGGGCCAGGGCTTGATCAATTTGTCTACCAACCCAAAGATAATTTTCCCGACGACATTATCGTTTTCTAATCTCTGGCTGGGGCGACCGAAATGCTGCCTGAGGTCATCTTCCCCAATGCCCCCGAAAATCACGGACGCGGCGGCAACTTTGGCCGCTCGATAGGCTGCTCCAAGGCCGTCTTTATACAATCGAGATATCCCGGCGTCACCCAGAAAAACCATCCGCTCAGCGTAAGGATGAATTGCCCCCGTCAAGTTGATGCGCGGCGCGCAATGACAGGCAAACTCTCCGGATTTCCATTCCGCAGGCATGCAGCTCATTACCTGCGGCGTGTCAAGGAAGGTGTCGAATAACTCCTGGCTGAGGTCAGCCCCCAACAGACAGATGGTCACATAACTGCCTTTAGGCACCACTGCGGCGAAATCCAGTCCGGGCAGGTTGAGCAGAAAGTAATGTATCGTATGCCCAAATGTGCGCTCGATGACCGCTTTCCCCAGGTAGTATTCGCGAATAAAAGCTTGAGCCGTACGAGGCGGTTGGTAGCCGATATCTAATGGCTCGAACAGCCTGATTGCGCTGGTATTTACCCCGGTGGCCACAGCCAGAAAATCATAGGACTGGTAGTCGCCGCCGCGCGGCTTTAGGCGCAAATTTCCAGCGGTCCGTTCAACCGCTTCAACTCGCGCCCGAATTAAACGCGCCCCTTTATTCAATGCCTGCTCGAGCAGGAACCCATCGAAGCTGCCCCATTCATTGTCTTTGACGCCCTTCGGACCGGCGCCACGATAGACCACCGCGATGCGCTTCTCTAAAAATGGCGTATCCAGGCGTACCTGGCCAACGTCATTATGCAGCATATAAGAATCCATACTGCGTTGGACAACCGAGGTGGGCAAGTGTATGCCATCCACCGCGAGCATTTGAATTAAGCTCTCCGAAACAATCCCGGCGCACATATTGCAACCAGGCGGGCCTGCATGTGAGAAATCACGCGGCTCGTAAATAACGACTTGTAATTCCAGGTCAACCCGCTCAGCCAGAGCCAGTAAATAATAGGCAAACAACGACCCTGCAGGACCACCGCCCATCACTGCTACCCGCGCCCCATCTTCCAGTTGGAGCCCGGGTAAACTGCTGGAAGATCTGTTTTTCTGAAATGCCGAAGTGAAATCCTGGTTTTTCATACCATTACCTTCTTTCTATCTACCGATAACCACCACAGGATAGCCCCCAGGAATTATGGAGTTTATAGATATATTTTATAACTTAATTCAAAAATGTGTGAATCACAATTGAGCCAAATGGGCCTTTTTTTGTGCTCCATACTTACACAATCCAAATGATTTCTTCATAACTTCTAAACATGTTTGCAGTATCATGACAAGCAACTGCAAGCCTATCAGGAATTCCGCAGGCGAAGTCCGAACTGCGTGATTTCTCTATCCCTACGGAGGAAACGATGAGTACAGCGACAAAATGGATCATCGGAATTGTGGTCGGGTTGATCCTCCTGACCGTAATCGTTGGTATTGGTTACCTGGCGTTCCATCGCTGGGGAGTACCTGTTTGGGCAATGCGCTCGCCGGGCATCCATCCGTGGGAAGGCGGGCGTGGTATGCCGTTGCTGCCTTTCCGGGGTTTACCTGCCCAGAGATTTATCGGGTTTTTCCCGCTCAGGTTTCTTGGCGGCGGTCTGATCTTCACCGGTGCGCTTGTCCTGATCGTGCTTGGAGTCATCTGGCTCGTCCGCAGCCTTGGACGCCCCCAGCCAGGCAGCCCCCTTGCGGTGCCAACTCCCGCACCTGCTGTACCCCAGCCCGCCGCACAGGCTTGCCCGAACTGCAAGCGCCCGGTCCAGGAAGACTGGTCACACTGCCCTTACTGTGGCGCAGATCTACCGCAGACGTGAGAGGGGCTGAGGAAACCAGGCGAGCGGGATAGAGGAGCAGGCACTCCAAATTTTCCGAAACAGGTCAAAAGAATATTTCGAAAAACTGGAGGTTGGTCAGGAAGCATTCCTGTACCTCCGGTTTTTTTGATTCACATATGTACTAGCGGGGGGGAAACTTTATGGCATAATTATTCTGGGCGAAGTTCGCAGTCGGTGATGAGCTGACTTGTGCGGACAGGAAGATCATCGGGAAAATCGTATGGCCAAATCAAGCGTGAAAGAATTATTAATTGGTAAGCCCTTCCCCACCAGCATGGACGTGCTCGAACGGCTGGACAAAGTGCGCGCCCTGGCGGTGTTTGCTTCCGACCCGATCAGCTCTAACGCCTATGCCACCGAGGCGATCATGAGCGTGCTGGTCTTGTTGGGCAGCCAGGCGCTGCATATCACCTGGCCTATTGGGCTGGCTGTGGCAACCCTGGTGCTGCTGGTGGTATCCAGCTATGTTCAGACCATCCTGCATTATCCTGATGGCGGCGGCGCTTACACAGTGGCCAATGATAACCTGGGGCGCTTCCCCTCTCTGCTGGCTGCGGCGGCTTTGCTGACCGATTATATCCTGACGGTGTCCGTATCAGTTTCGGCAGGTGTGCGCGCGATCACCTCGGCCTTTCCCAATACTTTCGAGTTCAAGGTTCTCATCGCCATCGGCGCGATCATGATCCTGACCTGGATCAACCTGCGCGGCGTGCGGGAGAGCGGCACTGTTTTTGCCATTCCCACCTACGCATTCGTCGGCGGCGTATGGCTGGTGATACTGCTCGGCCTGGTGCGCTACTGGGGCTGGTTCGGCGCCGCGCCGATCCCGGTTGTAGCAGAGATGGTCGTTCCGGAGGTCTCGCTGGCTGGCTTCGCCTACGTCTGGCTGATCCTGCGCGCTTTTGCGGCAGGCTGCACGGCTTTGACCGGCATCGAGGCCATCAGCAACGGCACACAGGCTTTCCAACCGCCCGAAGCGAAAAACGCCATCAAGACCATGGTGGCGATGGGATGTATCGCCATGTCGCTGTTCCTCGGCATCACCTTCCTGTCGACGCATATCAACCTGATCCCGGTCGAAGCGGAGAGCATCCTCTCCCAGATGACCCGGCAGGTGGCAGGCACCAGCGTACTGTACTACTGGGTGCAATTCTTCACCGCCATGATCTTGTTACTGGCGGCCAATACAGCTTATCAAGGCTTTCCGCAGCTAGGTTCTCTCCTGGCACGCGATAACTTTTTGCCTCGTTGGATGCAGAATCGCGGTGACCGCCTGGTGTTCAGCGCTGGGATCGGCGTGCTGGCGCTCGTCGCTGCGCTGATCGTTATCTTCTTTCAGGCGAATGAGATCGCCATGCTGCCGCTCTACGCCGTGGGAGTGATGCTCAGCTTCAGCCTCTCGCAAAGC